>DATBFY010000598.1:0-4971 GCA_036558265.1 Tepidisphaeraceae bacterium | reverse complement strand
AAAAACGCCCAAACACACCGAAAAGCAATCGTTCGCTGTCAGTTGGATTTCACCCGCTTATCTATTCTCACTCAGTGGCCCATTTTTACTTTGTGAAGCAGGGCGACTAGTTTCTCCGCTTCCTTGTTCGCGTCATGCCATTCCCTGACGCGCTGCTGGCCCGCAGAGCCCATTTCGCGCAGCCGTTGGGGGTCGTCTGAAAGGATACGACGCAGCGCGGCGGTAAGATCTTCGACGCTGCCGGCTGGTACAAGATACCCGCAAACCCCGTCAGCGACCAATTCACCCACCCCGGCGACAGCCGTCGCCACCACGGGCCGGCCCAGCGCCAACGCCTCCATGATCACCACCGGCAACCCTTCGGCGAAACTCGGGAGCACCAATGCTCTTGACGCAAGAATCTGCTGTCGTATCTGTTCGTTCGTCAACCAGCCGGTGATCGTCACCCGTCCTTCTAAATCGTTGCGAGCAATCAGGGATTCGATCTCCGCCCGCATCGGGCCATCACCGGCTAGAACGAGCTCGAACGGGATTTGTTCCCGCGCAAGCCGCGCCACTGCCTCCAACAGCAACAATTGACCCTTCTGTTCTGCGAGCCGCCCGACACAGACCAGCCGGGGCAGGGCGGGGGGGCCAATTGAATCCGAATTAAAGAAACTTGCATCCACCCCGCAATGGACGACATGGATCTTCCGCCACTGGTCATGCGGGCACCAGCGATAAAGCTGAGATCGCCCAAAACTCGAAACCGCCACGGCGAACTCCGCCGCCGAGATCTTCTCCGCCAGTTTCAGCGCCACCGCCCGATCAAATTCCTCCGGACCATGACACGTGAACGAATAGGGGGGACCCCCCAACACCCGCACGAGCAGGGCGACCGCAGCGGAGTTGGTGCCGAAGTGAGCGTGGACATGCTCCGCCCCACATTCCCGCAACCAGCGCAGCAGCACACACGCCTCGGCCAGGTAGACCAGGTGATACGCTCGCCCCCGGTCGCCCCGCTTGCCCAGCTTCCAAGTTATCCGAAGCGCCGCAACAAACCTCGCCGGACGAGAAATGGCGGTCGTTACGAGCGCCGTTAAAAGCCCCACCGGCCCGGCATCCAGGATGACGCGAGTCTTGGCCTTCTCCTCGCGATCCCCGGCGTCCACGACCTCCTGATCCCACCGCCGAACCGTAAACCGATATACGGTGTGCCCCAACCGCTCCACCCCCGCGATCTCCCGGCGGATGAAGGATTGGGACGTCTGCGGATACTGGTTGATGAGATAGGCGATCTTCACGGGGCGTGAGCCAAGCGTACCCCAGGAATGGGAGGGGGCAAAAAAACACCCACGGACCCGCGTCCGTGGGTGTTTCCAAGGATCTCTGAACTTTATGGTCTCAATCCGGCCACTTGGCGCCCTGGTCGATCCAGCGCTTGATGATGTCGACCTGGGGGGCAGCCAGGGGTTTGGCGGGTTGGTTCCGCATGCCCTTGGGCATCTGCGCGATCTCGTGATCGCCGACGGTCACCGGGCCGGCCAGGAGCTTGATCAGGAGGCTTTCCTCGGCTTTACCGGGGACGATGTCGTTGCCGGCCTTGCCACCCTGGAGTGCGGCGGCCTTGTCGTCGAGCCGGAAGTTACCCGCGGGCCCGCGCGGACCGCCACCCGGACCGCCCGGGCCACGTCGGCCGCCGCCGGGTCCTGCTCCGCCCGGACCGCCCGGTGCGCCGGCGTTGCGGGGGTCGGGTTTGCTGTGGCACTTGATGCAGGAAGCCTTGAAGATCGGCTGGACGTCCTTCTTGAAGTCCACCGGCTTGTCATTTCCCGCCGGCTGGGGGTCGGCGGCGGGGGAGGGGGCGCTGCAGACCGCGACGGCGAATCCGGCGGCCAGCAGGCTAGCTGCCCAGATCTTCTGGGAGAGTCGGGGGAGGCGATGCATGGGTCGGGGTTCCTTTCCTGTGTAAGAAGTGCCAAGCCGGGGGTGCCCGGGCGGACGCCGGGTATGGTTGCGCGAGGAAAGGAAAAACTTCCGTGGAGGTCATTTCACAGTCTGCGTCACCCCCAACTTCTCCAGCACCTCCGCCGGCGGGCCGTCGAACTGGGGCAGGGCGACGTTGCCGACGTAGCCGATGGCTTGCCAGCCCTGGGGCGTGGAGTAGTAGGCCGCGGCGCAAATGTCCCGGAAGGTGGCGAAGAACTCGGCCTGCTTCTTGAACTCGGGCTTGGCGGTGGCGGGGTGGCAGATGTCGTCGCAGATCTGGTGTCGCTGCGCGTCGGCGAGCTTGGGGAAGGGCGTGTTGAAGCGCTTTTTGGATTCAGCCTCGAGCCACGCCAGGCCGGGGAGGACCAGGTCGCGATCGTCCTTCTGCTCCGGGTAGGGGGCGGAGATCCACTCATCCAGCATTTCGACGACGCCGACGTCGCTGGCGGAGGGGCCGAGGTCGTCTTTGGGGATGATGGTGTCCGCGAGGGCGGTGGCGGTGCGTTTCTGGTCGGGGGTGAACGTCAGGGGCCAGAAGTCGCCCGGGGTGTGGATCTTGAGCAGCTCCGGGTCGGTTCCGTAGCCGCGGCCGGTCGGATTGGGTTGTTTGGCGGCGTTTTCCTGCGGCGTGACGGTTCGTCCGACCTCCTGCGCGCGCGATCGGGTTGGGAGTGAGGAAGCGGCGATGGAGGCGAGGACCCATTGGAGGGTCTGGCGGCGGGTGGGCTGCGGCAGGCCGTGTATGCTGATGTTGACGACGTCGTCCGGCTTGTTGGACATGGTGGTTCTTCCTCGTGGCGTTAGTCGGGTACAGGGTCCGGGACCGGTGTGGCAACGTAGGCGTGGATGGGCGAAGCGAAACCGGCGAGCTGATGTTCGCCGAACGATTTGGTGTACACTTCGCGCGCGTTGACCAGGGTGCGGGTGGCGCCGGAGAGGACGACCTGGCCGGGGGTGGCGATGGATTGCAGGCGGGCGGCGAGGTTGACGGTTTCGCCATAGACGTCGCCAGCCTCGACGATGACTTCCCCGGTGGCGACGGCGATGCGAAGTTTGAGTTGATCGTCGCCCGGGAGCGCGAGATTCTTCGCGCGGGCCGCCGCCTGGATTTCCAATCCCGCCAGCACCGCGTCGGTGGCGCTGTCAAACGTCACCAGCAATGCGTCGCCCATGGTTTTGACCAGGTTCCCGCGCCGCTGGCGGAGGACGGGCGCCGCCAGCTCGCGATGCCGCCGCGCCAGGTCGATTGCGCCGGCGCGGGACGCGGCGGCGGAGCGCGCCGTGAAGTCCTTGATGTCCGAAAACAGGATGGTGACCGTGCGGGCGACATGATCCGCCGGTCCCGGCGGCGGGGTAACGATGGTCGGGCCAGCGGAGGCGGACGGGGGCGCGGGCTTTCGCGCGAGCTTGAACATTCGCGCGATGATGGTCGCGCTGATCGCCGGCATCCAGATGTTGCTTGCGAGGCCGAGAAAGAACATGCCCGGCGCGGTACCGCCGCTGTTCAACTGGGCGGAGGATTTGTTCGCGGCGGACGCCACCGTGAACCGCTGCGCGGCGGGCGCGAGTCGCAGGAGCGGACCGTTTCGGCAGGCGTCGATCAGGAGCATCAGCGAATCGATTTCGGCGCTGACGGCGGGGGCGGTGGCGTCGATGTTCTTTTCCTTGAAGAAACGTTCGAGCTGGCCGCGGTTGAATGGCGTCGGCGGCAGGGTGGGCGACACTCCATCGGTCCAGTGATAGAGGTAGGAAGACCAGGTTCCCAGATCGACGCGGAAATCCGAGTTGTGGTCGGGCGCCTGGTTGGGCTGGGCAAGCTGGAGGACCAGTTTATTGCCGAAGACCTTATCGCGGCCGGCGGCAAGAGAGCCCGAAGCGTGGCGCAGGTCGCCCACTTGATTCAGCGTCAGCCGATACCCCTTCGAGGCAGGATCGAGAACCACTTCCTGGTTTGGAAACACGTCATGATTGAGAATCAGGGCGATCGAGGCATACGTCAGCAGTATGGTCAGCGCCACCAGTGCCAGCGTGTAAAGCAGCAGCAGTTTCCATACTGACGCGAGCGCCCGGGCAAAAAGCAAAAGGGGATTGCCGCCGCCGGCGGACGAGACGATTCCGACCTGGCGCAAGTCGGATCCGCATTCCGGACAGGTGAAGCTGGGAAGCCCGCGCACGCGGTAACCGCAGTTTCCGCAGGCAGGCTCGCCACCGCCTCGTATGCGCAGGACGAGCGTGATCGAGGCGACCACCAGCATCAGCAGCGACAACAGCGCCGACATGGCGGGCAAGATCGGGAGACCGCTCAGAAACGCGAGCATCAAAGATTTCCCTTCTTGGCTTGATCGACCAGGTAGTCGGCGGCGCGCCAGGACAGGGCCATGATGGTCAGGGTCGGATTCTTGTCGGCGTTGGAGGCGAAGGGGGCGCCGTCGGTCAGGAAGAGGTTCTTGACGTCGTGGGTCTGGCCAAAGCCATTGCAGACGGACGTCTTCGGGTCGCTGCCCGTGATCGCGCCGCCGACCTCGTGGATGATGTAGCCGGGGTTCTGGATGCTGTGCTCGGGCTTGAAGTCGAAGCCCGGACGGACGGTGCCGCCCATGGCTTCGATGAGCGCGGCGAAGGTCTTGCGGGCGTGGACGGCCTGGTTCAGTTCATGGTCGTTCCATTTCCAGTGGAAGCGGGCGACGGGGATGCCCCACTTGTCCTTGACCTTGGGATCGAGGTCCATGTAGCAGTCTTCGTTGGGGATCATCTCGCCGCGGGCGGCGAGGTAGAAGATCGAGCCGAAGTATCGGCGGGCGTCTTCCTTGAACTTGCTGCCGTAGGAGCCCTTCGTGAGGTCGTCGGGGATGGGGTTGCCGCCGCCGGGCATGTCGCGCGTGCCGCCCAATTCGATGTGATAGCCGCGGGGGAAGTCGAGCTTTCCGGCGAGTTGTTCCTTGTAAAGCCACCAGGGGGCATAGAAGTGGTCGCCACCTGCGCCGTCCTCGTTGTGCGGGGGGA
>DATBFY010000597.1:0-1621 GCA_036558265.1 Tepidisphaeraceae bacterium | reverse complement strand
ACTTCGAGCAGGGCGACTTCCTGATCCGGAACTTGATGGGCGCCGATCCCTCCAGTGGCGCCCTCGCCGTCGGGGCGCTGCCCCAGATCGGACAGACGATCCAATTCCAGGTCCGCGATGCCTCGGCAGCCGACCAGGACCTGCGCCGGCAGCTCGAAGCTGCGCGCCAGCGGCTGGGCGGTGCCGAGGTCGCGGGCGCGATGCTCTGCACCTGCAACGGCCGCGGCGTTGGTCTCTTTGGCGAGCCCGACCACGATGCCCATGCGATCCACGAGCAGCTCGGCCCCCTGCCCCTCGCAGGCTTCTTTTGCAACGGCGAGATCGGCCCCGTTGGACCCAAGACGTATCTCCACGGTTTCACGGCGAGCATCGCGCTGTTTGTCCCCAGGCCTCCCGCCTCCACTTGAGCGCGCGCCGGCACGATTCCTGAAACGCGAGGCTCGGCACCGAGCCGTCGGGGCTCCATCCACGGCCAGCAGCGTCAGCAAGTTCTTTCTGCTCGACGGGCAATCGACGCCGCGCTACAATGGGGCGCTCGCTGCTATGCTTAGCGCAAGCTTCATCTGATCCTATGCGGCTGACGAGAGGAAACCAGGGGGACGGCGATGCAGATCAAGCACGGCCTGATTAGTTGTGACTCCCACGCCCAGCTCGACCGCGATGCCTTCACCAGCCGAATGTCTGCGGGGGAGTGGGGCGACCGGATCCCGCAGGTGGTGGAGGTCGAGGTTCGCGGGCAGCAGGTGCATCGCTGGATGGTCAACGGGAAAGTGGCCGGTGGCATGGAAGGCAGCGGTGTGGCCAACTGCCCGGCCCTGATGGAGAACCACCGCACCTATCCGCAGCGCTGGGAGGACGTGCCCCGACGCGCCTATGACCCGCTGGAGCGGCTCGAGGCCCTGGATGAAGACGGGGTCGACGGCGAGGTGCTCTTCCCCAACCCGCCGGTGAACAACTTTACCTTCGCCGCCGCCGGGGCCGACTATGAGCTCGCCTGCGTGCAGGCAACCAACGACGCGCTGGCCGAGTGGCGGCGGATGAGCGACCGCTACGTGCCGCTGGCCATCATCCCCTACGTCAACCCGATCGAGGCGGTCGTCGCCCAGGTCGAGCGGGCCGTGAAGCAAGGCCACCGCGGGATCAATATGGTGGCCGAGCCCGGGCTCTGCATGCCGGGGGCGCACTCGCTCTACGAGCCATACTGGGAGCCACTCTGGGCAACCTGCCAGGATCTCGGCATCCCAGTCAACTGGCACGGGTCGGCCGGGCTTTCGTCTGAGCTATCCGTGCCGCGCTGGAACGGCTACACCCCGCGGCAGAACCACACGGTGTCCACCGGGCGTCTGTGTGCGACGCCCACGCAGCTCCTGCCTGGCTTGCTGCTGTCGGGCATTCTGGACCGCTACCCTCGCCTCAAGTGGGTCTGCGCGGAGACTGGCTCCGGCTGGATGGCGTACGTGCTCGAGAGCTGCGACCACGAGTGGGAGCGCCACCACCTCTGGACCGAGGGCGTGCCCACCCGTCCCAGCGAGGCGTTCCGCCGCCAGGTCTACGTCGACTTCTGGTTCGAACGCTAGGGGATCGAGCTGCGTGACTTTATCGGCGTGGACAACATCATGTG
>DATBFY010000596.1:0-5752 GCA_036558265.1 Tepidisphaeraceae bacterium | reverse complement strand
CGCCAGTCCCCGTCGTGACTTCGCAACCTGGAAAGACGACGACGCCATTACGCGCGCCCGCATCGCGCATGATGTCGATCCACTCAGAGGTGTTATGATCCGCTAAGGCGATGACCTCGACCCCATTTGCCCGCACGGAATTCATGTACAGGTCAGCGAAACGGGCTCGTTCTGCCTCGTTGAGAAGGTCAAAGTTGTTGCCCGGGGGCAGACTGAAATCCCATGCAGGCGTTGCAACCTGAAGGTCACACTTCCACCACTTTGTTAGTTGCATGATGGCGGTAGCACCCCATCGTTACACATGGACAAATTGAGATGTTGAGTACGCTAAATCCAGCTCGGTGAGTTGTCAAACGCAAGCCTTTCCCGCGCCTGACAGACGGGAGCGTTCAGCACAGGAGCCAGCCGAAACATCGCTTGCGCATTGTAATGAGCCCCTTCCGGCGCATTGTAGTGTTACAATGGATTAGGGGACATTTCGGTACATTCGGGGACATTTGGGGACATCGCCCCCCCAAAATCCGCGAAAAAACGCGGATAATGCGGGTCGCCGGCTAACTCTTAATCAGCGGGTTCTAGGTTCAAGTCCTAGATGGCGCAATTGTAAACCCCTGAACCTAAGGGGTTTATCTTTTTCCCGCCTTAAGCAGTGTTTAGGCCATCCGTGCATCGCGCTTGGCGCATTCGGCGCGATCGATTGCGGCGTTGGCCGGGCACATCTTGATGACGATCAGCGTGACGTCGTCCACCGGACGGCAAGCCCCCCGAAAGTTCGCGAGCTCGCTGACGATCGCGTCCACGATTTCCCCGGCGCTTCGAGCCGCCGATCGCCGGATGACCGCGCGGAGCCGGTCCTTGCCGAACTGCTCACCGCCGGGGCCGGGCATTTCCCAGATGCCGTCGGTGCCGACGACGATGACACGGCCCGGGCCGAACGGACCCCGGCTGTACTCCTCGTAGTCGGCATCGGCGAGGACACCCAGCGGCAGGCCGCCTTCGTCATGCTCTTCAAACGTGTCGGCCGCCGGATCGTACATGATCGCGGGATCGTGACCGGCGCTGGCCCACCGGTAGGTGGACGTCGTGGTGTCGACGACCGCGAGGTGCATCGTCATGAAGCGGCTGCCATCCAGATCGCTGGCGAGGGTGCGGTTCAGGCGGTTGATGACCTCGGCGAGGCTGCCGGCGTCGGCGACGCGGTCGCGGAGGACCGCCCGCGCGCCGGCCATGACCAGCGCGGCCGCGACGCCGTGGCCCATGACGTCGCCCAGGGCGATCAGGACCTTTCCCGGCGCGGCGTCATCGACCACCAGGAAGTCGTAGTAGTCGCCGCCGGTCTCGTCGCAGTAGGTGCTGTGGCCGGCGATGTCCAAGCCGGGGACGACCGGCGGGTGGCTCGGGAGCAGGCGCTGCTGCACCTCCATCGCCACGTTGAGCGAGTGACGGAGTCGGAGTCGGTCGCGAAGGTCGGCGATCATGCGGTTGAGCGCGTTTGAGAGGTCGCGGAATTCGCGGCTCGTGCCAAATTCGGCCCTGGCGTCGAGGTCGCCATCCCCGACCCTTCGCATGAACCCCACCAGCGAGCGCACGGGGCCGGACACGCGCCGGGCCATCAGGGCGGCGAGGAGCATGGCGGCGAGGAGGGCGCCGGTCGTGGCGGCAATGGCCAGCGTGCGGCTTCGCCAGACGTCGGCGAGGAAGTCGGAGCGGGGCGAGATCGCGCCGACGATCCACGTCTGGTCGTCGCCGACCCTGAATGGGGTCGTCGAGGCGAGGTAGTCGGTGTCATCGCTGCGCAACGGGAAGAATTCGAACGCCAGGTCCCCACTGCCGCCCGCCTGCGGCTGGGTTGTCAGTGCTCGACCGCGTCCGGCAAACGCGCGGACCAACGGGTCGCGCGCCTCAGCGATCAGCGGCAGGGCGCCGGAGCCCCGCTGGCCGCTGCTGCCGCGCCATCGCGCTCCCGGCTTGGCCAGGAGCACGCCGTCGGCGGTAAAGATGAATACGCGTCCATGCTCGCTGATCGCCAGGCTGCTCACGAAATCGGAGAGCGAGTTGAGGTCGAAATCGATGCTCAGCACGCCGCGCAACGCACCCGATCGCTGATCGTAGACCGGGGTCGCGCAGGAGATGCCGGGCACGCCCTGGTTGTAGAAGACGTAAGGCGGCAACCAGACGGTTTGCCCCCGTTGTCGTGCCTTGACGTAGAAGGGTCGGGTGCGCGGGTCGTAGCCGCTGTCGTCGTCACGCCGCACGGTCCGCCGGGCCCCGTCAGGCAGAACGTCGTCCTCGGTCAGGTGTGAGCGGCCGTCGACGATCATGCTGCGGTTGATGCGCATCTGCCCGTCGGGCGTGCGGTAGGCGCCGGTGAAGGCGCCGTCGTCGCCGCCGTAACTGACCCAGGTCAATCCCGGGTTGGCGCGCAGGACGGCGAGGAGTTGCCGGGCAAGGGCTTCCGGCTCGTCCATGGCGAGCGCGTCGCCCGCGAGTTGTCGCAGCGTGTCGACCAGGGGCGCCGCGCGAAGCAGGTAGTCGCGCGTGTGGGTGACGGCGTGGCCGCTCGCCTCGCGAAACAGTGACTGCGCGAGTCGTTCGGTGGCGGCGGTCGCGGCTCGGTGCGCCACCCAGGTGATGACACCGCCCGTCATCAGCACCAGCCCGCAAGCGCCAAGCACGAGCTTGGCGGAATAGGTCATCCCGGCACGGCCGGTGTGCCTTGCGGCGCCCGATTCGTCCGTCGTTCGCGTCATCGACTGCCTCGTCGGTGCGACGGCATGAACCGTTCATTGACCCAGCAGCCGCAACTGGGCCGCCGCAACCCCTGCCGATAGGGGGTAGTTGCCGCCGTCGCTGGCGACGCGCTGACCCTGCCGAGACAGCGCGAACTTAAGGAATTCGACGACCAGCGCGTCCGAAGGCTTTCCGGAGGGAGGGAGGAGGTAGATGTAGAGGAACCGGGCGAGGGGATACCGGTCACCCTGGCAATTCTCGGCCGTCGGGGCGTAGAGGCGTCCGTCGGCGCCGGTCAGCGGTACGACGCGTGTCCGGCGGGTGCGAAAGAAGACCGACGCATAGCCGATCCCGGCGGGATCCGCGCCGACCGCCTGGACGACCGAGGAACTGGTGGGTTGGGGGAGGACCGAGGCGTTCAGATCCGCGCCTTCCAGGACGAGTTGGCTGAAAAGGATGCTTGCGGTGCGGTCGCGCGACCAGCCGTAGAGGGCGATGGGGCGGTCGGCCCAGGGCCCGTCGAGTCCGAAATCGCCCCAGGTGCGTGCCGGCGCGCCGCCTCGGCGCCGCTGGTTCGAGAAGATGGCGTCAAGTTCCTTGAGCGTGAGTCCGCGCTGGGCGATGGGATTGGTCTTTTCGACGTAGACGGCCAGGGCGCCAACTGCGACCTTGAGCTCCAGGGGCGGATGGCCGAGTTTTCTCGCGACCGATTCGATTTCGGCGGGCCTGATCGGGCGGCTCATGGCGGCGAGTTGGGCGGAGCCGTCGGCAAAGGCAAGCAGGCCGGTCTCGGAAGGGCCGCGGCAGGCCATCTCAACGTCAGGTTGGAGAACTTTGAACGCATCGATCCAGCGGCGCATCAGGTTGGTGGCGGTGGTTGTGCCGACGCTATTGAGCGTGCCGGTGAGTGGTTTAAGGGGCCGGGTGTACTCGGGCAGGTCGGGGTCGAGGGGGACGCTTGTCAGGATCGGCTCGGGCCGGGTTGACGGACCAAGGGTGCCGGCGGGGTCGGCGGGGTCGGCACGTGTCCGACTCGTGAGCGGCGCCGACAGAAGCCCGGCGAGCAGCACGACAACGCAACGGAAACATATTGAGCGAGCGGTCACGGGATCACCTTAATGTCGGGTGTGTGCGACGACCCTGGCGTGCGCGCGCCTGGCCAGACGCCGGCTGATGATTCGGAGAAGCACGGCCAGCAGGAAGACCGCGGCAAGTGTGAAGTAGACACGGTGGAAAACCTCGTCCACCAGGGAGCGACTTTGCAACGCCGCCATGCGCATGCGGTCGTCGGCGGCAGCGTTGATCTCGGCAAGTCGGCGGGTCCAGGCTTCGGAGGCGACCAGGCCCTGGGTCGATTCGACGAGCATGCGCAATTCGCGCGCGGCTGTCGCGAGCTCGGTGGCGGTGTCGGCGTAGCTCTTGATGTCAAAGGGAGGCTTTTCAGGGGCGGCATGACCGGCGGAGACCGCGGGCGGCGTGGCAAGGGCGCCGACGGGGGCGCGTTCGGTCGTGTCGGTCCGAACAGTGCCGGGGACGGACCCGCCATCGGCGGCGCTGCCGTTTCTGCTCGAGGCGGTCGCGGTGTCGACACGTCGCGTGCTCGCCTTGGCGGCTTGAGTCGCGGCGGGTGGGGGCGGTGGCATGTAGTGGGCGGCGGCCTGGTCGGCGGTGCGGATCGTGGCGGCCAGGGAGTCGCTGGTGGAGCGCAACTCGGCAAAGGCGCGCGTGGAGTCGGCGGCGACGCTCCGTACCGTGCCGGCGAGCTTGTCGGCGTCGGCGATGGCGCCACGAATCGCAGCGATCGTTGCGTTCAGCGATCGGTCGCGCTGGTCGATCGCGGCGAGGATGGACTGGCGTTCGGCCGCGACGTCCTTCGGGAGGCGGTCGATCGCCCGGACGGCGGTGTCCAGGTTGGATAGCGCCCGGGTGACCTCCGGGTTGTCCAGCAGCTCGTCGCGCAGCGCCTCGGCCTGCCAGGCAAGGGCAAGCGGGGCGCGTTTCGCAAGGTAGAAGACGCGCTCGCCGAGCAGGCGCGCCTCGTCAACGGCCTTCTTCGCTTCGCCGACGGGTGCCAGGAACCCGCCTCCCGCGCGCACCTCGGCGACCTGGCTCTTGCCGCGCCCGGCGGCAAAGTCGTTGAAGCGGACGAACTCGACGTGCTCGACGTCCGGGTTGTCGCGCCGCCACTCCCAGATGATGTAGTCCAGCGTCTCGAGCTGCTCGGGCTTGAGGGTCTTGGCGGCGATCTGCCAGACCTCGACGCGGGCGCGGCGAAGAGCACGGATGAGAACACGCGCGCGGTCGGGGCCGAAGACGTCCTCGGCGTGGTCCTCGTCGATCCAGACCTGGCTGACGAGCGTGACCGAGAGGGTGAGATCGAGGAGGCTGGTGTAGGGATCGGGATTGGAGGCGATGTCGAAGGCGCTGGTGGCGCAATACAGCTTGAGCTCGTGGGCCTTGCGGCGTTGGGCGAGGGAGGGGTTGTCCTTCTCGATGGCGTCGCAGGCGGTGGCAACCAGCAGCACAAAGCGATCGGCGAACGCCTTGTTGAGCTGATCAACCTCCTGGATCGCGACCCTTGCCGCGGCGGCGGCAGGGTCCTCCTTGGGTGGCGCGGCGCAGCCACCGCCGCCCATGAGTGATGCCATGACCGCCGCCGCAATGAAGATGATCGCGACGGTCAGATGCGCCACTGCGAAGTGTCCTGCTCGGTCGCGCACGGATCACCCGTCTGTTCGGACGCAATCGGCCACCGTCGCGCTGCCGGGCTACTGGGACGCGCGCGCGGCTCGCCTCGCCGTTAACAAGCTGTCAATGCGGCGGCGTCTGGCACACTCATAATTTTACCGTTGCGGTTCCGCCGGTTGTGCCCAGACCGAGACGCCACAACACGTCAGCGCAAGCGCGATCACGATACTGCGGTTCCGCGCGTTCATGTTGGGTGCTCCTTTCTCACAGCTCAGCGTTCGGGGAACACGGTCTTCCACTCGTCCTTCATGTCCACTACCGTCCACCGCCGCTC
>DATBFY010000595.1:0-6904 GCA_036558265.1 Tepidisphaeraceae bacterium | reverse complement strand
TCAGCAGGCATCCCGAGTTACTCGACGCAAAACGTCCGTGTTCTGTCCTAACAACGCCGACCCCCCGTGGCGCATTCCGTTGCCGCAATGATATGGCCGCCGGGCCTGCTGCCATGGACAAGTGCGACAAAATTTCGCGGGAGGAGCAGGGGGAGCGAGAGGAGGGCGAGGGATAACCCCCACCCGCCGAGGGCAGCGGCTCCGCCGCGCCCGCCGACGGATGTGTTAATGGCCTAATGGCCGACCAGCGATAGCCAGGGGACAGCAAGGGACAGCCGAAGCCCTCGACCCTCACTCGCCCATCTCGCGCTCAATCAAACCCTTAAGCAGCGACCGATGGCACCGCTCCTCGCGCGTACACTGGGAGGAACAGAGCAACGTGAGCGTCTGACCCGACTTCACCCGACCCGCAAGTGCCCTGATCTTCTCCCGCTGCCCCAGCATCTCGCGCAAATACCGCTGGCGATACGTGTCCCAGTTGAGCGTCAGCCGGCCGCCCTTCCCGTACGCCGCCGCGTGAAGCTCCACGCTGGGCGCCAGATCCTTGTCCCAGGCATGCCACGTCTCCCGCTCCTTAGGGAGTCCACGGGGGCGATAGCGGGTCACCAGGAGGCGATGGCCGTCCTCCACCTCCACCGGATCATCCCAGCGCTTGGTTTTAATGAGCTTCAATTTCCCGGTTTCCAGTCGTTGTCGCGCTCGAAGAACATCACGTGCTGCCAGGGCAGGTCGTCGTACTGGTCGGCCAGCTTGTAGCCGTTGGCGGTCAGTTCCCTGGTGATCTGGGGCTTGCTCATCTTGTGCAGGGGCTTGATCGGGACGTCGGGGTCCTCGGCGCGGAACTCGACCAGCACCAGGCGGCCCTTGGGCGACAAACTCTTGCGGATGTTGGCCAGCATCTCCACCGGGTGGTCCATCTCGTGGTAAACGTCCACCAGGAGCACCAGGTCCACCTTGCCTTCGGGCAGTTTGGGGTCGATGACGCTTCCCAGGATGGGCTGGACGTTGCTGACCTTTTCCTTGTCCATCCGCCGGCGGAGCAGGTCGAGCATTTCATTCTGGATGTCCTCGGCCAGCACCGTCCCGTCCGGGGCGACCTCCTTGGCAAGCTTGAGCGTGTAAAAGCCATTGCCGCACCCCAGATCGCAAACGGTCATGCCGGGCTTGAGCTTGAGGGCTTTCATGAGCTTGGCGGGTTCCTCCTCGCGCTCGCGGGACTCGCGCGTCAGCCACGGGGCGCCGGCAAAATGCATGGTCTGGGCGATCTCGCGACCCATGTAGTGTGTCAATGGGGGCGGGATCTTCTCATCGGGTTGTTTGGGCGCATCCGCCGCTTGCGGCTTCGCGTCCTTCAGGATTTCCTGTGCGCCGGTCGGCACGACGGGCGTGATCAGCACGAGAAGGATGAGGATCAATCGTGACATGGGTTGAACGTTCCTTGTCAAAGAGACGTGAGACATCTTACTCTACCGGGCGGCTGTCCCAACCCCGGAAGGAGAACGACGATATGCCGCAAACGAACCAAAGCCGTCGTGAGCTGATCGCCAAGTCCCTGCTGGCCGCCTCCGCGATGGCCCTGGCGCCGCACGTGCGGGGACAGGACAACGATAAGAAGCTGGGCTTTTGCGTGGTCGGGATCGGAAGCCTTTCGAAGAACCAGATCATCCCGGGGCTCGCCAAGTGTAAAGACGCCCGGCTGGTCGCGCTGGTGAGCGGTCACGCAGCCGAGAAGGCGCCGCCGATCATCGAGAAGTACAGCCTCAACCCCAAGTACGTCTACAACTACGACAATTACGACTCGCTCAAGGACAACCCGGACATCGACGTCGTCTACGTCGTGCTCCCCAACTCGATGCACGCCGAGTACACGATTCGGGCGTTCAAGGCGGGCAAGAATGTCCTGTGCGAGAAGCCGATGGCGGTCAGCGTCGAGGAATGCCAGCAGATGATCGACGCGGGCAAGGCGGCCGGAAAGAAGCTCCAGATCGGTTACCGACTGCGGCACGAGCCCTTCAATATGAAGGCCATCGAATTGCTGCGCTCGGGGCAGTTCGGCGCCATCAAGAACATCGACGCCGGGGCGGCCTTCGTGATCGGCGATCCGAAGCAATGGCGGTTGAACAAAAAGCTGGCCGGGGGGGGCTCGCTGATGGACATCGGCATCTACGCGCTCAACGCGTGCCGCTACCTCAGCGGCGAGGACCCGGTGGAAGTGACGGCCATGACCTACTCGACCCCCAACGACCCCCGCTTCCCGCAGGTCGAGGAGACGATGCTCTTCACGCTGCGCTTCGCCAGCGGGCTCCTGGCCAACTGCACGTCGAGCTATGGGTTTGGCGTCAACCGCTACCGGGTGACGTGCACGAAAGGGGTTGTCGAATCCGAGCCCTTCCTCTCCTACGCCGGACTGCGCCTTTTCGCCCAAATGCCCGGAAAACGCGAAAAAGAAGAGCTGCCTCTGGAAAATGTAGATCAGTTCGCGGCCGAGATGGATTTCTTCGCCCAATGCATCAAGCAGAACAAGGAGCCGCGCACGCCGGGCGAGGAGGGGCAGCGGGACCTGAAGGTGATCACCGCCCTGTACAAGTCCGCCGAGTCGGGGAAGGCGGAAAAGGTTTGACGAATGCCGCGGGGAAACTGCAGCGCCCGGCGCGACGTTCAACTTGCGGCCTTGCGGTGATCCCCTAATCTACGCGGCTTATGACGCTCCAGGAACTTGCCGGCAGGATCAACGCCACCGTCTCGGGGGACGGGGCGGTCGACGTCACCTCCTGCGCCACGCTGGATGAGGCCAGGACGGGCCAGATCTCGTTCCTCGCGAATCCGAAGTACATCAAGCAGTTGGAAACGACCGGGGCGACGGCGGTCGTCGTTTCCCCATCGGTGAACCTGGAGCGGGCGGGATTGGCGCTGCTCAAGGCGAAAGACCCGTATTACGCCTTCACGCAGGCGGTCGTCATCCTTCATGGCTATCGCAGGCATCCGCATCAAGGCGTGCACCCGACGGCGTACGTGGATCCGACGGCAAGCGTCGGCGAGGGGACGACCGTGTACCCGGGCGCATTCGTCGGCCCGCGGGCGAAGATCGGACGGGACTGCATCCTCTATCCCAATGCCGTGGTGTACGACGACTGCGTGCTGGGGGACCGGGTGACGCTGCACGCGGGGGCGGCGGTCGGGGTGGACGGGTTCGGCTACGCGACGCACCAGGGCGCGCATCACAAGATCCCGCAGACGGGGAACGTGATCCTGGAGGACGATGTCGAGATCGGCGCCAATTGCGCCATCCAGCGCGCGACGCTCGGCTCGACAGTGATCGGCAAGGGAACGAAATTCGGCGACCTGATCGACATCGGCCACGGCACCCGGATCGGCCCACACGGGCTGTTCGTGGGGCTGGTCGGGATCGCCGGAAGCGTCGTGATCGGTCACCACTGTACCATCGCGGGTCAGGCCGGGATGGCAGGGCACCTGAAGGTGGGCGACAACGTCACGATCGGGGCACAAGCGGGCATCATGGACTCCATCCCCGACCAGACGACGGTCATCGGGGCTCCGGCAATGCCGGCCGCGCAGGCGAGGCGCGTCTACTCGATTTTTACGCAGCTTCCGGAGCTGGTGCAGCGGATCAAGTTGCTGGAGCAGAAGGTGGAAGAACTGTCGGCGGAGGAAGGGAGTAAAGAGTGAGACAAGCACCCGCTTGTCTCCCAAAGGAAGACACGGGCGGGACGCCCGTGCCACCTGCTGCAATCGTCCATGCCCATCGCCACGCTGACCAACATCGAGAAGACCTTCGGCCAGCGGGTGCTGTTCGACAAGCTGAACCTGAACGTGTACCGCGGGGAGCGGATCGGGCTGATCGGGGATAACGGGGCGGGGAAGACGTCGCTCTTCAAGGCGCTGTTGGGCGAGTTGCCGCTGGACGCGGGGTCGGCGGCGGTGAACAAGTCGATCAAGGTCGGGCATCTGCGCCAGGATCCGGTGTTCGATCCGAGCAACACGGTGATCGACGAGGCGGAGCTGGCGTTCGCCGAGCTGCACGCGCTCTCGCACCGATTGCGCGATCTGGAGCACGAGATGGCTCACCTCTCGGGCGAGGCGCTGCAGCGCGTGCTCGAGCGCTATCAGAAGGTGCAGCACGATTTCGAGCTGGCCGGCGGGTATTCCTGGCGGCACAAGCTCGAGGGGACGCTGCACGGCATCGGCCTGGAGAAGGACATCTGGGAGCAGAACGTGACGACGCTGTCGGGCGGGCAGCGGTCGCGCCTGGCGCTGGCGAAGCTGCTGATCGCCGAGCCGGATCTGCTCTTGCTGGACGAGCCGACGAACCACCTGGACCTGTCGGCGATCGAATGGCTGGAGCGGTACCTGCTCGATTTCTCCGGCGCGGTGCTGCTGATCTCGCACGACCGGTTCCTGCTGGACCGGCTGACGACGCGCATCGTCTGGCTGACCCAGTGCCGGCTCAAGTCGTACAAGGGCAACTACACGGCGTTCGTGCAGCAGCGCGAGCTGGAGGAGCTGACGCAGCAGCGGCAGTTCGACCAACAGCAGGCGGAGATCGAGAAACAGCAGGAGTTCGTCCGGCGGTTCCAGGCGGGCCAGCGGTCGAAGGAGGCGCGCGGGCGGGCAACGCGGCTCGAGCGCTTCATGAAGAGCGACGCGATGGTGTCGGCCGTCGCCAAGCAGCGGAAGATCCACCTGTCGCTCTCGACCGACCAGCGCGCCGGCGACCGCGTGCTGGAGGTGCGCGAGCTTTCCAAGGCCTACGATTCGCGAGAGCTCTGGCGCGACGTGAAATTCGAGATCAAGCGCGGCGAGCGGATCGGCGTCATCGGCCCGAATGGGGCGGGAAAGACGACGCTGCTCGAAGTGCTCCTGGGCCGACGCGACGCGGATGGCGGCGAGCTGCGCTGGGGCGCGAACCTCAACATCGGCTACTACGACCAGCGGCTTGGCGTCGAGGAGTTCGACCCGGAGAACACGGTGCTGGAAGAGGTGATGGCCGAGCGGCAGGCGTCCGTGCAGGAGCTGCGGGACGTCCTGGCGATGATGCTCTTCCGCGGCGAGGACGTGAACAAGCGGATCGGCATGCTCTCCGGCGGCGAGCGGGCGCGGGTGCGGCTGGCGCAGTTGCTGCTCGACAAGCCCAACGTGCTGGTGCTGGACGAGCCGACCAACCACCTGGACATCGCCAGCCGCGAGGCGCTCGAAGGGGCGCTGTCGGGGTTCGAGGGCACGATCTTCTGCGTCAGTCACGATCGGTATTTTTTAGACAAGGTCGCCAGGCGGCTGCTGGTGCTCGATCCGCCAGGCGTGGTGGACTTCGCGGGGAATTACTCGGCGTGGCAGGCGAAGGCGAAGGCGGACGCGGAGATGGACGCGGCGCGCGCCGAACGGGCCAAGGCGGCGGAGACCGCGAAGGCTCAAGCCGCCAAGCCGCAAGCGACGAAGGCGCCGGCGGGGAAGAAGGACAATCCGTACCTGCGACCGTTCGGACGACTAAGCGTCGAAGAACTGGAGCAGCAGATCACCGACACCGAGATCGCGCTGGCGGAGTGCCAGGAACAGTTCGCAGACCCGGAGTCGTTCAAAGACTCGGGGAATGCCCAAAAGCTCCAGGCCGAACTCGAATCGCTGTCGAAGAAGCTGGAGCAGCTCGAAGCGGAGTATTACGCGCGGGAGGAATAATGCCCGTAGCGCGGGCGCCACCCACCGAAGGAGCTGGCCGTGAATAGCAGTTGACGTCCCTGGGGAGCAATATTCTCCGACACAACGTCACCAGATCTCCCAACGCCCGCCCCCCCTCACCGGTAAGACTTTTCGCCATGCCCATCATCCCCCCCAATCAGGCCGCCACCGAATACGACGTCATCATCATCGGCTCGGGCGCCGGTGGCGGTCAGGCGGCGTACACGCTCACCCTCGCCGGCCTCAAGTGCGTCATGCTCGAAGCCGGACGCTCCTACGACCCCGCCACCGAAACGCCCATGTTCCACGCGCCAAGCCAGGCGCCGCTGATGGGCGCGGCCACGACGGATAAGCCCTTCGGCTTCTACGACGCCACCGTGGGCGGCGGCTGGCAGGTGCCCGGCGAGCCCTACACCTCCGTCCACAAGGGCCCCCATGAGGAATTCCGCTGGTGGCGCCCCCGCATGCTCGGCGGGCGCACCAACCACTGGGGACGCATCGCGCTGCGCAACGGCCCGTACGACTTCAAGCCCCGATCCCGCGACGGCCTGGGCTTCGACTGGCCCCTCTCCTACGAGGACCTCGAGCCCTATTACACCAAGGTCGAGATGCTGATCGGCGTCTACGGCACCAACGAAGGGCTGGAGAACACGCCCAACTCTCCCGACGGCGTCCTCCTCCCCGCCCCCAGGGGCCGCGCCGCGGAGTTGCTCGCGCAGAAGCACGGGAAGAAGCTCGGCATCCCGATTGTCTCCATCCACCGCGCGGTCCTGACCAAGCACCTCGACTGGAAGACGATCCCGGCCAAGCTCCACCCCGGCAACAAGTGGGCCCAGGACATCGTCGCCGAATCCATGGCCAACCGCTCCGCCTGTTTCTGGGCCACCCCCTGCGGCCGCGGGTGCCAGGCCGGCGCCAACTACCAGTCCACCACCGTCCACCTCCCGCCCGCCCTTGCCACCGGAAATCTCGACATCATCTCCGACGCCCACGTCCGCGAGATCCTCGTCAACGGCGACAATAAGGCCACGGGCGTGCTCTTCATCGACAAGACCACCGGCAAGGAGGCCCGCGTCAAGGCCAGGGCCGTTTGCCTTGCCGCCGGCGCATGCGAATCGGTCCGCATCCTGCTCAACTCGCGCGGCCGAGCCGGCACCGCCCTCGCCAACTCCTCGGGCGTCGTCGGCAAGTACATCATGGACACGGTCGGCGC
>DATBFY010000594.1:0-1772 GCA_036558265.1 Tepidisphaeraceae bacterium | reverse complement strand
CGCTTCAGCGGCGAGGCCACGCTCGAGGGCCGCGATCTGGTGCGCTTCACGGTTGCGGCCGAGGGCGAGGTCGTGCAGCGCCGGGAGTTCGTCCGCGTCGACGCGGTACAGCCGGTCGTGCTTGCGATCGGATTCCAAGGCGAGCCGATCAGCACGCACGCCATCGACGTGAGCGGAGGCGGCATGTTGGTCACAGGCCCCGACCTTCCGCTGGACTCATCGGTGCGCTTCAGCCTTCATCTGGGCCCGAACCTGGCGCCCATCGAGGGCCGGGCGCACGTTGTTCGCAACGACGAGCAGGGCCGTCGCGCGCTCGTGTTCGACGAGATCTCGAGCGCCGACCGGCAGCGCCTGATCCATTTCGTGTTCGAGTGCCAGCGCGCCTCGCTGGCGAAGATCAAGACCTCCGGTAATGCGGCGGTGCAGCAGCTCCCGTCGCGGCGGGCCAACCCCGGCCAGCGGTAGCCGTCACTCCCCCAGGAGCCTCTGATGAGCAAGAAGGACGACAAGGCAGGCAAGGACAAGAAGGGCAAGAAGGGCAAGGGCGCCGCTGGCGGCGGGCCCAGCGTTGCGAACCACCCGCGTGCCCGTGCTCACGTCCGCATGGCCAAGGGCTGGGGCGGGATCTTGGGGTTCGCGATCGCCGCGTACATGGGCCACAAGGCTCAAGTCCCGTTCGCGATCGGCGGATTGAGGGCGTTGGCGGCGGGCGTTGCGGGCTACGTCGTCGCCTGGGGCTGCGCGGTGACCGTGTGGCGCCACCTGGTGGTGGCGGAGCTGCGCGCAGCGGCCGAGGCCGGACGCGTGATCCCGGCGGCGCCGGCTGCCGAGGGTTCCGCCCAGACCGGAAGCTAGCCCCTTGCCTCGGTAGTACCTGATGGACCCGATTCACCCGATCATCCCCCAGCCGCCGAACATCCCGCCGGTGGCACCGTCCCCGATGGCCGGCAAGATCGACCGGGAGCGCCAGCGCGACGAGGGCGCCGGGGGGCACTCGGGC
This sequence comes from Tepidisphaeraceae bacterium, assembly GCA_036558265.1. GTDB lineage: Bacteria > Planctomycetota > Phycisphaerae > Tepidisphaerales > Tepidisphaeraceae > RYN-433. Next base: position 772 of record DATBFY010000594.1, on the reverse strand, counting down.
GGCCAGCGCCGCCCCCGCCCGGACGCGACCGTGAGCATCCACGGCGAGGCCCCCACCGACGAGACCTCCTGGGAGGACTACGACCTTTCCGATGAGGAAGGGGACGGCGGCCTCCACGTCGACGTCTCGGCGTAGACAACGTCCCAGTCGACCGACTGACTAGGACGCCTCGGGATGTTTGCCGCGGTGAGCGCGGCTAAACGCCCAAACCGCCTCGCACCCGCGTCGAGCGGGACGGTTGCCGCACGCAGGAAAACCCTGCAAACACAGCCTTTTCGCGAAAGCGTCCAGACACTTCTGGACAACCCCTCAAGAGGACCCGCCCCAGGGCGATAACCGGAGAGACCAGCAGCAAGGAGCAGCCGGGGGACAAACCCCAAACAACAAACACCATGGAGGTGTAATCAAATGTCCCTTTCGATTCTCACCAACATCTCGGCGATGGACACCAACCGCAACCTGGTGAACTCCAGCAACGCGGTTGCCACGGCGATGCAGCGTCTGTCTTCGGGCCTGCGGATCAACACTGCGGCGGATGACGCCGCTGGTTACGCGATCAGCCAGGGCCTGACCAGCCAGGTCAACGGTTTCGACCAGGCTAGCCGGAACGTCGGCGACGCGGTCTCGATGGTGCAGACCGCGGAGAGCTCGCTGAACAACGTGCAGAGCATGCTTCAGCGCGTTCGTGAGCTCGCCGTGCAGTACCAGAACGGCGATCTCGGAAGCACCGACAAGACGGACATCCAGAACGAGGTCAACCAGCTGACGCAGG
>DATBFY010000593.1:0-2484 GCA_036558265.1 Tepidisphaeraceae bacterium | reverse complement strand
TCCGATCAGGTGCGTTGTGGTAGCGCCCACTTCCGGCTCGTCCGACGGCTCATACCGAACGACTACTGCTGGGCTGCCGTTCCACTTCTCAATTGCATCCGCCAAGGCCTCGTTAGGTTGAACGACGCGTGCTCGGGTGAGATTAAGACACTCGCCGCGCTTCGTGCGCCCGGCGACCGCATCAGCAATCGAGATTCCTAAAAGTTCCGTGCGATTCTGAGTGGTTTTGGAGATGAACCGGACCAAGTGCTCATCCTCGATCAACTCCCAGGTCGCAACCCGTCCTTCGCGCTGTGTGTGGTACGGGAGGAAGGAGAATGAATTTGCAAGCATCATCTGCCGTACATAACTGAGCGGCTGCCAAGGCTGAGCGACCAGCACCTCCCGCACCATGTAATCCCGGACCTTCTTGTCTTTATGCGTTTGAGCCATGAGCGCGTCCTCGAATGCTATCGCCGCGTTTACGGCATGAGACGTGAGATGGCGCGCGTATGCGCCTTGGTGCATCGCGTCATTGCGCGCCACCCGGAGCTGGTCCACGAGGAGTTTGACCGGAGTATGCCAATCACTGTCCCGCCCCTCACCGTGTCCTGCCACTCGGGCGCTTTGAAGGAAGCGCACGAGCGCCGGCTGGTAGTCGTTCAGGGTACCGACTCTGTTCAGAAGGCGTGCACCGAGACGCTCCATTGCAAAGAAGACATCGTGAAATCCCTCCGCGTCTCTCAGCGCGGACTCACGAGCCTGCCGAAAGAGGTTTCGATAATCGGTAAGCTCGCCCTTCGCCCATTCGCGACGGGCACCGTCGGTCACCGCTTTGTCCCGCTGATTCTTCCACACGGGCCTGCTCCCTTTCTAAGGTTTGATAGAATCTTTCGTCACCAGCCTCGGCGCATCCCCATCCCCCGGCGGCACGCCCGGCGCGGTGACGTCTTCGCCGGCCTTTTCCTTCGCCGCGGCGGCGTGGTTGAGGGCGAGCAACTGGGCCAGGAGGTCGGCCTGGGGGTCGAAGCCGTCGGCCGCTAGGACCGCGTCGTCAAGCGTTGCGTGGACGTCCTTGAGCGGGTTCCTGCTAGGCCGTTCGAGCGCGCGATAGATGACCCGCAGGTCGCCCTTGATCTTCGCCAGCGCATCGGCCGGAAGTCGAAACACCTCGCATTCCAGCCCAGCGACAACGTCGATGATTGGCTTAATCATGACCTGCATCGGCCGCCCTCAATCACCCTCGATCAAGTCGTCCAACTCGTCGGAATACGCGAACAGCGCCGTCCGGCTCACGCCGATTCCCTTCTCGATCATCAAACGGACGATGCTCTCGCCGTTGAGCAGGATGATCGGGGCGGCACCCTTCTTCAGCGATGCCTCGCGTGCCTCGCGCGTAAAGTCGGAGGTTGCGAAGAAGACCCCCTGTTCGAAATCGCCCTGGATCGCCCCGCGGAACTTATCGACCTCGGGCCTGCCCACGCTCCCCTGCCAGCGCTTGCACTGGAAGGCGGCGCTCAGCGTCGCCAGGCCCAGCGTCAACCGCCCGTGGCCGTCGATCCCGCCATCTTTCGAAATGGCGGTCACCGTGACTTCAACGAAGCCGTACGACATGAGGACACGACGCGCGAATCGCTCGAAATCGGGCGGCTTGAGGGCCAGCAGCCGCCCGAGTAGTTGCTCACGGAAGTCGGATTCGTACTTCTCGTAGAGTTCCAGGAAACTTGGCGCCGTCGGCGCGTTGGCGCCGCCGTTCGACCCGGACAGGCGCGCCCGTCCCTTGTCGGTGATCCGCCAGAGGCCCCAACCTCCACTTTCCATTTGACCGGCTTCGATCAACCGCTGGCGGGTCCACTGGATTCGATTGTGCCACTTCTTCTCGCCGTGAAGAAGCGTTTCCGCAAGGTCATCGGGCGTGATCCCGGGAAATGCCGCAGTCATGAGTGGATAGATCTGCTTCGGCTTAGCGCTGCCGCCCAATTGCGTCAGCGCCTTGAGGAGGGGGATTTCAATTTCGGTCTGCGTGGGAAGCATATTTCACCATCACGTCGTCGGGAACAGTGCCGCGCAATGGTCGTCCGCGAGAACGATCCACGGCCACATCATCCCGCCGAGAACGAGCCGCCTGCCGGGCCAATCAACGCAGGTTTTCGACTTCTCTCGTTGCGATTCGCGCATGGGGGAAGGCGTGCTCCCTTGGACAGCGTTTGATACCGCAGAGATCGATTGCGGGCAATGAGGGGCGCGGAGCAAGAACCAGCCACCGGCGCTCGGATCGCGTGCGCTCCGGTCTTCCTTGGGCGGCGTACCGCCCAATGTCGCGGGTACGCGACCACGGGCGGGCCGCCCGTGCCACCTGTTGGCGGCCGCGCGGCGGGTGCGAAGATTTTTGAAGTCACGGGCGGGGCGCCCGTGCTACGGGGCTTTTGCCGGGCCGGGCGGTCGCGGGGTGTTGCGGTCACGGGCGGGCCGCCCGTGCCACCTGTGGGGTGTCGCGCGGGGGGG
>DATBFY010000592.1:0-24303 GCA_036558265.1 Tepidisphaeraceae bacterium | reverse complement strand
TGGATTGACCCCGGGGGTCTTTACTGGGCGGCGGGGGGTGGGCTGGCGGAGCCGGCGCCTTCGCCCTCACGTCCTTCGAGGATCTTCTTGCGGACTTCCTGGGCGGCGGACTTGATCTCCTGCATCTTCTTGCGCACGCGGGTGCCCGCTGCCTTGTTGCCGCCCATGGCCTTGTTCACGTCGTCTTCGGCCTCGGTGACCAGGCGTTTGAGGGTTTCGTACTCGTTCATGTTAGGACTCCCTTCGGGGTAAACAGTCCGGGGCTTGACCGGGCGAAAATGCTAGCGGAGGGGGGTAGGGGTGTCAAATCACGCGAAAAACGGGGGTGGCAAGGCAAAAGGCAAAGGGCAAAAGACGAATCGCGGCGACGATGGTGCTGTTAAGTTCGGCGATTTCCCGCGCGCGGCAATTCCGGCGATTGCGAGAACCTGCCTGGGAGCCGGGCTGCTAAGCCAAGAGCGACGCATTCACTGAGCGCCGTCCAAGGGCAAAGGCGGATTTGGATGGCGCGGGCATTGGAGTAGGCGGTCGTCTTGGCGGGGTGGGGAGGACGGGTTTGCGGGTGATGGCGCGGTGGGCGACGGCGGTTGGTGGCGGGGAGGGGTTTGAAGGTTTGGGTTTGACCGGGACGGGCGGGGGGACGGGGAATTCGACCATCTCGGCGGAAACGCGCTCGATGCGGATGGCGTCGGCGATGGTCCAGCCGGTGGTTTGATTGGACAGGCGGACGCTCAGGCTGCCGGTGTCGATGGTGAAGCGGCCGAGGTCCTGCCAGGTGGTGTCCTGGTCGATCCGGCCGAAGGGGGCGAGGCGCTGGTTGGTGGTGATGGTCGCGATCGGGGTCTGGCCGTTGAGGATGGTGAAGGGGGCGTTGGTGGCGCGGTTGGAGGCGGTGGTCCAGGTGGCGCTGACGCGGTAGGTGCCGGGGGCGAGGTTGGCGAAGGTCCAGGTGGCGGAGGCGGCGGCGCCGGCCAGGGCGCGGCGGACGTCGTTGGCGTAGCCCTGGTCGGTGAGCGGCGCGAAGGCGGCCGTGGCGGAGAAGCCGGCGGCACCGTCGTCGATGATCTGGACGGGGATGGTGGTTCCCGTGATGGCGAAGTTGAACGCGGCGTGTTCGGGGTCGTTGGTGGGGATCGTGATGTTGCCGGTGAACGTGCCGTCGGCGGCGGCATCGAGTCGGACTGTGAAGGTGGTGGAAGCGCCGGGGGCGAGCGACGTGGCGGCGGGGGCTGCGGTCAGGGAGAAGCCGTCGGGCAGGGTGATGGGGGCGGTGAGGTCGAGCGTCTGGCTGCCGATGTTGCGGATCGTGAAGGTGCGGCTGACGGGCTCGGCGAGGCGGGTGGCGCCGAAGTCGATCGGGGCGGCGCCGGTGGCGATCTGCGTGCTGCCGTCCCAGAGTTGGACCGACGGGCCGGATGGTGTGACGTCCGGGGTGAGGAGGAGGGCGTGGGAATCGACGCCGGCGGTGTAGGCGACGATCTGGCCGGCGTTGTTGATCGCGACGGCGCCACCGAGCGTCGTACCGGGCGGAATGAGCGAGTTGAGGTTGGTGACGACGCCGTTCTCGTAGAGGAAGGGCCCGCCGTTCATCCAGCCGACGACCTGGCCGGCGTCGTTGACGTCGGCGGCGTAGCTCTGGAGGGCGGGGACGGGAAGCTGGATCATGGTGCTGCCGTCGTAGAGGAACGCCCTGCCGACGACCGCCGCGCCGTAGCCGGTGTTGAGGAAGACGGTCTCCTGGCCGACGACCTGGCCGAGGTTGTTGGTCGCGGCGGCGTAGGAGCCCATCGTGAAGGAGGGTGTGCCCAGGTCCGTCAGCGCGCCATCCTGCCATCGGACGGTGTGAACTTCGGCGAGCCCGAGCGCGGTGGTGCGGTCGCTGGCGGCGTAGCCGATGACCTGGCCGGCGTCGTTGATGTCGGCGGCGGTGACGGGCGCGCCGGCGGGGATGAGCGAGCCCAGGTCTGTTGTCACGCCGTTCTGCCAGATGAAGCCGTGTCCGTCGGCGGTGTTGCCGACGATCTGTCCGGCGTGGTTGATGTGGAGGACGGTGGTTTGAGCGCCCAGGCCCAGGTCGCTCATGGCGCCGTTCTGCCAGAGGAAGGGGGCGGCGGGAGCCGTGTCGTCGGGGGCGGACGTGCCGATGATCTGGCCGAGGTCGTTGATGGCGGTGGCCTGGCTGGTCGGTCCGCCGAGGGTGCCCAGGTCGGTCATGGCGCCCTTTTGCCAGAGGAAGGCGTGAGAGCGGCCGGCGGGGTCGGTGGAGGCGCCGACGATCTGGCCGGCGTCGTTGATGTCGGCCGGGCGGGCGGTGGCGCCGCCGAGCGTGCCCAGGTCGGTCAGGGTGTAGGTGGTGAGCAGTTGGCGGATTTCGAGCGATTCGAGAAACGGCAGGATGGCAGCGGCAGCCGCGCGGCGGGATGATGACGACGACAACAGGACGCGCCGGCGAACGGTTCGGGTTCGCATGGCTCCTCCCGGGTCTAAAGATGTGGATGCGGGTGCCGGGTTGATATTACCGCGCGCGGATGAGAGGGTGATGAGTGTTATCGGGGAAATGGAGTATTGGGAATTAATGGGGTTGGGGTGGTTGTTGTGAGCAATGGAGGGTTTGCGGGGAGGGTGGGTCTTGGTCTGCGCGCGGGGGGTGGTGGCAGGCGGGACGCGCGCACCCAAACGAAGACAAGCAGGCGAGAGGGCGACTTAATGAGGATCCCGCGGAATTGAAGGCGCAGCCACAGAGGACACAGAGGACACAGAGAGGGTCGATATTAATTCGCTTCTCTGTGTGCTCTGTGTGCTCGGTGATCTCTGTGATGCATTTTTGTCGGAGTTCGAAGGACAGGGACGAGCCCATCCGCCCGGTGGGTCGCTCGGGGCCCGAGGGTCGGAATCGCCCCCCTCTGTCAAGCGGCGGAGCGAAGCCGCTGCGCGGCAGGTTAATAAGGACTCTCGATTCCGCCCCTCACCCTCCCGCCCCGCCGGGCCTCCCACGTTGCGCTCGTGGCACCAAGCCGCTACAAGGTGCGCCGCGAGATGCATGGGTCAACCCGGCTTCGGCAGACCGTCTGCCGCCTCGTAGCCTTCCCGCGTGACTTCAAAGACCTCTCCCTTGTGCCCCCGGTCCTTGATAAGCCGACGACGCTGTAAATCCTCAAGCCCCCCCGTCCAGAGTGCGATTGCTCGGCGATCGTCCCCCGCGATGACGTTCTTACCTCCGACTTGAATCCGCTCGCCTCCAAGGTGCCGCACGTGCAAGATCATCCCGTCCGCCCCCGCCGCCGTCCTGAGAATTGATTGCGCCTCTTCCGAAAGCTCAGCTGACGTCGACTTCTGTTTCGGTGCCGTAACCACCCCCGCGATCTCGCTACGCCACTCGTTCGTGCCGGGCACGACAGGCAGCGCACGGATGATCTCGCGTAGCGCCTCCAATTGGGTCTTCGGCTTTTTCCACACGTAACCGCGCAGCAATTCGGGGATGTTCCCGACGTTGCCTTTTGAATCAACGAACTGCAACGTGATGATGGCAAACTTATCCCCCTTCTTGCGCTTTTCCGAAATGGCGTAGTCCACTTCCGTAGCCAAATAACCTTCATCCTTGAACGAGGGGGTGATGAAGAACACGACCCCACATGAGTCCTGCATCCCCTGCAGGAGACCCCGCTCCAAGGACGTCCCCGCGGGCATCGCGTCTTCATCGAGCCATGGCTGGTAGCCCATAAGCTGCAACGTGTGCTTGAAGTCGATCACCTCCTCCTTATCAACACCCTTATGACTGAGAAAGACCTTTCTCGCATCGCTGATTGTCATGTCAACCTCGGCTCCACAAACAATGCAGAAATGATGCTGATGACGGACAAGCTTCACCGTCTCTTGACAGCACGGGAAATGAAACAGGTCCATGGCGTCATCGGTCTCCATAGGAGGCGCTGACGGCGTCGGTAGATCGAGCTTCATGTCGATCTTGAGCCAACCGCCCGACGTTCTCCTTAGATCCTGCGCCATCTTTTCGAGCTGGGGCCGAAGCACCACGTCGGTCGCGACCGCCTCCGCATACTTAGCCTGCTCGCGGGTTAGCCAGCAGTTCTCCCCCTTATGGCCGCAATAAGGGCAATACGAGATGGGCTTGCCATTGCCTTCGACGAAACGCACTTTAAACCGTTGGTTGCAGGAGGGGCATTCCTGTGAAAGGAATCCGTCAGAATCGGTGGGGAAACTGACCTCCATTTCGCCAGACCTTTCTACGGATATTGCGGCTTTGCTATCCTACGCACATTTGGCGCTATCGGAAAGGCGGGCGTCGTTCCCACCGGAGGTGGAGGGCGAGGAAGCAGGATGGAGGGGTGGGGTGCCCGAGAGGCGGGAGGAAGGAAACTCCCGAGTCCTGCTGGTGCCTTCCTCCCGCCCCTCGGACTCGTGTTTGCTCAGGCCGGTCATGGCTCACGTCTCGCGCCCGCGCGAATTCTCCGCCACAGCAGCAGGACGTTGATGATGTCGCCGCCCACGGCGAATACGCCGATGCCGATGACGATCCAGTAAGACAGTGCCGGGAACCACGCGAGTTTTAAGCGGATCAACCAGACCAGGCCGATCAATCCTAGTCCGACCGCAAGCGCGACCGGTATGCTCTCCAGCGACTCGCGAAAGTGCGCACGATGACGGGCGAGTTCGTCCACGTCAGGCTGCGTCTTTTCGTGAGCCATAATCCGTGTTATACCGCGCCGGCGCACCTATCATGCCGCTCGCCGGGCGACGAACGCCCACGTATTCTTTGCTTCTCTGCTGCTCTGCTTCTTTGAGTCACCGCGACAAACGCCCGGCACGCAGACAGGCGAGAAAGAGCAGGCGGGGCGCCCGCGCGGCCCGTCATCCTGAGGGAACCTGGCTAGCGGCGACCGAAGGATCTTGCCGCGAACGAGAGATCGCCGCCCTTCCTGGCCAGATCCTTCGCTGCGCTCAGGATGACGGCTTAGCGCCGTCGGAGGAAACGCAGTTGCGCTATTGCGCGTAACGTTGAAGAATGACTACGCTTCGCGGATGTGGCGGTGGAAGGCGTCCATGATCTGGCGGGTGATCGGGCCGGGGTGGCCGGTGCCGATGGGGCGGGCGTCGATCTTGGTGACGGGGACGACCTCGGCGCCGCTGCCGGTGAGGAAGCACTCATCGGCGATGTAGAGGTCGTGGCGCTGGAGGGATTGCTCGACGCAGGGGATGTCGTTGCGCTTGCACAGGTCGAGGATGACGGCGCGGGTGATGCCCTCGAGGATGCCGTCGGTGGTGGTGGGGGTTCGGACCAGGCCGCCGCGGACGATGAAGATGTTGTCGGCGGTGCACTCGGCGACGTTGCCCTCGTGGTTGAGCATGATGGCCTCGGGGACGCCGGCGTCGGCGGCCTCGATCTTGGCCAGGATGTTGTTGAGGTAATTGAGGCTCTTGACGCGCGGGGAGATCGCGTTGGGGTGGTTGCGGATGACGGTGGCGGTGATGACGGCCATCCCCTGCTCGTAGGTCTCCCTGGGATAAAGCTCGATCGTGTCGGTGATCACGATGACGCTGGGGCGGGCGCACTTGTTGGGGTTGAGCCCGAGGTATCCGGTGCCGCGGGTGACGACCAGGCGGATGTAGCAGTCGGTGAAATTGTTGGCGCGGACGGTCTGCTCCATGGCGTCCCGGACCTGGTCGCGGGTGTAGGGGATGGTCAGGCGCAGGGCCTTGGCGGAATCCCAGAGGCGCTGGAGGTGGGCGTCGCACTTGAAGATGCGTCCGGAGTAGACACGGATGCCCTCGAAGACGCCGTCGCCATAAAGCAGGCCGTGGTCGTAGACGCTGATCCTGGCGTCTTCCTTGTCGTGGAGTTTACCGTCAATCCAGACTTTGAGGGGCATAGAACACCGGGGTGTAAGGCAAAAGGCAACGGGCAAAAGGCAAAAGTGCGAGCCACGATAAGACGAGGGCACGCGCGTCGTCTGACCCGCTCCGGGGATTTTACCCGAAATTGGGGGCGGGATTGTATCGGGGGGTGGGGGGGAATGCCATGAGGGGACGAAAGCCCCGCATGTGCATGCGGGGCTATGGGGCGGCGAGGGTCAGGAGGTCCGGGCGCTGGCGAGTTGCTGATCAAGACGCATACGTGCCGCCGGGTTCGACGTCAGACAACAGGTGGTGCGCGATGCAGTAGTTGCAGATATGAGACGGGCCCGCGCTCCACGTTGTGGCGTTGGTTGCTTGTTGCTCGTAGCGTTGTCCTTTCCCCTTTGGGCTGAGCCCGCGGTGGCCGCCCGTTCCGTCAAGTCATTTCCGGGTGCGGAAGGCTTCGGCGCCGATGCGATCGGTGGCCGCGGCGGGCGCCTCATCGAAGTCACCAACCTGGACGATTCGGGACCGGGAAGCTTGCGCGCGGCGATGGAGTCGTCCGGGCCGCGGATCTGCGTGTTTCGCGTCAGCGGCACGATCACGCTCAAGAGCCCGATCCGGGTGCGGACGCCCTTTCTCACCGTCGCCGGGCAGACGTCGCCGGGAGGCGTGCAGATCCGCGGGACCGGAGAGCCTGAAGGCGACTGGGGCGTCTGGTTCGTCAACGGCGCGCACGACATCGTGCTTCGTCACCTGCGCGTTCGCATGGGTGGCAACATGAAGCACGACGCGGGCAATAACATCCTGTGTTATGGCACGGCCGAACCGGGCGTACACGACGTCATCATCGACCACTGCTCGGTCGCCTGGGGCTCCGACACGCAACTCGACTGGTATGGCTCGTTCCTGGATCGGGCGACGTTCCAGTGGAACCTGATCGGCGAGTGCTTCATGGGGCAGCACATCGGCGGCAACCGCGCGCCGAAGAACATCACGCTGCACCACAACCTGTACGCCAACCTGGGCTCGCGCACGCCGCTGATGCAGCACGCGGACGTGTTCGATTTTCGGAACAACGTGATCTACAACTGGAGCGGGAACAACGCATCGGTCTTCGGGCAGTTCGCGCTCAACACCTCGGCGTTCGGGAACGTGGTCGAGAACCTGTGGCTCGCCGGGCCGGAGAGCGGTTATCCGTATCTGAACGTGGGCAACGGCGGGCCGACGCGGATCGACGGGAAAGCGGCCGAGGCGGGCGGGACCAAACTCTACCTCGCCGGCAACTGGGGGCCGCGGTCTCCGAAGGGTTCCGACAACGACTGGACCGGCCACGGCGTCAACACCTGGGACTTTTACGAGTTCAAACACGATGGCAGCACCCATGTGGTCGATCAGCGGCAATACGATGCCGGCAAGCCGTTCCCCGCGCCTGAAGTTAAATGCGATCCGGTTGCCAAATTGCTCGAGCGGGTGCTCGATACCGTCGGCGCATGCAAACCTTCACGTGACACGGTTGATCAGCGCATCATTCAGAGCGTGCGCGACGGAAAGGGCACTTCGAAGGGCCCCATGACCGGCCCCTGGCCCGATCTGGCCAGTAGGGCCCCTGCGCCTCCCGCCGACACCGATCACGATGGGATTCCCGACGCCTGGGAAAAGGCGCACGGCCTGGATCCCAACAGCGACCGCGATGGACCGACGATTTCGGCTAATGGGTACAGCAACGTCGAGAACTATCTGAACGAACTCGCGGGGGACGAGGTGCCGGGTCTGCCCCAGGGGGCGGCCAGACCTGCCGCAGGACCTGCGGCAATCCCACGGTTTGGCATTTTCGAAGAAAATTTCACGCAGCAGCGGACCTACGCCAATCCATACACCGCCGTCACCGCCGACGCCACCTTCGTTCAAGCGGATGGTAAAGAGCGCTCCATTCCGCTCTTCTGGGGGGGCGGCAATACATGGCGGGTGCGCTTCTCCCCCGACACGACCGGCGAATGGAGTTGGTCGATCCACTCCAACGATCGGGGTCTGGACGGACAGCGCGGCAAGTTCACCTGCACAACGTCCACCCGTCACGGCGGCATCACCGCGATGAAAGACTATCCGTATCACTTCCAACACCAGGATGGCACACCCTGGTGGATGTTCGGCGACACCCAATGGGAAGCCTTCGCCGACGACCCGGCGCAGAATCTGACCGCCAAATCGATGAGGGAATACTTTACCCTCCGCGCCGCCCAGGGCTTTAACTACGTCCACGCCGAAATCATCGGCCTGGTTCGCGCGTCCAACCTCGACGCGAGCGGCCGTGAGCAGGTTGCCTTCCACGACTACCGCGCCGAGTCGATCAACCCCGCCTATTTTGACAATGTCGATGCCCGACTCGCCCAGGCGAACGCGCTTGGCATCACCGTCGGGATGATCCTGATGGAGCCCTATTTCACGCCGGCCTCCAGCATCGACCCGAAATATCGCTACGACAACCGCTGCTGGATGTCCTTCGGCGACGACGCGGCGCGCCTTCGATATGCCCGCTACTGCGTCGCCCGCTACAGCGCCTACAACGTCCTGTTTCTCCTCACGCTCGAGTGGGGCCCGGCCGCAAAGCCGCTTGGGCGCGAGCAGTGCGTCGCCATGTTCAACCGTATCGGGGCTGAGATCCAGAAGCACGATCCGCACCAGCGCCTCCGCGGCATCCACGACGACAACGGCACGCTCCCCAATGACTTTTATGGTGAAGGAAGCGAGTGGAACACGCTGGGCCAATACTGCCAGTACAGCGGCAGCGACTATCAGTGGCCATGGTGTGACGGCTGCACCCCGCCTGACGACGCCAACTGTCGCGGCCGATTTGCCACGCCCAGGAATCGCCACACTCTGCACGATGAGATGATGGACGTGCGCCTCAAGCGCGACCGCAATCGCCCGGTGATCGACGGCGAATATGCCTACTATCTTCGCCGCTCCGTGCCGAATCATCCCGACGTCGTCAATCGCGGGCATTCCCACGATCGGGCCACGTTCCGCAAAGCGGCCTGGGTCCTCACGATGTCCGGCTGCTACATCGTCCCCGGCTTCTGGCGAACCTATTACGGCGGCTGGGCCGGGAGGCAAACTCAGTTCCAACCTGACGATCCGGAGGCGCGGGTTGCGGTGAAGGACCTTCAGACCTTCAACGCGTTCTTCACCCAGACCGAGGACGGTTCCCGCCGATCATGGTGGAAACTCGTCCCCCACGACGAGCTGGTCTCCACTTCCGCCGCCGGCTATTCCTACTGTCTTGCCGAGCCGCAGCAGAGCTACATCGTCTACGCCGAGAATACCCGCTTGACCGAGCTCAAAATCGCCGGTCCGGCGGACGCCACCTATCGCGTCACTCAATTCGACCCCCGCACCGCCCGGCGAACCAATCTCAACACCGCTGCAAACCGTGGTACCATTACCCTTTCATCTCCGGATACCGAAGATTGGGCCTTCGAAGTCGTCAGGAACTGACTTGGGGGGCAGAGCACTCGAGCGAAGGAGAAACGCGATGACCGCCCCCTTCCGTCCCGTGCGGCTAGCCCGCAGGCGCTTCCTGCAGACCGTCGGCGGCGTCGTCGCCGGCGCATATTGTTGCGCGAGCCTCCGATCGGCCGACGACCTGCCGAAAAACGCCAATCCCCGCGCCATCGCCGGCGATCCCGTCGAACCTGACTGGGCCAACAGCATCAGCGTGACGGTCGGCCAGAAGGATGCCGACATGATCGGCCATACCGAGCGTGTCATCCAGGCCGCCGTCGATTACGTCTCCCATTGGGGCGGCGGCACCGTTCGGATCCTTCCCGGCAGGTATCGCCTGCGCAACTCGGTCTTCCTCCGCTCCAAAGTCCGCCTCATCGGCAGCGGCGAAGATTCCGTGCTCGTCAAGGAACCGTCGACGACGACCAAGCTCATCGTCGATGGCGACCACTGGGACCAGGAAGTCACGCTCGCCGATCCAAAAGGATTCGGGGTCGGCGACGGCGTGCGCCTCTGCGCCACCGACCCCTACCGCAAGGGCCTGAACATCATTCAACGGACGATCGTCGCCGCCGCCGGCAATCGCTTTAAGCTCGATCGACGGCTCGAAGAGCGGTTTCACCTTTCGGAGGAACCGCAGATCGCCACGAACTTCGCCCTGCTCCAGTGCAGCGAGGTCAGCGACGTACTGATCGAAAACCTCGCCGTCGACGGCAACAGATCCCACAACGAGATGATCGACAAGGGCATGTTCGACGACGGCGCCGTGCGCTTTGACGAATCCAACCGCATCACCGCCCGCGGACTGATCGTCCGCAACTTCTACTGCGACGGGATCGTCTGGGGCATCGCCCACGACGTGCTGGTGGAAAACTGCCACCTGTCCGACGGCGTGCGCCTGGCGCTTCACAGCGGCAGCGGCTCACAGCGCTCGGTCGTCCGCTCCAATCGCGTCCAGCGCAGCGCCGAGGGCATTTACTTCTGCTGGGGCGCGCAGCACGGGCTGTACGAGAAGAACGTGATCGAAGACTGCGGTTACGGCATGACGTTCGGCCACAGCGATTCGGACAACCTCATCCGCGACAATGACGTGCGGCGCAGCCGAGAGGCGGGCATCCACTTCCGTGGCGGCAACAAGGCCTTCGCGCCGCACCGGAACCGATTCGAGCGAAACCGCATCATCGACAGCGGCGGTGACAAGGGCGCCGCCATCGACATCAACGGCCAGACCGAGTCGGTCGTCATCGTCAAGAATGAACTGCGGGAAACCCGCGCCCCCAGGTCGCGGGTCGGCATCCGGATCGGGCGTGAGACGCGCGACATCCGTACGGAAGACAACCAGATCGACGGCTTCGCCGTGCCGATCTCCGATCTTCGTAAGGGGTGAGCAAGACGGAGGCTATCCGCGATGCGATCTCCCGCTATGGCATCGGCGATCGTTCTGGTGGCGCTGGCCTGGTCAGTTCCTGCGGCGGACGATCTCCCGTACACGACGTACACCCGCTTCGACCAACTGCTGGGGGCGCGTGATTCGCGCTACCTGACGCTGACGCGTGTGTCAGATCCGGGAAGCCGCGAACACCCCGCGTATACGGGATTCTTCTTCTATCAGGTCCATCAGTTCGACGTCACGGGGCGATACGTGCTGGGCCTGCGCGTCTATTGTCAAGGCCGGGACGTGCGGCCTGACGACCGCGGCGACGTGGGGTACATCGATCTCAAGGACGGCTTCAAGTGGACCAAGATCGGCGAGACGGCCGCGTGGAACTGGCAGCAGGGAAATCGGCTGCAATGGCGTCCCGGATCGGACGAGATCGTGTGGAACGACCGCGCCGAAGATGGCAAATCGTTCGTCTGCCGCGTCTACGATTTCCGCACCGGCGCGCGGCGAACGCTGCCCCGGCCGATCTACGACCTGTCGCCCGATGGCGCGACCGCGCTCACCCACGATTTCGAGCGGATGAAGCATTTCAAGGGAACCGAGTACGTGGGCATCGAGGACGCCTACGAGAAGGAGTTCGCGCCCGCGAAGACCGGCATCTGGACGATGGACATGCAGACGGGGCGGTCCGAGTTGATCTTGAGCCTGGAGAAGATGGCGAAGATCGCCTATCCCAAGGGACTTCCCGCATCGGGCCACCTCTACTTCTTCCGCGAGGGCTGGAACCCGTCCGGAACGCGCCTGGTCACGTTCATCAAGGACCCGGTGAACAGCCTCTTCCAAGCTTACTCCCTGACGCCCGCGGGGACTGACGTCCGTTACTTATATGCCAACCCCAGTCACCACGCGTGGCAGGATGACGACCAGATCATGGATTACGGTCGGCATACGCCCCCGCGCGGTGCTTCGCCGGTCGGTGGCTACTTTATCTTCAAGGATGACGGGAGCGGCCAGGCCAGTCAGCTTCTCTGGCCCTCGAATTTCGACGGCCACGACAGTTTTCTCCCCGGCCCGGGTGGCGATTGGATCATCTCTGACACGTACGTGCTGGCCGGGTACCAATATCTGTTTTTGTACCATCGACCGACCGGGCGGTTCGTTCCGCTGGCCAGGTTGAAATCGACGGCCGAACATGTTCCCAACTTCACGGCGGAATACCGGGTCGACCTGCACCCGCGTTTCAGTCGGGACGGCAGGATCGTGTGCATCGATTCCACGTACGAGGGGCTCGGCCGGCAGATGTACCTGATCGACATCGGCGCGATCCTCGATCACCCGCCCACCGGCCGTTAGCCGCAGCCCAACCCCAGGTCTTCGTTGGCGCGCGCAACACTCCGGCAACTTCGCGCCACCGCCTGCGTCTAATCCTGACGAAAACTCCCGGCAAACTTTCAACGCCCGTGCGGTTGAGGTACTATTCCTCCACACAAAGGCACTCCCTGATGCAACAACAATTCAACCGTCGTAAGGGCTTGGCCCGCACTGTCCGCGCCTTCGTCGAGCCGCTGGAAACCCGCCAGCTCCTCACGATCGCGTTCCCCACGTACCTGTTGGGCCCCGACCAGACGACCGAGCCGATCGCCGCCGCCGCCGATCGGGACGGCAATGTCCTCATCCTCGGCTCGTTCTCCGGCAACGTCGATTTCAATCCCAGTTCCCGCCGCACTTATAACGTCGACGGCGGTTCGGGCGACTCGGTCTTTGTCGCCAAGTACTCCCCGGCGGGGGGCCTTTACTGGGTCATGCCTTTCGTCGACGGCGCCAACGGCCTGGCCGCCCCCAACCTGCAGGCCATCACGGTGGATAAGCGTGGGAATTTCTTCCTCTCGGGCACGATCGACCAGGACGTCGACGCCGACCCCTGGCGCAAGACGCGCGTCCGCTCCTCGGTGTCGGGCGGCACGGACGTTATCGCCTTCCGCTTCTCGGCTGATGGCGCCTTCGCCGGGGCCAGCGTGCAGGCGGTCCCCAACGGGGGCAATGCCGCCAGCGCCGAGCAGCTCAAGCTCGACGCCGCCGGAAACCTCTTCGTCGCGGGCGGGCAGACGTCGGGCCAGGACTACCTGGCCAAGTTCTCCGCCGTGACGACACCGGCCTGGATCACCCTGGTCCCCGATACCCGCGCGCCCAGGCTCGGCATCGACCGCAGCGGAAACCCCGCCGTGGTCGCCCAGACCTCGACCGCGGCATCGATGGCCATCACCCGGTTCACCAGCGGCGGGCGATACCTCTCCCGCCAGGTGCTCACCACAAGCGCTGCTCCCGGTGGCACCGTCCAACCCGCCTCCCTCGACTTCGACGCCTCCAATTACCCCGTCATTGCCGGCAACCTCACCGGGTACGCCGATTTCAACCCGTCCAACCTCGACGCCCACGTCCTGGGCCCGATCCAGCCGACCGACGCCTTCTCCAACATCTTCCTTTCCCGATACACCCCCAAGGGGACGATGAACTTCGCCGAGTTCATCGGCGGCACCGGTCCGGACTTCACCACCGGCGCCACGATCGACCGTGACAGCGGCGACATCTATCTCACCGGGTCCTTTAACGACCTGGTCGATTTCGACCCCGGCCGCGGCGCTTACATCATGGACACCGGCAACCACGTCGACTCCGCCGACGCGCCCAGCGACCTCTTCGTCGCCAAGTACACGGGGGCCGGGAATTTCGCCAGCGCGGCCCAGCTCGAGGCGCCCGACATCCGCGACGACGCCGTCACCTTCGCCCTTGCGCCCGCCAACGCCGCCACGGCTCGCGTTTACGTCCTGGGGCTATCCACGGGCTTCCGCAACGGCGAGCAGGCAGTCTCCATCCTGGAGACCGTCCGCTGACCTGTGCCTAAAATGCCAGGCCCGCGATGGACCTGCTCGACACCAACGTCTACAGCCTGATCGGCGATGAGGGCTTTGCGCGCCTGACCGCCGCCTTCTTTCGCCACGTCCCCACCGACCCGATCCTGGGCCCCATGTACGAGCACGACCTGGCGGGCGCCGAGTGGCGGCTCCGCGAGTTCCTGGTGGGGCGGTTTGGTGGGCCGATGCGGTACGTCGAAAGACGCGGTCACCCGCGCCTGGGGATGCGCCACGCCCGCTTCAAGATTGACAAGACCGCCCGCGACCGCTGGGTCTCGACCATGCTGCAGGCGCTTGATGCGGCGAAGTTTCCGCCCGAGGCCCACCGCCCCCTGCACCAGTTTTTCGAACAAGCCGCCACCTTTCTGATCAACCGCCCCGGATGACCCCCTGCTTATTGCAGGACGAACACCTGCACCTCGCCGGGACCGTGGACGCCGACGACCAGCGCCCCTTCGATGTCCGCGGTCTTACTCGGCCCGGTGATGATCGTCACGTTGTTGCCGATCCCTTCGCGCCCCAGCGCGTCCATCAGGTCCAACAGGTCCGGCAGACAGTTCCGCGGCTCGACGATCGCCACGTGGAGCAGCGGCACCAGCGACAGCGCCCGACCGTGCTGCGGGCCGGTCTTGATTACCAGGCTACCCGTCTCGGCGATGGCGTAGGTCACGTCGGTGACGGCGGCATCGAAGTCGTACAACTCATCCAGCGTGATCTGGTCCCAGGTCCTGACTTCCAGCCCCGCCGCGCGGAGGGCTTCGACGACGCCCAGGCTCTCCAGCAAAGGCGAGACCGGCACGGCAACCCGTCGGACGCCCTTCTCTTTGAGCAGACCCGCCACGTGATCGGCCACGTCATCCGAAGCGATGGCGTCCACGTGCATCTTGTTGTCCGCGGCGCGCTTGGCGAACAGCTCGGGCAGGCCGATGTCGCTGTGTACCAGCCTAGCGACCGGTTCGAGGATCTCCGGCGGTGGCGCGGTCGGGGCGGCGATCGGCTGCGTCCGCCCCAGCGCCTTACGCACGCGTTCAAGCACCGTTTGATTCGACTGTTCCTCCATTGCTACTTCGCCCTCCGTTTCTTCCAAATCTGGTGGAACGTGCGCTTGGCCGGCGCGGGCATGTCGCGAATCTGGGTCCACCCCGCCGCCACCGACGGCATCTTGGCCACCCAGCCCGTGCCCTTGGCGCGCCTGCGCAGGTCCCACTTCTGCAGCGTCCCGATCAACTTGTACAAGAGCGGTGATTTCAGCCCCTTGGCCCACGCCCGGTACACGAATCGCTCCGGCCAGGTGTTGATGTGCTGGCGGACGATGTCGCGCCGCAGGTTGATCAGGTGCTGCGGGATGTTGATTTTGACCGGGCAGGCCTCGTAGCACGCGCCGCACAGACTGCTCGCCTGCGGCAGATCCTTGTAGTTGCCCAGGCCTTTGAAGAGCGGCGTGATCAGCGCGCCGATCGGGCCGGAGTAGACATACCCATACCCGTGCCCGCCAATCTTGCGATAGACCGGGCAGGCGTTGAGACACGCCCCACAGCGGATGCAGCGCAGCGTCTCGCGATATTCCTCGCTCGCCAGGATCTCCGTCCGGCCGTTATCGAGCAGCACCAGGTGGAACTCATCCGGGCCATCCCGCTCGCCTGGCTTCTTCGGCCCGCCAAATATGCTCGTGTAGACCGTCATCGGCTGACCGGTTGCGCTACGCGCCAGCAGCTTGAGCATGACGCCCAGGTCCTTCAGGCGCGGCACGACCTTCTCGATGCCGACGAGACTGATCAGCACGCGCGGGGTGGTCACGCTCTGCCGCGCGTTCCCCTCGTTCTCCACGACGCAGACGTGCCCCGTCTCGGCCACCAGGAAATTGCCCCCCGTCATCCCCAGGTCCGCCCGGCGGAACTTGTCGCGCAGGTGAACCCGCGCGTACTCGGCCAGCTTCTTCGGCTCGGTGCAGTGCTCGACGCCGAAGTGTTTGCACATGACGTCGGCGATCTGCTCGGTATCGAGGTGGATGATCGGCGCGACGATGTGACTAGGCTTGTCCTTGCCGATCTGGACGATGAACTCGCCGAGGTCCGTCTCGACCACGTCCATGCCGCGCGCCTCCATCAGGTGCGCCAGCTCGATCTCCTCGCTGGCCATCGACTTGGACTTGACCACGCGGTGGCAGTTGGCGCGGCGGGCAATGTCCATGATGATCCGCCGCGCGTCGTCCGCCGTCGCTGCAAAGTGAACCTGCCCGCCGTTCTTCTCGACGTTGGCCTTCAGTTGCTCGAGGTAATAGTCGAGGTTTTCGATCGCGTGCTGCTTGATCCGCCCCGCGAGCGACCGCAGGCCATCCGGATCGGGCAACTGCGGCATCTGTGCCTGCCGCTGCGTGTACTGGTGGAGCGTCGCCTTGTTCACCGCCCGCTTGAGGCGGACGTCGGCGGCGTTCCGCGCGCTCACGCCGTGGAAGTCGAAGAGCGAGTGCTGCGCCTCCTGCACGAAATCGGCCGTGGCGGAATGGGGATGCACGGGGATCGCCACGGGGGCGCGGAGCGATGCGGTGACTGACGACGGGTCGGACATAGGAGCGGATTCTAAGGACCTCCCGCCAATCCCGAAAGTCGCCGCACAGTGCGGCGAGTTGCACGCGTAGGGCGCAATCAACCCGCCACGTCCTCCTCCACCGCCGCCCCGTCGTACGCCGTCCGGATGAACCGCCCGAACCACCCGCCGTTGTTCCGCAGTTCGTCGGGCGTCCCCTGCTCGGTCACGCGTCCCTGCTCGATGACGTACACGTAATCCGCCTGCAGGATCAGGCTCGGCCGATGGCTGGTCACAACGGTGGTTCGATTCTTCATCAACCGGTCCAGCGCCGCGATGATCGCTGCCTCGCTGTCGGGCTCCACACTGCTGGTCGGCTCGTCCAGCAGCAGGATGTGCGGGTTGGCGAGAAACGCCCGGGCGATCGAGATCCGCTGCTTTTGCCCCCCCGACAGTCGCACGCCCCGCTCGCCCACCTTCGTGTCGTAACCGTTCGGCAGCGATGCGATGAAATGATGAATGTTCGCAGCCTTCGCCGCGGTGACCACCTGCTCCATCGTCGCCTCGGGATGCCCGTAGCGGATGTTGTCCAGGATCGAATCGTTGAAGAGGAACGACTCCTGCTGCACCAGCGCGAACTGCCGGCGCAGCGAATCCTTGGTGATCGACCGCACGTCGCGCCCATCGAGCGTCACCTGCCCATCGGTCGGGTCGTAGAAGCGGAGCAGCAAATTCAGGATCGTCGACTTTCCCGAGCCGCTCGGGCCGCACAGCGCGATCGTCTTGCCGGCGGGGATGTCGATATTGATGTCGCGCAGGACCACCGGCGGCGTTCGCGATTCAGAACCAACGGCGTCCGTGTCATAATGAAAGTTTACGCCGCGCAGCGCCATCGTGCCGCGAATCGTCGCGATCGGCGTCGCATCGTCCCGGTCCGGCAGCTCGTCGGGCGCGTCCAGCACCTCAAATACCCGCCGCCCCGCCGCCACCGCCCGCTGCACCATGTCGTTCACCCGCGCCAGCGTCTGCACCGGGCCGAACAGCCGATACCAGTACGCGCGGAACATGATCAGCGTCCCCAGCGTGAACCCGCCCGGCACACCCCACTCCTTGAGCAGCAGGTACCCCCCCACGCCGATCATGAAGATGTTTGAGAAAAAGCCGACGGTGCGCGCGAACGGGAAGTAAAGGCTTCTCGCGTTGATCGAGCGGACCTGCGACTCGTAGTGCGCCTCGGTCACATCCGCGAAGCGCCGGGCCTCCTCCTTCTCCCGCCCGAAGATCTTAATGACCACCACCCCCGACAAGTTCTCCTGAAGCCGGTTCGACACGTCCCCCAGGCGCTCCCGCGCCGTCGTGTAGATCGGCTTGATACGCGCGTTGAAGATGCGCAGCAGGAAGAACACCATAAACAGCGGCGCCAGCGAGATGCTGGCCACCCGCCAGTCGTAGTGCATCACGATCGCGACCGTGACGATCCAGAGGAAACCTTCGCCCAGGATCACGTCGATGCTGTTGACGATGAACGTCTGAAGCTCCTCGATGTCGCTCATCGCCCGGCTCATCAGGTCGCCGGTGCGCTGCCGCTGAAGGTAGGAGAGGCTCTGCGTCTGGAGCTTGTGATAGACCTGGTTGCGCAGGCGGTAGATGAACTTCTGCGCCACGCGCGAGAGCAGGTTGGTCTCCAGCGTCCCGAAGACTTCGCCGATGCAGTAGACGACGAACAACCAGCAGACGGCCGAAAGGATGAGCTTATAGGGATCGGTGATCCGCCCACCGAACGACGCCATCCACGCCACCATCGGCGACGACGGGCGGTGCGTAGCGACGTCATCCGCCACGTACTTCCAGATGAACGCGGGAAACAGCTCGCAGAATCCACCGACCACCAGCAGCACAACGCTCAGCGCAATCGTGAACCGCCAGGGCCGCAGGAGCGACAGCAATCGCCGGAAGATGCCGGAATAATCGTGCGATTTCGCGGTTGTGGGGGAGTGCTCCGGCGCGGCTTGGGGCATGGCCCGAATTCTATGCGTTGGGAATCACCCGGGAAACTCCGTCGCCGCCTGTGAATTGCCTTTCGTTCAGCATCGACATTCGCATTTTCCAATTGACCTCTGGCCGCCGAAAAGGTTAATTCGTTCACGATCGACGGATCGGCCTGGAGGGGCCGCCGCTCAGGACAGATCGCCGCCTCTCGTTCGCCTGCTTGAACGAACATCCTATTGAGACGTTTTGACGAGACGCCGCATGGTTAAGACCCAATCGCGCCGGCGGGTTCGCGGTTTTTGCGTGGACTCGGGTTGTAATTCGTTGCATCGGCACTCGGGCGATAAAAACCGACGACGGCGCGCCCGCGCGCTCCTCCTGCTTGAGGCGATCGAACCCCGCTTGATGCTCGACGGCACCGCTCCCGACAACGCCTTCGCCGCCACCTACTTCAACAACGCCAACCTCACCAGCCCCGTCCTCGCCCGCGCAGATCCGCTGATCAACTTCGACTGGGGCGCCTCCTCCCCCGCGCCCGGCGTCGAGCCCAGCACCTTCGCCGTCCGCTGGACCGGCACCATTCAACCCAAGTACAGCGAAACGTACACGTTCATCACCACGGCCGACGACGGCGTGCGCCTGACCGTCGACGGCCAGACCCTCATCGACCGCTGGACCGACCGTCCCAGCCTCCCCGGCGACGCCAACAACGACGGTGTCGTCGATTTCATCGACTACCAGATGCTCGAGAACCAGACGGGCTCGACCGGGCCCGAATGCGACTTCAACCACGACGGCAAGGTGGACATCGCCGATTTCTCGATCCTCTACCCCAACCTCGGCAAGACCCTCGAAGCCAGCACGCCCGTGGACGTCGGCACGATCACGCTCCAAGCCGGGCAGACCTACGACCTGAAACTGGAGTACTACCAGGATGCCAACCAGGCCCAGTCTCAACTGGAATGGCAGAGCGACAGCCAACCGCGCGAATTGGTCCCCCCTTCCTCCGTTCCGGTAATCACCGACCCAACCGGTGGTGGCGGCGGTGGCGGCGACGACGGAACGGGTGATCCGACCGACCCCGGTGACCCCGGCAACCCCGGTGGCAGTGGCGGCTACGTCATCGGCACCGGCAACGGCCTGCTCGGCACCTATTTCGACAACATGGACCTGACCGGTGCCACCGTCACCCGCATCGACCCCCTCGTCTCCTTCCGCTGGAGTGGCTATCGCCCGACCTCGCGCATCGATGCCACCACCTTCAGCGTCCGCTGGGAGGGACAGGTCCAGGCCCCCTCCACCGGCGATTACACGTTCTTCGTCAACAGCGACGACGGCGCACGTCTCTGGGTGGATGGCAAATCCATCCTCGACGTCTGGGGCGACAAGACCGAGAGCGAGTACCCCTCCGACCCCATCCACCTCGAGGCCGGCCAGCGCTACGACATCAAGTTCGAGTATTACCAGAACCAGGGGGAAGCAGTCGTGGGCCTCAAGTGGGGCGGGCCGGTTTCCTACCAGATCATTCCGACCGGCTTTCTGTTCCCTGCAGACGGACCGGGTCTTCCCCCCAGCGACAACCCACCCTCTCCACCCCCTGCCACTCGCGCCACCGGCGCGCTGCGCGTCAGCGACGATGGGCACGTCATCCAGCGCACGGACGGCTCGCAGTTCTTCTGGCTGGCGGATACTGCGTGGTCCCTGTTCAACGACATCACTCGCCCTGATGCCGATTACTATCTCCAGGATCGCGCGCGCAAAGAGTTCACCGTCACGCAGGCGGTCCTCTATAACCCGGACGCCAGCTCGCACAATGCGTATGGCCAGTCGGTCTTTCTGAACAACAACCCGGCTACCCCGAATCCCGCCTATTTTGACAACGTCGATTACGTCCTGGACAAGGCTCAGTCACTCGGACTTTATGTCGCGGTGCTGCCCACGTGGGGTGATGCCGTCGCGGCGACCGATGGCCGGCGCGTCTTCAACTCCGCTAATGCCTATACCTATGGACAGTGGCTGGGCAGCCGCTACGCCAATCAGCCCAACATCATCTGGGTGCTCGGCGGCGACTGGGCGGCTTCCACGTCAGATGTGCAGGCCGTCTGGCGGTCGCTGGCTGCCGGACTCCAGGCCGGGGATGGCGGCACGCACCTGATTACCTATCACCCGCCCGGCGGTCATTCGTCCGACGATTACTTCGGTTCGTCCGAGTCGTGGCTGGACTTCAACACCATTCAGTCCGGTCACACGCGGGACTCGGCCAACTACACCCTCATTGCCGGCGACTACGCCGACGGCAAGCCCACGATCGACTCCGAGCCGAACTACGAGAACATCCCCAACGGCGGGGACATCAACGCGGTCCACCTTGACGACTACGACGTCCGCAAGAAGACGTACTGGGCGCTGTTCGCCGGCGCGTTCGGGGCGGCTTACGGAAGCTGGGAGGTCTACGGCTTTTCCAACGACACGTCCTTCGGCCGCGAGCCCTGGAAACAGGCGCTCAATTACCCGGGTGCCGGCGAGATGAAGTACGCCAAGCGCCTGATGCTCTCGCGTCCGTACCTGGGCCGCGTGCCCGATCAGAGCCTGGTCGTCGGATCGACCCTCTCGGGCTCCGATCACATTCAGGCGACGCGGGGCGGCGATGGCAGTTACGCCTTTGTCTATTCCGCCAGCGGGCAATCCTTCACTGTCGATCTCTCGAAGCTCTCGGGCTCATCCCTCAAGGCGTATTGGTACGACCCGCGGGATGGCTCGTCCGGCGACGCGGGCACGTATTCGAATACCGGCACGCAAACGTTCATGCCGCCTACCAGCGGCTACGGCAACGACTGGGTCCTGGTGATCGATGACGCCTCCAAGAATTACGCGATGCCGGGGCTGGTTCCCCCACCCGTGGGCAATCCCGACCCGCGCACGGGCGGGAGCGTGACGGGAAGCGTCACCGACGGCGTCAAGACCATCCCCTACCGCCTTTTCGAGCCCAGCGGGGTCGGAGCGGGACAGCGCCTGCCCCTGATCCTCTATCTCCACGGCATGGGCGAGCGCGGGACCGACAACGTCCTCCAGACCACCTGGATGGGGGGCATCGTCAACCACACCCAAAGCGGCCAGTACGCCGCCTATGTCCTGGCCCCGCAGATCGATCCGAGCATGTGGTTTCAGAGCTATAACGGCTCACCCACCGAGGCGATGAGCCTGACGATCAAGGCTCTCGACCAGGTGATCGCCACCCACGACATCGACACGACGCGGATTTACGTCACCGGGGTTTCCATGGGCGCGATGGGGGCGTGGGACATTCTCCGCTGGGCGCCGGGCCGCTTCGCCGCCGCCGTCCCACTTTCCGGCTACGCGAACCCCAACACCGCGTCGGCGATCAAGAACGTCCCGATCTGGGCGTTCCATGGCTCCAATGACACGATCGTTCCCGTCAGCGGTAGCCGAAACATGATCGCGGCACTCCGGGCCGCCGGTGGAAATCCGAAATACACGGAGATCGCCGGTGGCGGTCACGTCATCTGGAATCCGATCTACAACGACCCCTCCAATACGCTCTACTCCTGGCTCTTCAGCCAGCAACTGGGGGCGGCGTCCGCTTCGGTTCCCGATGCCGAGCCGGTGAGCGCGACGAAGCCCAAACCGGTCTTCTCCGCCAAGCCCGTCAAAGTGGTCAAACCCAAGACACCCCCAACGCGCAAACCGGCCACCGGCCTTTTCAGCATCGCGCCGACAACCCGGCGTTCTGTTGCGCGCGGGTGACGCGCAGGCGGACGGGGCCCCGAATTTGCCGCCTGGATCAGCGCATGACCCAGCGTTCGTCCTTTTTGATCACCGGGTCGCGGCCCTGGTAGAACTCGTCGCCGGGGACCTGGTAGTCCAGCTCGAGGGTCTTGCGGAGGATGATGCCCGCCTCGTCGGGCTTGGTCTTGGTCCAGTCGACCTTGTCGAAGGGGGTTTCCTTGCCGTCCTTGTAGAAGACGGCCTCGCCCGACAGGCCGTTGACGAAGATGGTGAAGGAACCCATCCGTTCGAGGGGCTCGGGCCAGATGGCGACCGAATCCCTGGCCTGCTCGGGGCCCTGGAGGAGCCGGCCACTGGCCTTGGCGAGGGGCTCGAGGAACCGGCTGCCCTCCTGCTGCTTGATGGCGTCGAAGACGGTGGCGGAGATGTTCTGGTCGGAGCGGTGGACGTTGCCCTTGTCGTCAACGAGCTCGATGACGGGGAGGAACTCGCGTTCGTCGGTGGTGTTGTTGGTGACCTTGAAGGTCATGTACCAGAAGGCCTGGGGGGCGTCGCCGCCTGGGGTCTTGACGGTGATGCGGGTGGGGGCGCCATGCGTGAAATCCAGCTCCCAGGCGACCTTGTTGACGCTGGGCTTGGGGTACGCGCCCACGCGCGGCGTGTGGAAAGCCACGAACATGAGGACCGCCAGCGCGATGTAAGGGAGGACTTTCTTCATCGGTGCGAACTCCATGGGGTGTGTGGTACGACGCGCGCCCGCGTTCGCGACGCACATTGTCCATTAATGCCAGACTGGGTTATTGTGCCGCAATTGTGGGATTGCTGTCAAATCTTCTGGGGCTTCGGGACGGACGCTCCGACGACGACGATGATGACGGCGATATGGCGGCCGCATTACGCGCGAGGCCGGCGCGGCCGGAGGAACTGGAGGCGGCGGTGCGGCTGGTGCTGACCCCGTCCGGCGGGCAGGCGGGGGGTGCCGCGGGGGCGGCAGAGGACGTGCGGGCGGCGGCGGCGGAGTTCATCGCGATGGGGCGCGAGCGGGGGATCACCTTCGACGGCATACACGTGGCCGAGCACCAGGGGCGCCTGGTGTCGGCCGTGCTGCCGGTGATCAGCCCGGGGCGGACGATGCTGATCCTGAGCCCGCCGGGTGGGTTGGCGAAGGGGATGGACGCGGGGACGCGGCGGTTGATCGAGCCGGTCTGCCGGTACTGTGCGCAGTGGGGCGTCCACCTGGCGCAGGCGCTGGTGGACCCGCAGGATGCGGCGCTGGAGCGGGTGTTCGCGGACGAGGCCTTCGCGCGGATGGCGGAGCTGTATTACCTCCAGGTTCAGGCGGCGGCGGATGCGCCGTATCCGTCTTTGCCGCCGGGCGTGAGCTGGGTCACCTATTCGGACCGGACGCATGGACTGTTCGGGCGTGCGGTGCTCGCATCATACCAGGACAGCCTGGATTGCCCCGCGCTGAACGGGCGGCGGAACGTGGAAGACATCCTGGCGGGGCACAAGGCGACGGGGATGTTCGACCCGACCACGTGGCTGGTCCTGCGGGAGGGAGAATCGCCGCTGGGCGTGCTGCTCCTGAGCGAAAGCCTGCGGGGGGACGCGGTGGAGTTGGTATACCTGGGTTTGGCCGCGGCGGCGCGGGGGCGGGGACTGGGCGAGGTCCTGATGCGGCAGGCGCTGGCGATCACGGGGCGAAGCCGGCAGCCGCGACTGTGCCTGGCGGTCGATTCGCGGAACGCGCCGGCGCTGAAGCTTTACTATCGTCACGGGATGCAGCGAATCGGGAGCAAGGTGGCGATGCTGCGGGATCTGCGGGTTGGGAGGTCCGTACCGTGACGCAGGGGCGCGCGTCGTCGGGATCGGTGGATTTTGGTGGGAAAAGAGGGGAGTGGTCGATAACATGCGGGTGGCGTCGCGATTGGTCCACCGTCGTTCCACAGGACCGATAACTCCGGGGACGGTTGGTGAACAATATTTTTTTTGAGTTGGCGGACGCAATCCCTATCGACGTTTAGACCGCTGTGAACGGAAAATCCCATAAGTTCGCGCTTGCCAGTATAGATGGGCGCAGCTAATTTCTCCGCGACGCTTGATTCAGGGACGATCAGGGGCGAATGAGGAACTCGTGAGTGAAGGTTCAGGGCTAGAACCGCGCCGGCGGGATGATGCAAGGTCGTCTGTCGCGGCGCGCACGACGGGTTCCACGCGATTGAGGTAGGACGCATCTCTCTCGGTATCGCAGGACGCGATCAACCATCAAGGACGAGCACGTGTTGTGGCAGGACGCCCGACTCCGCCAGGGAAAATGCTGACGGTGCGGTTGCGACGTGGACGACAGGGACGCCCGTAGGGTCCTGGTCGGCCCGCGTGTATCGCGCGGTCGAA
>DATBFY010000591.1:0-1618 GCA_036558265.1 Tepidisphaeraceae bacterium | reverse complement strand
ATCGCGGCGGCCAAGAGGGCGAACCGCCGATCGATCAGCGACGCGCCCAACGCGTAGACCACGCCCAGGGTCAGCCATCCCGCGAGGACGAACGGCAGGCGCCCGGCGAACTCGCCGACGCCCAGCAGCTTGAACGACGCGGCGGCCAGCCAATACGCCAGCGGCGGCTTTTCGAGCCGAACGTTGCCGTTGAGGTGGGGGATCATCCAGTCGCGCCGGTCGCGCGAGTCGTACATCTCGCGCGCGGTTTCGAGCACGCGGGCCTCCTGCGTGCGTTGGACCACCGGGGTGCCCAGGCCGGCGAGGAGCAGGGGCAGCGCGAGCGCCCAGCACAGCAGGACGATCGAGCGCGGCATGTCCATGGCGGGCGACGGTTGCACGGGGGGAGGGTAACCGGATGAACGGCAAATCGAAATGCGATGAAGATGTCCTCTCAGGGCGGACGGGCAGCGATCATGGTCTGCCTGTACCGTCCCGCAACTCCGCCAACCTTACCTCTCCCAGTGGCCGGTCGCCGTCCTGTATGCGGAGGCTTGCGCGCCACTCGTCCCCGAAATTCCGGTCGAACCGCCAGTTGATGAACGCGACGGTACACATGCAGATCAGGCCGCCCAGGGTGGCCATGGCCATGTCCTTCTGGGCGTCCCACTCATCCCCCTGCGTGCCCAGGAACGACGCCCCGGCGCTGCCACCGGCGGTGGCGGCGTAGGCCCACTCGATCAACTCGTAGAGCATCGAGAACGACATCGTCACGTCCAGGGGCAGGTAATAGCCCCAGAAGCCGCGCACCCGCGCGACGCGCAGGAACAACTCCCGGATCGGGTACGCCATCAACAGGCCGAACGTGAAGTGAACCAGGCGGTCGTACATGTTCCGCCCGCCCGCGTGCAGCGGCCGGCCGAAGACCGCCTTGAACCAGTCGTTATACGGCACCTCGGCGTAGGAGTAATGCGCGCCGACCGTGTGCAGCGCGAGGAAGACCGCGATCAATGTGTAAGACACGTTGCTCAGGGGAAACCGCTTGCGCGTGACGAAGAGGAAGATCACGCAGAGCACGAGCAGCGTGTTCTCGACCACCCAGTTATTGAAGTACTTGGGGTGAATCGCCCACGCGACCCAGTAGGCGCCGAACACGATGGCCAGCACCCGCAGATATCTCGAGTGGCGGCGCGGGATCGGATCGAGCGGGTCGAGCGGGGTCGTCGATGGGGCGGTCGTCATGGCCGCCCATCATACCCGGCTCAGCAGAATCAGCGTTCCGCATGTTTGCTCCCGGCCCGTATAGATCGGCGATATGGGCCCGCCGACCGCCGATCAACTCTGGCAGCAGATCGTCTGGCTGTTCGTGCTGGCGATCCCGGTGGCGTGCGTCGCGTGGACGGTCACGCACGAGGAGGTCTTCCGCGAGCCGCGGGATTTCTGCAAACGTTGCAGCGACGAGTGCCGCAACATCCTCGCGCGCAAGTTCTTCTACCTCTTCACGTGCGAGTACTGCTTCAGCCACTGGGTGACGCTGATCTTCCTGCTCATCACGCGCTATCGCCTGCTGCTGGACGGCTGGCGGGGGTATCTGCTGAGCTTCTTCGGCCTGGTGTTCGTGGCGAACATGTACATGAGC
>DATBFY010000590.1:0-5407 GCA_036558265.1 Tepidisphaeraceae bacterium | reverse complement strand
GGTCTTCGCCGCGACGCCGCAGGAGGTCGACAAGTCGATCCGGCGAGGAGTGGAGTGGCTTTACTCGCAGCAGAACGAGCGGATGAACTGGGAGAGCACGCCAGGACCCGGTCGTGATGCGCGCAAGCAGCAGGCGGATCCCAAGTCGGGCCAGTGGGGCGGGTACAGCGCGATCGCCACTTATGCGCTCCTGGACGCGGGGGAGAGCTGGCGGGACAAGCGGGTGCGCGAGGCATTGGAGTGGCTGAATAAGGCCCCGATGATCGGCACCTACGCGGTGGCGCTGCGGGCGCAGTGCTGGCAATACCTGCCGCAGAGCGAGGGGGTCAAGCGGGCGGCGCAGCGGGATTGCGGGATGCTGCTCAGCGGGATGAAGACCAAGGGGGAGGCACGGGGGATGTGGGGATACTTCGTCAGCGACGGCAATTCGCCCCGATACGACCACAGCACCAGCCAGATCGCGCTCCTGGGCGTGTGGGCGGCGAACCAGGCGGGCCGGGAGGTGCCAACGGCGTTCTGGAAGGAGTCCGAGAACGCCTGGCGCGCCCACCAGAAAGAAGACGGCGGATGGTCCTACATCTTTAAGGCGCAGGGGGATCAGGGCGAGTCGAAGATGTCGATGACGCTCGCCGGGGCGGCGACGCTCTTCATCGCGCAGGATTACGTCCACGTGAACGACGGGGTGTATTGCAAAGGCAACGTGTTCGACGATCGTCTTGTGAAGGGGACCCAGTGGATTCACGACCACCTGAACGATCAGAACCTGCCGGGGGGCGGGTACGTGCTGTACGGGATGGAACGGGTGGCGATGGCGAGTGGATACAAGTATTTCGGCGATTACGACTGGTATCGCAAGGGGGCGGATCAACTGGTACACGGGCAGGGGGGGGACGGGTCGTGGGGCGGGAGTAGCGTCCCGGAGACGGCGTTCGCGGTAGTCTTCCTGGCGCGCGGGCGGGCGCCGGTGATCGTTAACAAGTTTGAGTATGAGCTGGAGGGGACGCCGGCCAAAGGCGCCAAGCCGGTGGCGACGGTGAAGCCTGCGGCGCCCGCGGCGCCGGCGCCGCGCGAGGCGGGGAATTCATCCGATCGCCGGCGGCGCGCGGGAGAGCGGACACCGACGCCACCCGCGGTCGCACCGGCGGAGAAGCCAGCGGAAGCGACAAAACCCGCGGAGACGGGCGCGGCCGCGACGACGTTCGCGGGCAACTGGTGCCAGCGGCCCCGGGATATCGCGCTGTTCACGCGATGGATGACCGACGTGACCGAGCGGAAGCTCAATTGGCAGATCATCTCGAACCGCAACAGCGTGGACGATTTGCACGATGCGCCGGTGCTGTACATGGCCGGGAATCAGAAGCTGGCGCTGCCGGCGGAGACCGTCGATAAGCTGCGGCAGTATGTGGAGGAAGGGGGATTGATCTTCGGTCAGGCGGATTGCGGGAGCAAAGACTTCACCGATTCATTCATCGCGCTGGGGCGGCGGATGTTCCCGGCGTATGAATTCCGTGAGCTGCCGGCCGAGCACCCGATCTACACCCGCCAGCAGTATCTGCGGAAGAACTGGAAGAATCCGCCGAGCGTGCTCGGGCTATCGAACGGCACACGCGAGCTGATGATCACGCTGCCGGGCAGCGACATCGCGAAGAACTGGCAGCAGGGGGCTTACCTGGGTCACGAGGAGACGTTCCAGGTGATGAACGGGATCGTCCTGTACGCGGTGGACCGCCAGAACCTGACGTTCAAGGGTGGCACGCACGTGGTGCGGACCGATCCGGCGGCGCCCGGCAATGGACGGACGATCAAGCTCGCGCGGCTCCAGTTCGCCGGGAACTGGGATCCCGAGCCCGCGGGCTGGCGGCGATTGGGGGCGATCCTGGCGAAACAGCAGCAGGCGCAGCTCGTCGTCGAGCCGGTGAAGCTGGGCGAGGGCAAGCTCGACGCGACGGTCTATCCAATCGCTCACCTGACCGGGACGGCCCAGTTCACCTTCACGAAGGAGCAGGTGAACGAGCTGAAAAAGTACGTGATCAAGGGCGGCGTCGTGCTGTGCGACGCGGCGGGGGGGGACGGGGCGTTCGCGTCGTCGGTGCAGACGGCGCTGGACGACATCATCGCCGGATCGAAGTTCGCGCCGATCCCGCCGGACGATAAGGCGCTGGCGCTGCCCGGGGGGACCAAGGCGGCGGACGCGCCGATGATCGCGTCGGCGCCGATCGTGCAGCCGGAGACGGCGCTGGCGGGGGCGGCGGCGACGACGCAGGCGGCAGCCAAGTCCGGCGCGCTTCTGCCCGAGGTGCCGCCGGTTGCGGCGTCGCAACCCGCAACGACGCAGGCCGCGGCGGCGAAGGTCATGCTTCCCGGCGACTTCCCGGTCGAGTATCGCAGCTTCGCCAGGTCGCGCATGGGCGCGTCGCAGGTGCTGCGGCTCAAGGGGATCCGCTTTCGCGGCAAATGGGCGGTGGTGTTCTCGGCGGAGGACCTCTCCACCGGACTGGTCGGGCAGCAGGTGGACGGGATCTACGGTTACACGCCCCGTTGCGCCACCGAGGTCCTGCGGCGGCTGGTGCTGAACCTGTCGCCGGCGCAGGCAAACGGACAGGCGGGCGCGGGGCAGTAGGTGGGCGGCGGGTGCGCGATTGACAACGCGGACGGCGGCGAAGAAAACGCGGTCATGCCGAGCGAGAAGATCACCGTCGAGCGGATCGAACACGTCGCGGTCATCGTGACGGACGTGACGCGCGCGAAGCGCTTCTACGGCGAAGTGCTGGGGCTTGCGGAAATCCCGCGCCCGGAATCGTTTGATTTTCCGGGCGCCTGGTATCGGAATGGTCCGACGGACCTGCACATCATCGGCCGCCCCGAGGCGGATGCCTCGTCGCGCCGGCATGTGGCGTTTTACGTATCGGACCTGGACGTGGCCGCGCGCGTCCTTGCCGCAAGCGACTTCCCCGTGTTGTGGGAACAGAAGTACAAGATCCGCGACATCGATCGCTTCTTCACCAGCGACCCCGACGGCAACCGGATCGAGGTCATGGGCCCCGAGCGGCGGTGAGAACCCCCGGCTTAACAGTTCTCAGCGTGCTCTCATCCGAACGGTACTAACTTCCGGCGAACAATCATGCGAAAACTCGCGCCGGATACTGATGTTAGCCGATTCTTAGGTTGACCCCGGTATGGGGGCACAGGATAATCGCAAGCTGACGATGGCGAAGTTCCGGATTGACACCTTAGATCAACTCGCCCGCCAGCTCACCTTTTCACCACACGACACGCGTGTGGCGCAAATCGCTGCCGCCGAAGACCTTCTGCATACCCTCGATCCCTCCCGGGCCTACCCGCTGGACTTCCTCATCTTCCGGATCACCGGATATCACCCCCGACACGGGGAGGCGCTGCTGTTTCCGGGGGCCGCGCTCCAGCACGACCTGGGGCAACTAATTGAGACGGTTTCGGACTCGCTGGATCTGCGCAGCGCCGCGGTCAGCGAGCCGGTCCTTTCGATCGATGACGTGACCGAGAAGTTCAACGTCACCAGCAAGACGATCCAGCGATGGCGGCGCAAGGGGTTGCCCGCGCGGCGGTTCATCTTCCCCGACGGCAAGCGCCGCGTGGGGTTTTTGCTGTCGAGCGTCGAGCGGTTCGTGGCGATCCACGAGAACCAGGTCGCCCAAGCCGCCAATTTCTCGCAGGTGGACGATGCCGAGCGCGATTCGATCGTCCAGCGTGCCCGCCGATTGGCCGAGGGATGTCGCTGCTGTCAGGCGGAGATCACCCGGCGGATCGCGCGGAAGCTGAATCGTTCGCCGCTGACGATCCTGCACGTGATCCGCAAGTTCGACCAGGAGAATCCCGACGGGGCGATCTTCCCGAGCGCCGCGCCGCCCATGACCGAGCGGCAGAAGTCGCTGATCCTCCGCCGGCGCGCCAAGGGCGTTGCGATCCGGCAACTGGCGCGACGGCTTTGCCGGCCCAGCGGAGAGGTTTACCGCGTCCTGCTGGAAGACCGCATCGAGCGGATCAAGGGGCGCAACGTTCGGTTCATCGACGACGCGCTTTATCACCAGCCCGACGCCCTGGAGGTGATCGACTCCATCGTCGCACAGCAGGATCTTGCGGCGGCGGGGTTGGGAGAGGAGATGCGGGTGCCGCGCGATCTCCCGCCCTATCTCCAGGAGCTCTATCGCACCCCCTTGCTCACCCCGGCGCGCGAGCGGGCGCTGTTCCTGAAGTTCAACTATCACAAATACCGATTCGTGACGGCCCGGCGTCGGCTCGACCCGGAACTGACGCGCCGGCGCGACCTGGACGAGCTCGAGCGGCACCTGGGGGACGCGACCGACGTCAAGAACGCGATCGTCCGCGCGAATTTGCGCCTGGTCGTCAGCGTCGCCCGCAAACATCTGCGACCGGGCATGGCGTTGATGGAACTGGTGAGCGAGGGGAATGTGACGCTAATGCGGGCGGTGGAGAGCTTCGATTTTCACCGGGGTCACCGCTTCAGCACGTATGCGACGCTGGCGCTGATGAAAGGGTTCGCGCGGGCCGTGCCGCAGCTCATGGCGGC
Organism: Tepidisphaeraceae bacterium; assembly: GCA_036558265.1. Lineage (GTDB taxonomy): Bacteria > Planctomycetota > Phycisphaerae > Tepidisphaerales > Tepidisphaeraceae > RYN-433. The sequence goes on along the minus strand of DATBFY010000590.1, from coordinate 840 downwards.
AACGCGGAAGAACAGCGGCGACGCGGGCTTGCTCGCCGACGTGCCCGACCGGCGCTGGGCGCGGGCGTCCGAGTCGCTGGTCCGCCGCGACGAGGTCACGCATCTGCTCTCCAACCTCTCCGAGCGCGAGCGCGCGGTGCTGAGCGCTCATTTCGGCCTCAATGACGAGCCGGCGGTCGAGACCTACGACCAGCTTGCCCAGCGGATGGGCCTGACCAAGCAGCGGGTGCGACAGATTCACCAGTCGGCGCTGGACAAGCTCCGCGCCGCCGCGGGTGTGGTCACGAACTGATTTTTCCGGCCTCCGACGTCATCCGCACGCCATATACTTGAACCACGATGCGTGGCCTTCCTGTTTCGATCCTCCTCGCGCTGGCGCTGGCGGTGTGCGTCCGGGCTGCCGCTGCGGCGGCGGAGCCCGATTCGCCGGAAGTTCGCGTGTCCAGGCTGCTGCGCCAGCTCCCGCCTGTCGAGCAGGATTTTCTGGCCAGGGCGAACTATGCCGGGCAGTATCCGATGAGCCGACTGGTGTCGTTCTGGAACCACGACGGGCGGTTGTTCGCGACGTTTCACCTGCCTGGCGAGCTGACCAAGCAGTTTGCCGATCCCACCCCGGTGCTGGTCACGCTCGACGGCTCGCCGCACCTCTGGAGCCTGCACCGCCGCAAGAGCGGCACGCTGGACCAGGGGCTCTCCCTGGTCACGCTGACATGTTACGCGCCCGACGAGAGCTGGCCGTTCAACCGCTTCTCGCTCGCGGCCGACGGGATCGGCGGAAACGTGATGATCGCCGCCTCGCAGATGTTCGGCACACCGTTCAACCAGCAGACGCTGACGATC
>DATBFY010000589.1:0-13606 GCA_036558265.1 Tepidisphaeraceae bacterium | reverse complement strand
CGACGCGTCGCGACGGATTGGGCCGACCGCGCGGCGGACGTGCTGCTGCTCAACTTCCTCGTCCAGTACCTTGCGGTGACGCTCCCGGGCGTACTCGGAATTCTCAGCCCGCTGATGATCGCGATCACCACGCTCGCGCTGTCGGCCGTCCTTTACTTCGCGCCGGCGCGCGTCGTCCCTGCCGCAGCGGCGGTGCCGTTCACGCGGGCGGACGACCGCTGGGTCGTCCTCGCCTGCACGCTCTTCGCCGTCGCCTATGTCGCCACGACTGGGTGGGAACAGCGGCCCATGCCGGTGATGGCCAACGACGCGGTCACCTATCACTTCCCGGCGGCGGTGCGGTGGCTGCAGACCGGGCGGCTATCGCTTTTCGAGACCTGGTTTTTCAACCCGGCGAACACGTATTCGCCGCTGGCGGGCTCGACGTTCATCGCCTGGTGGATCGCGCCGGTGGGCAACGACGTCCTGGCGCATAACGTCCAGTTGCCGGCGGTGCCGCTGATCTTCTTCGCGGCCCTGCGCCTGATGCGCGCCATTGGGGCGCGCGCGGGGGTCGCGGCGATCGTCGGCCTGGCGTTGGTGCTCTCGCAGCCGATCCTGCGGCAGTCGATCATGGAGAAGGATGACCTTTACCTGACGGCGTTCTTCGCCTGCGTCGTCGCCGGGTGTGCCGCGGACCGGATGCGCGATCGCCTGGGGCCGTGGCGCGTCGGCGTGGCGCTGGGCCTCTTGCTGGCGACCAAGTTCACCGCCCTGCTGGCGGTTCCCGCGCTCTTGCTGCTGATCGACGCGCCGATCCGCGTCCGCTGGCGGCCATGGTCGTATGCGATCGCAGCCGGCGCCGCCCTGCTTCTCGCCGGGCCGTGGTATGTCCGCAACGTGGTTCTCACCGGCAATCCGATCTACCCCGTGGAGGTCAGGGTCGCGGGGCACACGGTACTTCATGGGCTGTTCGCGACCGCGCGCAGCCCGCAACTGTCGGGCGTCGGCTCGGTCTGGGCGCTGCTGACGACCCGTGACCAGAGCCTGCCGCGCGCCCCGACGATCGTGTTGCTCGCGGCATTAACGGCCGCCTTTGCCGGGAGGTTTCGCCGGCTCGGGTCTGATCCGCTGATCCGCATGTGCCTGCTCGGACCGCTCGTGGCGCTGGCGGTCTACCTGGCAAGCTCACCCTACGCCGAGGTACGGTTCCTCTTTCCGGCGTTCGTCCTGCTCTTCGCCGCGGCCGCCATCGCGATTGAATCGTGGGTAACCAAGCCCGCACTGCAATGGGTCGCGGCCGCGGTCGTCTTCGTGCCCGCGTGGGCGACCGGATTCTCGCTGAGCGGCGCCCACGGCGCGGTCGTTGCCGAGCTGGTCACCAGCGCGGCGCTGATTACTGCCGCGGGCCTGGCGGTCGCATGGCTGCTGGTGCACTTCCCCGCCAGGCGCAACGAGATGGTCGGCTTCGGCTCGGGCATCGCCGTCCTGATCCTCGCCGGCCTGGTCTTCGTCTACTGGAAGGCGTTTATCAAGGGCTGTCGCGAGATCGCGTTCATTCCCGCCTACCAGACGCAGTACAAGTCGGTCGCCTACGACTGGAAGTTCATCGACACCCTGCCGCCGGACGAACCGCTGGCGTATGCCAACACGTTCCTCGTCCACCCGATGAGTGGTTTTGACCATCGGCGGCCGCTGCTCTACGTCCCGACGCGCCGGGGCATCACGCACATCCACGACCTGCCGCCGATCGCCGGCAGGCTGTCTGGCGAGCAGATCGCGCCCGCCTTCGCCGCCGCCCTGACCACCGACACCGACCCGGACGCGTGGCTGGCCCACCTGTTTGCAAGCGGCGCCAGGTACCTGGTGGTCTACCTGCACGGCGCCGCGCCCAATCCGCCCGAACTGTCAATTGTTAACGCCCACCCGGAACGTTTCGAAACGCTCTATCACGATGACGCGGCGATCATCTACCGGCTGCGGAAGTAAGCAGGCGGCGTTCTTTGCCCCCCGTCCCTCGCCGCTGTAACATCCCCGCCCCCCGATGCCCGCCGTCAGATATGAGCTTCTGAAATCCGACACCGCCACGGCGGCGCGGCTTGGGCGCGTCCACACGCCGCACGGCGCCTTTGACACGCCGGCATTCATGCCCGTGGGCACCCAGGGGACGATCAAGGGCGTGCTGCCCGACCATGTCGCCGCCACGGGGGCGCAGTGCATCCTCGCCAACACCTATCACCTGATGCTGCGACCGGGGGAAAAGGTCGTCGCCGACCTGGGTGACCTGCACCGCTTCATGGCCTGGCCGGGGCCGATCCTGACCGATTCGGGGGGGTTCCAGGTCTTCTCGCTGGCCGGTCTGAACAAGATCGGCGATGACGGCGTCACGTTCCGCAGCCACGTGGACGGCAGTGTCGTCCACCTCACGCCGGCGCGGTCGATGCAGGTGCAGAACGACCTCGGGGCCGACATCATCATGGCCTTTGACGAGTGCCCCCCGGCCAACGCCCCTCTCGAATACCACGCGACCGCGGTTGAGCGGACGTTAACCTGGGCCAGGCTGTGCCTGGACGCCCATGCCCGCCCGGACCGCCAGGCGCTCTTCGGGATCGTGCAGGGCGGCACGGATCAGGCCCTTCGCGAGCGCTGCGCAGCCGAACTGATCGCCCTCGACCTTCCAGGGTACGCGATCGGTGGGCTAGCGGTGGGAGAGGGGTTCGAAGCGATGAAGCAGATCCTCTCCGTCGTCACCCCTCTTCTCCCCGCCGACAAGCCGCGATACCTGATGGGGGTCGGTTATCCGCGTGACATCGCCACCGCGGTCGCCGCAGGCGTGGACATGTTTGACTGCGTCCTGCCGACGCGCAACGGCCGCAACGCGTACGCCTTCACCGCGACCGGACCCATCCGCCTGCGCAACAGCCGGTACCAGCGTGACACCGGCCCCATCGAAGCCGGGTGCGACTGCTACGCCTGCCGGCATTTCACGCGTGGCGCGCTCCGGCATTACTTTTTTGCCGGCGAGATGCTTGGCCCGGTTCTGGTTTCCGTGCATAATATCCGGTTCTACCAACGGTTCATGGCGGATCTCCGCCGGGCCATCGCCGGCGGCACGTTTGACGATTTTCGCCGCAGCGACCCCCGCAGTTCGCTGGGACCGACCGGTAATGACGACGACGACGCCTCGGGAGGGTTCAGGGTTTAGGGTTCAGGGTTCAGGAGAAGCATCGCCCATTCCTGAACCCCGAATCACGATCCCTGAACCCTGTTCGCATCGAAAGGAAAAATGCCTTGTTGACTCAGCTCTTGACCCTGCTGGCCCAGGCCACCCAGCAAGCCGCTAGCTCCCCCAAGGAGCCGCCGTCGATCCTCCAGAGCCCCCTGATCCCCCTCCTGCTGGGCGTGGCCGTCCTCTACTTCTTCGTGTTCCGGTCGAAGCGGAACCAGGACAAGCAGCGGACGGACCTGTTGCAGAAGCTCAAGCCGGGGCAGCGCGTGCAAACGATCGGCGGCATCATGGGGACGATCACGCAGGTCAACGAGAAGGAAGTGACCGTGAAGGTGGACGAGACCAACAACGTGAAGATCAAGTTTGCCCGCAACGCGATCCACCGCGTCATGGACGAGGACGCGAAAACCGAGACGAAGTAATCGACGTACCCAGGACTCAGGACTTTTCAAAATGCCTCAGAATTACGCCGGGCGCGTGACGCTCATCCTCGTGGTGCTGTTCCTCGGGCTCTTCGGAATCCCGAAGCTGACCGACGGGATCTTCTCGATCGAGAAGTTCTTCAACCCGCGCGTCGGGTTCAACGAGAAGGTGAACCTCAAGCCGGGCATCGACATCGCGGGCGGGACGAGCCTGCTGTACGAGATCAAGCCCCCGCCGGGCGGGTTCCACGACACGAGCGGGACGCCGCTGGCGGAGCAGGTGGCGGCGCTCCTGAAGAAGCGGGTGGATCCGCAGGGGGTGCGGAACCTGATCTGGCGTCCGCAGGGGGACACGCGGCTGGAGATCCAGCTCCCCCGCTCGTCGATGAGCAAGGAGGGCGCCGGCAAGGTCAAGCAGGATTACCAGGCGCTGCGCGACCGGATCGACACGTACAACCTGAGCAGCGCCCAGGTGCTGGCGGCGGTCGAGAACCTCAAGGGCGACGAGCGCGCCAAGGCGCTGGCGAACCTCGCGAAGGGAAACAAGCAGCGCGAGGCCCTGTTCGCCCAGCTCACGGCGCATTACGACAAGCTCAAGGACCTGGACGCCAAGCTGGACCAGGCGAAGAAGTCCAACGACAAGAACGTGGACCAGCTCGCGTTGGACCGCGCCGAAGTGAAGGCCGCCTACGACGACGCCAAGGCGCGGATCGAGCAGAGCAACATGTCGGTGGACGACCTGGAATCGCTGGTCGCGTCGGACTCGCCGGACAAGAACAAGGAGCTTGCAGCCCTCAAGGATCGTTTCCCGGAGCGCAAGGAGCTGATCGACCAGTTCGCCCAGCTCTACCCGAAGTACACCGCCAGCAAGAGCGCGATCGACGACGCCGCCGACCTTAAGCGACTGTTGCGCGGCTCGGGCGTGCTGGAGTTCCACATCCTGGTGGACAACCCGCGGGTCGAACAGCCGGAGATGGTGAAGCGGCTCGATCCCGGCGGCGAGGGCCCCGCGCCGCAGGCGGGTGACCAGTCGCGCTGGTTCATCGTGGACAAGCCCGAGACCTTCGGGCGGCGCGAGTCGATCTTCGCGTGGCGCGACAAGTCTTATGCGCTGGCGTGGACGACGCCCGAGAAGTCAATGGTGCACGGCGAGAGCGGCAAGGACTGGGGCCTGCAACACTCGGCGCTTCAGCGGGACCAGCAGACCAGCAAGTGGATCGTCACGTTCGAGTTCGACCCGGTGGGCGGGGCGTTCTTCAGCAAGCTGACCGGCGCCAACATCAACAAGCCGCTGGCGACGGTGCTGGACAACAAGATCATCACCGCGCCCAACATCCGCAGCCAGATCGGCGACCGCGGGCAGATCGACCTGGGCTCGGACAACGCCGAGGCGGAGGGCAACTACATCGCCAGCACGCTCAACGCCGGCTCGCTGCCCGCGCAGCTCGCGGACGAGCCGATCAGCGAGCGCGAGGTGGGCCCGCAGCTCGGTGAGGCGAACCTGCGCGCGGGACTCTTCTCGTGCGTCGCCGGCCTGATCGTCGTGGGCATCTTCCTCTTCTTCTACTACCACCTGTCCGGCCTGGTCGCGCTGGCGGCGCTGATCTTCAACCTGATCATCATCCTGGGCATCCTGGGGATGATGGGGGCCACGTTCACCCTGCCGGGCATCGCGGGCCTGGTCCTGACGATCGGCGTGTCGGTGGACGCCAACGTGCTGATCTTCGAGCGCCTCCGCGAGGAGCAGATGCGCGGGTTGTCGCTGAAGCTCGCGATCCGCAACGCCTACGACCGTGCGTTCACCGCGATCCTGGACTCCAACGTCACGACCGCGATCACCAGCGCGTTCCTGATCTACTTCGGCTCGGAAGAGGTCAAGGGCTTTGGCCTGACGCTGTTGATCGGCATTTTGGCGTCGATGTTCTCGGCGCTGTTCGTGACCAAGACGATCTTCGGGATCATGATCGAGAAGTACGGGCTGCGCGACCTGGGCAGCTTCCCGCGCTCGTTCCCGGCGTGGAACAAGCTGATGCACCCGAAGATCGACTGGATGGGGAAGGTGCCGTACTTCCTCGCGTTCTCGACCTTGTTCGTCGTGCTGGGCTTGACGGCGCTGGTTCAGCAGGGACGCCAGGGCAAGGTGCTGGACGTGGAGTTCGCGAGCGGCACCGAGGTGCAGTTCACGACCAAGGCGCCGATGAGCGACAGCCAGGTGCGCGAGCGGATCGGCAAGCGGCCCGACGAGGTGCCCCAGCCGTCGGTCGTGGCCGTCGGCGAGCAGTTCGAGAAGGACAAGTACAAGACGTTCTCGGTCGTGACCGCCAACGCCGACCGCAAGCAGGTGAGCGACGCCGTCTTCGCGGTGATGAACGACGTGCTGGACGTCGCGGTCCCCTCCCGGTTCGACCACTTCAACGCGCCGGTGGACCAGGCGGTCAAGGCGGGGGCGATCCAGCCGATCGTGATGAAGAACAACCAGTTCCGGATCAACGGCGAGGTGATCGCGGACGCGCCGGCGGGCGGGGCGGCGATCGTCCTGAGCAACATCGACCCGCCACTGCCACCGGGTGAGATTTACAACCGGGTGAGCCGCGCGCAACTGGGCGCGAGCGGCGCGGAGGCCGAGGCGGTGCAGCGCGTCCAGGTGGTGCGCCTCGACGGCAACGCGCACGCCGACGCGCCGACGCGCACGGCGGCGGTGCTGGTCTCGAACAAGAACTTCGATTACTCGAAGAACGAGGCCGACTGGCGCGAAAAACTCGCCGGCCCGGCGTGGAAACTGGTCAACGAGGGCATCGGCCGCGAGGCCAGCCTTCAGAAGGTGAGCAACTTCGACCCGCAGGTCGCCGGCGACACCCAGCGCGCCGCGATCTTCGCCACGCTCGGCTCGATCGTGGCGATCATGATCTGGATCTGGCTGCGGTTCGGCGACATGAAGTACGGCACCGCCACCGTCGTCGCCATGATCCACGACACGGTCATGGTCGTCGGGGCGATCGGCCTGTCGCACTGGCTGGCGAACACCCTGGTCGGCCGCGGCCTGGCGGTCGAGGCGTTCCGATTGAATATGACGATCGTGGCGGCGGTTTTGACCGTGATGGGCTACTCGATGGTGGACACGATCGTCGTGTTCGACCGCATCCGCGAGAACCGCGGGAAGTACGGCACGATCACGCGCCAATTGATCAACGACTCGGTCAACCAGACGCTCTCGCGAACGTTGCTGACCGCCGGCAGCACGCTGATGACGTTGTTCGTCATGTACGTCTGGGGCGGCCCGGCGATCCACGGCTTTACTTTCATTCTTCTCATTGGCATATTAATCGGCACGTATTCGTCGATCGCCATTGCCGCGCCGATCCTGCTGATCGGCGCCAAGCAACCGGCGGCCGGGCAGAAGCAGCAGCAGAAGCCGTCCGGGGCGAAGGCGACGAGCGCAGTGGCATCGGCGGGCACGCCCGTCGGGGCCGTTCACAAGGCCGGAGCTTGAGCCGTTTGTAGACAGAATCAACCACGGTCCGGGGGTGTGGCGCGTGCGTGCGGACCACGCCCGGTGGACCGGGTGTGGAGAAGCTGACGGCTTGGCGTGATTGGCTGGAAAATAATGCAGGCGGGTCGTATATCGGCGGCCCGTGCGCACCCGGGATGGGTGCGCGCGTTCGAACAACTTGGCGGCTTGAGACATAGCTGATCGCGAGCCATTGGGAAGGAGTCCCGTTTATGCGCAAGGAAGTGAAGCTCGGCATGGCCCTCGGGGGCGGGCTGATCGCGTTGTTGATCGCCTATCTGCTCGTCGCCCCCCCAACCAGCAATAAACGAGGCGCTGTGCTCGCCGGTGCCGACCACGGCAGCATCATCGACGCCGGCGCGGCATCCGGCGACGTCGCCGCGACACCGGTGGACGACAAGGCCAGCGCTGCCACCGCCGACCCCAATCCAAACCAGTCGGCGCAGGTGCAAGCCGGCAAGGGCCAGCAGGAAAGCCGTCCGCCTGCGCCGACGGAAAATGCCAGCGGCGGCAGGGGATCGCTCGTTCACAATGGTTCGACCGACCAGTGGAACATCCTCCGGACCGGAAAGGCGCCCAAGACCGGCGCCGGCACGCCCCCTGCCGCAAAGGACCCGGTGATCGTCCTCGCGCCTCCGAAGCCGGCGGCCGACAAGCCGACCGGCGCGGAGAAGCACGAGGTGAAGACCACGCATACCGAGGTCGCCAGTGCGGCGGGCGGACACGAGGCGGTCCACCATGAGCCGGTCCGGCAGCAACCCAAGGTGTACTTTTCGAATCCCAATGACGCGTGGGGCGACGGCGTGAGTACCCCGGGCGCGAGCCTGTTCGCCACGGATGCCGCCGGCACCCCGGCCTCGCCGGCGCACAAAGGATCGGCCAAATCCCGGAACACGACGGCCGATCGGCCTGCCGACTCAACCGCATCCACCGCCGCCGCCGGTGAGACCCTGGCCCCCTCCAACGCCACCCCCGTCGCGGGGAGCACCCACGTCGTCCGCTCGGGTGAGACCTTCTCGTCCATCGCCGCGGTGGCGTACGGGAGCGCCGCGTACTACCCGCACCTCATCCGCGCCAACCCCCAGGTCAATCCCAACAATCTCAAGCTCGGCACCGTCATCAACCTGCCCAGGCTGGAAGACGTCAAGGCAACCACCGGGACCGGCGGCGACCATGCGACTGGCGGCAGCGCCCAGAAGGTGATCGATGACGTCAAGATCGACCCCGCCAAGCAGTACCGGGTGCAGTCGGGCGACAGCCTCTACAAGATCTCCCAGAAGATCTACGGCACGCCGAATTACCTCGAGGCGATCTACGAGCAGAACAAGCAGGCGATCGGCCCCAACCCGACCAAGCTGAAACTGGGCATGATCCTCGACCTGCCCGAGCGCCCCGTGAACCTGGCGGCGCCGGCCGAGCCGCAGACCACGTCAACCCTGAGCGGGGAGAGCGGCGTGTCGGGCTCGGGCGAACAGCGATAGTTTGTCTCTCGTCGACTCGCGCGAACCAACGACGAAGGGCCTGCCCGCGCGATCGAGCGTGGGCAGGCCCTCTGGTTTTCAATCGCGCGCGGGCGCGTCAGATATGCCGCCGGGTCTCCAGCGGTTCGACGCCGGTCAGGCCTGGCGCGCAGGCCTGCTTGTCTTTAGGAGGCGGTGCCGTGGCGACGGCGGCGGGACCGCACCCGCACGACGCGCCCGAGTGGGCGACCGGCGCCGCCGGCGACGGCGCGGGCTTATGCGCGCCCGGCTTGGACGGGGACTTCTTCGCCTGCTGATCCTTCTTCGCTTTGGCTGCCATCGGGTACATCTCCTCCGCGGCCGCACGCGTCTGTGGCGCGCGAGCCGCGCATAAAAGGGGTTTGCGACGCCAATGAAGTACGATTGGGCCCATCGCGGAACAAGGCCCAAATGCTCCGCCAGGAGGCGGCGCGCGGCAAGGCCTGAGGGTCGTTCGGGCGGCGGCGGGCCGGGGCGGCAGAGGCGGCGCGGCCCGCACCGTCTGGTGTTAAACTTTGTCGCCCGAAACGGATGGGAAAACGGCAATTTCGCGCGGAGCGGACGGGATGAAGGTCGTGATAGCGCCGGACAAGTTTAAGGGATCCCTGCCGGCCCGCGACGTGGCCGCAGCCATCGCGCGCGGGATCGCCCGCGCCGACCCGCGCATCCTCGTCGAGCAGATCCCGATGGCGGACGGCGGCGAGGGGACCGTGGACGCGCTGGTGGCGGCGACGGGCGGACGACTGATCACCCGTCGCGTCACCGGACCGCGACCGGAAATGAAAGTGGAGGCGACGTTCGGCCTGCTCGGTGACGGCACGACCGCCGTGATCGAGATGGCCGCCGCCTCGGGCCTTCACCTGCTGCGCGCCGACCAGCAGGACCCGATGGCCACGACGACTTACGGCACCGGTGAACTGCTCCTGGCCGCCAGGGAGGTGGGCGCCCGGCGCATCATCCTGGGCATCGGCGGGAGCGCGACCACCGATGGCGGGCTAGGCTGCGCGCATGCCTGCGGCGCGCCGGTCCTGATGCGCTGCGGCGGTGAGGCGACAACCCCGATCACCGGCCGAGACATGGTCGAGCGGGTCGATCGCGTCGCGCCGGGCCGATCGCTCGACGGGATCGAGATCGTCGTCGCCAGCGATGTAATCAACCCACTGTTCGGCCCCGACGGCGCGGCCCGGATCTTCGGGCCGCAAAAGGGCGCCACATCGGAGCAGGTTGAAGCGCTTGATCGTGGGCTGCGTGACCTGGCGGAACGACAAGGCGCCCTCGAGGTCGCCAATCGCCCCGGCGCCGGCGCCGCGGGCGGACTGGGTTTCGGGATGATGGCCTACTTGGGCGCCACGCTTCGCCCCGGGTTCGAGATCGTCGCCGACGCCGTTCGGTTGCGCGAGCGTCTCGCCGGCGCTGACCTGGTCATCACCGGCGAGGGGCGGCTGGACGAGTCGAGCCTGGGCGGCAAGACGGCGATTGGCGTGGCGCGGCTATGCCGGGATCTTCGCCTGCCGTGCGTGGCCCTGGTCGGTTCCGTCGGTGAGGGTGCCGAGCGGACGATCGCCCAAGGGCTGACGGCGTACTTTTCCATTTGCGACGGGCCCATGACGCTCGAGGATGCGATGCGATGTGCGGCGATGATGCTGGAACGGACGGCCGCGCATGTCATCCGATTGTGTGGTTGTGACCCATCGCTTCGCCGAACGTGAGGTTCACATGCTCCGATGGGTGCGCCGGATTGTCGTGCTGCTCTCGCTGGCCTCGACGATCACCCTCGCCGTCTTCTGGTCGCGCAGCCGAACGACCGAGGACCGGCTTTTCGGAACGCGCGGCGAGCGGTACTGGCAGGTGACGTCGCGCGGCGGCCGGGTTCGGTTAATCACGATCGAAGACTATCCCGCGCCGGTCGCCTGGCGGTGGGACGACGTGCCGCGGCAGGAGCGGCCGCCGTCCTTCGGCGAATGGGCCGACGGCGTGGGCAAGACCTACCTGAGCCCCCGGGCCGGCTCGAGCTTCGGGCCCCTGGCGTGGGACAACGGCGTCGCGTACATCGACGCGCCCCTGGCGCTGCAGGAGAAGTGGAGGAGACTGACGTCCCCGTCGAGCACGGTCCCGGCGCGGGTCGCGACCACTTCGCCCGCGACCGCCAGGTCTGGCCCGTCTTATTCGCTCGGCCGTATTCCCGATGCCGTGTTGTCCAACGTGGCGAAGGAATTCGAGCTGCCGGATCTGTCGTCGGGTTTTTCGCTATCCGCCCCGCCGGCGTCGTGGTCTTCGACACCCAGCCCGAATCCAAGCGGCGCGACGATGGGCGGCGGAGGCGGCACGCCGGGATTCGGGCGCGTCGAGTCGGTCACGGGCGCGCCGGCCACACGTGGAACTCTGGCCGCCGGATCCCTCGTGGTACGGGTCGGGGTATGGATGCGGCCGTTCACCTATCGCTCCGTCACGCTGCGATATGAGGTGCTGCTCGCGCTATCGGCACTTCCGACGTTGGCGGGACTTGTCCTCGTGGGTGGGCGGCTCTGGCGCGGGGGCGCGCGGCGACGAGCGGGATTGTGCCTCGCTTGCGGTTATGACTTGCGCGGCAGCGCCGACGCGGCGCGCTGCCCCGAGTGCGGAATGTCGACGCTCGGACGTGGTTCGCGTCCGTAAGTGCGGAACGGGCCGGGATTCGCCGGCGGTGCGTCAGAATTGCGGCCAGTACCCCGTATAGACCTGGCTTCGAGAACACCCGTTTTTTGTTTGACCCGCGCCGCGCCGGCGCGCTAGCATCGCGCGCGTGCCGCCGCCAGCGGCGAGGTCCGTTGCGTATTCGGACGCCCGGCCGACTCTTTTGTGGAGCCATCGATATGCCACTTCCTGAATTCATGACCACGCGGGATGTCGCGCAGATGTTCGAGCAGGAGATCGAGGGGCTGGGTGGATCGGTTTCGGATCGGTTCGACGACCGGGGATGCCGGCTGTTCATGCGGTCGGTGCTGCCCGGGGAACGGGAGGTGCGCAGCGGCGACGCACTGCGTGGCGGGGTCGCCATGATGGCCGACGAGCGCGAGATCCGCCTGCACCCCTACGTGTTTCGCGTGGTCTGCTCGAACGGCGCGATCATGGCGCACGCGATCGAGACACGCCGCATCGAGATCCCGACGATGCCGTCGGAGGTGGAATACGTGGCGTCCACGCTGCGCGAGGCCGTGCGCGCCTGCGGCTCGCCTGGGACCTTTGCGCGGAGCACCGGCGAGATCCGCTCGGCGGTGGAAGCGGACGTGGACATGGCGCTGGCGATGATGCCCATGCTTTCCCGGCTCGGCGACCTGGCGGGCGCCGACGCGATCGGGATAATCATGCGGCGGTACTTGGAGGGGGCAGACCGCTCGCGGTTCGGCTTGATGAACGCGGTGACCTCGGTCGCCCGCGACACGCGCGACCCGGAGTCGCGCTGGCGCCTGGAAGAGTTGGGCGGGGGCATTCCGTCCGCCCTCGAACCGGTGGCGCCGCGGCGAACCGGTGGTGCGGCGATGCCACTGCCGCAGCGCGGGGAACTGGTAACGGCATAAGAAATTGTCGGGTGACGCCCGCAAGCTCACCTGAGTCTGCGGGCGTCACCCGGACACGTTTGAACCGTCGGTTTCGCAGATCCGCCGTTACCGCGCGGCCAGTTCCCCTTCCACCACCTCCGCGCCCTTGCCGAACGTGAAGTCGTGCCGGGCGGCGTCCACGTCCACGTGGATCGTGTCGCCCTCGCCGTACTGCCCGCGAAGGATCTGCGCCGCGATGGGGTTCTCCAGCTTGTGCTGGATCACGCGCTTGAGCGGACGCGCGCCGTAGGTCGGATCGTAACCTTCCTCGGCAAGCAGCTTTTTGGCCGCCTCGGTGACGTCCAGCTTCAGGTTCCGCCCCGCCAGGCGCTTGCGCAGGTGATTGAGCTGCACGTCTACGATCCGCGTCAACTGCTCCTTGCTCAGTGGGTGGAAGACGATCACCTCATCGATTCGGTTGAGGAACTCGGGGCGGAAGAAGGTCTTGAGCATGTCCTGCACGGCGGCCTCGACCTCCCACTCCTCGGCGCCCTTGGTCTTGAGCTCCTGAATCTGCTGGCTGCCGATGTTGCTGGTCATCACGATCACCGTGTTCTTGAAGTCCACGGTGCGGCCTTGCCCGTCGGTCAGCCGGCCGTCGTCCAGCACCTGGAGCAGCACGTTGAACACGTCGCGGTGGGCCTTCTCGATCTCGTCGAAGAGGATCACGCTGTAGGGCTTTCGGCGCACGGCCTCCGTGAGGCGCCCGCCCTCTTCATAACCGACGTATCCCGGCGGCGCGCCGATCAGGCGCGCCACCGAGTGCTGCTCCATGAACTCGCTCATGTCGATCCGCACCATCGCGTTCTCGTCGTCAAAGAGGAACTCCGCCAGCGCCTTGCACAGCTCGGTCTTGCCCACGCCCGTCGGGCCCAGGAAGAGGAAGCTCCCGATCGGGCGGTTCGGGTCGCCCAGCCCGGCGCGGTTGCGGCGGACGGCGTCGGAGACGGCGCGAACCGCCTCGTCCTGCCCGATCACACGCTGCCCCAGCCGCTCCTCCATCTTCAGCAGCTTCTCGCGCTCACCTTCGAGCATGCGATTGACCGGGATGCCGGTCCAGCGGGAAACGACGTCGGCGATCTCATCGGGCGTGACCTCCTCCTTGACCATCGCGTTGCCGTCGTTGGCCATCGCGTGGATTTTCTTCTCCGCCTCCTCCAGTTGACGCTTGAGCTCGCGGATCTCGCCGTATTGGATGCGCGCGGCGGCTTCCCAGTCGCCCTTGCGCTGGGCCTGTTCCAGCTCGACCTGTTTCGCGTCGAGCTGCTCCTGGACCTGCTTGACCGCGCGCAGCGTGCCGACCTCGTTCTCCCATCGCGCCGTCAGTTGCGCGTCTTTGGTCTTCAGCTCGGCCAGTTCTCGCTCGGCCTTCTCCAATTGCTGTTTGCTCG
>DATBFY010000588.1:0-7622 GCA_036558265.1 Tepidisphaeraceae bacterium | reverse complement strand
GCATCGTATGAACCCATCACCGGCACTCGTGCAGTTACGCGAGCAGCAGGCGGCGCTCTCCACCCAGGTGGAGGCCCTCGTTCTGCAAGACAAACGCAGCGACGAGGACAACAGCAAACTCGATCAGCTCATCGCCGAACTGAACGAGGTCGGGCCGAAACTGGCCCGCGAGATCAGCATCGACGAAACGCGCCGCGCCATCGCCGACACGGTGATCATCCGCGACGAACGGACCGTTCCGGCGAACGGTCAGGCCGATGTCGACCCCGCCTCGGGCAAACCGCCCGACCGGCGGCCGCTCTCCGACCGCTTCGCCGCGAGTGACGAGCTCAAGGAGTACCGCGCCCGGCCCAGCGGCAAGAGCGCGCCCTTTACGATCGGCAGTTTCTTTCGCACCCGGACGGAGTCCGAACAGCGGGCCTTGATCCACGGCGTCGGCGGCAGCGAACGGGTGGACGCGATCTCGGGCGGCACGCCCCTGATGGCGAATCCGCTGCGGAGCGTGCTCAACGTTGGCACGACCGATCAATCGGCGATCAACTACGTGCGGGAAGTCAGCTTTACCAATAACGCCGCCGCCGTGGCCGAGGCGACCACGGTCAGCACCGGAGCCAAACCCGAAAGCGCCAAAGTCTTCGAGAACGTGGTCGCGCCGGTGGTGACGATTGCCCATTGGATTCCGATCACGCGGCAATCGCTCGACGATAACGGCCAGATGCGGGCCTTCCTCGAAGGCAACCTGCTCAACGGGCTGGTCGAAGAAGAGATCGACCAGGTGGTGGCCGGCGACGGCACCTCGCCCAATATGAGCGGCATCCTCGACCAGACCGGCATCCTGGTCCTCGACGCCACCTATTTCACGGCCAATCCGGTGCCGGGTGTTGGCACCGCCGCCGAGAACTTCAACCGGATCAACGCGGCCAAAGGCGCGATCTACGCCGCCTCGAAAACGCGGGCGACCTTCGTCGCGCTGAACCCGGCCGACTGGGTCCTGTTCAGTGGCGCGGTGATGGACACCGGCGCGTTCTATGGGCTGGGCCCGTACGGCGCGGCCGATCCCGCCCGCCTCTGGGGCTTGACCGTGGTTGAGGCGAATGCCGTCACCGCGGGCACGGCCCTCGTCGGCGCTGGCAGCCAGGCGACGATTCTCGACCGCATGGCCGGCACGATCTTCGTCGCCGACCAGCACAGTGATTTCTTCATTCGCAACATCTTCGTGTTTCTTGCTGAGGAACGAATCGCACTTGCGGTTCATAAAGCAAACGCATTTGCCAATGTGACTTTGGCGTGATCGGAGACCTGACATGGCCAGAGCCGAAACGGATGGCGTGATCGACATCGGCGGGTTTCCGCGCCGAGTACGCAAAGGGGACGAGCTCCCCGAGGGCGCGACCATGCGCCCGGTGGATGCGCCGAAGAAGATCGGGCAACCCGAAGCCAAGCCTGAACCGGAACCCGCGGAGAAATCCGCCAAGCCTGAACCGGAACCCGCGGAGAAATCCGCCAAGTCGAGACCGTGAACACCCGCATCAAGCAACCGGGCAGCCCCGAAGCCACCTTGGAGGAGGCCGGGCTGGCCCAACGCACGCCGCAACCGCGGCATCTGGTGACCATCCTGCCGGCCAATCCCCGATTGAGCCTGGTCCGCGCCTTTGGAGCAATCATGCCTGACGATGACAAGACGATCCTTCCGCCCGCCGAGGACGAGGAAGACGAGACTGAGGACGAACCGACTGCGGATGAGGAGGAGACGCCGCCGGCTGATGCCGAGGCGGGTGAAACCGATCCCGCCGCCGCCGAGGAAGCGCGCAAGCTCTCGGCTGCGCCTGAGAATCGCACGGTGACCCCAGACGAGACCCGGTCATGAGCGCGTACGCTGACATTGCCCGCGTCAAGACGATCCTCGACGCCGAGGTCGAGCCCGACCTGACGACGTTCGATGCGCTCAACGCCACGGCCAGCGCCGAGCTTGACGCCGCCTGCCGCGTGAGCGGATTTGGCACGGAGCCGGAACCGCGAACGCTGACCTTCTGTCCCTGTCGTGGCAGCGGTCCCGTCGTGCTCGATCCGCCGGCGCTCACCGTGAGCGCAGTTGACGATAACGGCACGACCGTGGCCGCCGAGGACTACCGGCTGGTGTGGCCCACGTATGACCGGTACTGGGGGCTCGTGCGGGCCGGATGGACCTATCCCTCGGGTTTCAGCGGACCCGTTGCGGTGACCGGCGCCTTCGCCGATCTGCCGCCGGGTCCGGTCCCGCCCGAGATCGTCGAGGCTGCCAGCGTCCTCGTCGCCGGCTATCTCCGGCGTGATCGCACGCCGGCCGGCGAGGTCAGTGGCCCGGAAGGGTTGACGTTTCGCCCGAGTAATCCCTGGTCCGACGAGCGGGTGAAGCGGGCCGTTGCCCGCTACCGCCTGCCGCCGCTGCCCGTGTAAGTCATGGACGGCATCCGCGTCACCGTCGATATGCGGGATGTGCACGCCCTGGCGGCGCGCTTCCCGCAGCTTCTGCCGGCCCTGGAGCAGGGCACGGAGCGGGTCGTTCGCCGGGCGGTGCTGGAAGGGGAGCACCGCGCCAAGAGCAAGGTCGCGGTCGATACCGGCCACTACCGGCGCTCCATCACCAGCGACGTCCAGACCGGGCCGCGCACGGTGACGGGCCGCTTTGGCAGCAATGTGCCCTACGCCCCGGTCCGCGAGTTCGGGCGCCGGGCCGGGGCGCGGATGCCGCCGCCCGGCGTCCTCCGCGGCTGGATGCGACGGCACGGCATCCCGTTCGAATTGGAATTCATCATGCGCCGCCGGATCGCCCGCCGGGGCATCCGTGGTGAACGCGTCTTGACGCAAACCCTCGCCGAGCTGCGGCCGGTGCTGGCGCGGGAAGTCGTCGGCTTGAAGGGCGCGATCATCGCCGCGCTCAGAGGCCGGCCATGACCACCCTCGCGGCTACCTGTGACGCCGTGACGGCGTTACTGCTGCCGCTCGTCGCCGACGGCACCTTGAAACGGGTGCGGACCGGGATCGCCGAGCAGACCGAGGAGTTCCCGGCGGCCGAGGTCCGCTTCGGCCTGGCCAGTTTCACCCGTGATCACGACGCCCTGGGCTTGGAGCGCTACCGCGTCAGGAACGGCGCCGTGCGCCTCTATGTCAACCGCGGCATGCGGCTCGACGATGCGGTGCGCGCCCTGATCCCGTTGATCGACGCCGTCGATGCCGCCTTCCGGGCCGACCCGCGCTTAGGCGGATTGGCCGATCGCTTCGACATGACCGGGCACGGCGGCCCACCGGCGATGGATGAGGAGATCGGGGCGTTGTTCGTCGACGTTGGCTGGACGGCGGAAGAACGCGATCCCGACACGTATGTGCAGGATTGGTAGGAGGAAACGTATGGCAGGCAAAGCAAAGGAACCCACGGACGCCGAATTGGCGAAGCTCGATCAGGAGTACGCCGAGACCGGCGTCGCGCCGGAGGGCTGGGTGCTCGATGTGGTCGCGGAGTCGCGCGGCGGCTCCCGCTGGCGCAAGGCGGATGCGGAACCGGCCGCGCCGCCTGAGGATGACGGTGACGACGAGTAACGGCCATAAGCCGCCCGTCCGGGTGCGCTATGTCGGCGCGCGTGATCCGCTCGTGATCGATGGGGAGCGGGTGCGGGCCGCGATCGCCGCCGGGCGGATGGGCATGGCCGATGTCGAGGCGTTCAATGCCCGGCGGTTGGGCGGACCGAAACCGGGCGGTGGGCATTATCCGGTGACCGCCGCCATTCCCGGCGTCACCACCCGCATCCTCGGCCCGGCTGAGGGCTTGTCGCGGACCTATATCTGGGGCCCGGCGCCGTGGGACTTCGTGCAAGCAGTCGAAAACGATGACTGGCTCGTGATCCAAGGATTGCCGGAAGCGGCGCATTTTACGGAGGACTAGGTCATGGCTTTGCAACTGCCACGCGGACTGTACCGGGTGGATTTCGCGCTCCTCGATGTCAGCACCAGCCAGCCGGGCACGCCGATTCTGTCGACGCGGCCGCGGCGGGTGGCGATGACCTATCAGGCCGATACCTTCGACATCGAGGGCGGCGACGTCCAGCTCGAACAAGGCGAGAACAACGAACGGTACGAACTGGAGTTCGAAACCGCCGGTCTGGAGATCGCCTTCATGGGCGCCCTGATCGGGAGCACGCCGGCCACGACCGGGACCGGCGCGACGTTGGTCACCCGATTGACCAAGAATCTCAATGCGAACCAGCGCTCCTATGGCCGCCTGCGGGCGCAGCAACGGGACAAATCGGGCGGGCATACGACCTATATCTTCCCGCGGGTGGCGGCGTCGTCCGAGCCCACGATCACGGCCAATCAGGGCGAGTACGCGACGCCGACGATGGCGCTCGTCGCCTATGCCGCGACCGTGGCCCAAACCGGGCCGCCGGTCTTTGCCGTGGGTGACCTCTACACGATCGAAGAGGCCGCGACCTACGCGGCATTGGCGTGATGGCAACCAAGGCCAACGGGCAGGCGCCGGTCTCCCGCGCCAGTGCCATCCGGGCGGCCCGGCAGGCGAGCCAGGCCGCCGCGGAAATCGTCTTTCCCTTGCCCGCAACCGGCGGCGAGGCGCTGGTGCGGCGGTTGGACTTGCTCGAACTGATCGCCCTTGACGCCATCCCGGCGGGGCTGCAAAGCGTCGTGAATGACATGCTGTCGACGCAGATTGGCGGCGGCGGCGAGGCACCCGTGCTGGACGATGTGCTGGCGGCGGCGGGGGGACCGCTGGCGGCATTACGGCAACAGCAACAACTCGCCGACGCCGCCTGTCTGGCCGGGTTTCTCGATCCACGCTTGGTGGCGACGCCCGCTGACGTAACGGACGGTGAGCACGAACTGGCGCTGGAGGAGATCGCGCGGGCTGACCGTCTGGCCTACTGGACGTGGTGCCAGGGCGGGGAGGAGGCGGCCGCGTTGGCCCCGGCCTTTCCAGAACCGGCCGCTGCTGCTGTTGCTGGACCGGCTGGGGGAACGCTACGGAGTGAGCCCGTGGGCGTACCTGACGAGCCCGCCGTTGCGGTTCGACGCTGACGCCGCTGTGCTCGCGTTTAGCCTGACGTACGAGGCGGAGATGGCGCGGTTGCCGGGTGACGCCAGTGAGCTCACGCGGCAGGCCAAACACCGCGAACTGCTCGGGCTCGATGAGCGGGAGACGGTTGAGCCGAGTGAACGGCCGGTGGTTGATGTCTTGGCGTTGATTGGGAAACCGGCATGAGCATCGGCGGCGCCGATTTAAACGTCCAGGGCAAGATCACGATCGATCTGGTGGCCCATGGCCTTGAGGCGGCGGGGCAATCGCTGAAGACGATCCAGGCCCAGGCAGAAAAGGCCGGCTCGTCGCTACGCGGCCTCGGCGACAGTTTCACCGCCGTCGGGGCGCGGATGCGTGGGGCCGGGCAATCGCTCAGTCTCGGGGTGAGCACGCCCCTGCTCGGGCTGGGGGCGCTCGCGGTGACGGCCGCGAGCGATCTCAATGAAGCGGTCAACCTCACCGAAAAGATTTTCGGCAGCGCCGGCAAAACGGTGGTCGACTGGAGCACCACCACCGCCGATGCGATGGGCATCGCGCAGAGCGCGGCGCTGGAGGCCGCCGCCAACTTCGGCGGCCTCTTCCAGAAGGCGGGGCAGAGTTCCGATCAGGCGGCGGGCTTAAGCGAGCAGATCATCGGGCTCGGGGCCGATCTCGCGTCGGCCTTCAACACCGACCCCGCGCAGGCCCTCGACGCCCTGCGCTCGGCGCTCATTGGGGAAAGCGAGCCGATTCGGGCCTACAACGTCTTATTGACCGAGCAGGCGGTCGCCCAAGAAGCGGTCCGGCTCGGCCTTGCCGCCAGCACGAGCGAGGTCAGCGAGCAGGCGAAGGTGATGGCCCGCTGGTCCTTGATCCAGCAGCAGACGACTGCCGTTTCCGGCGACTTCACCGATACCCAGGATGGGCTCGCCAACGCCACCCGTCGCCTCAAAGCCCAACTGCTCGACACCGCCGCCGTCATGGGGCAGGAGCTGTTGCCCTTTGTCCTGCGGGCAACGGCAGGCCTGAAAGGCTTGTTGGCCCGGTTTCGCGACTTCAGCCCGCAGCTGCGGCGCTGGGTGGTGGTCGTCCTCGCCGCCGCCGCCGCGCTGGGCCCGGTGCTGGTCGCGCTCGGCTTCGTCGCCCAGGCGCTCGGGGCGCTGGCTCCGGTCTTCGCCCTGCTCCTCGGTCCGATCGGGCTCGTCATTGCCGCCCTGGTCCTGCTCGGCATCGCGTACCGCGCCAATATCCTCGGCTTCGGTGACGCTATCCGTGGACTCGGCGAACTCTTCCGCGTCTTCGTGCGCTACATCAAAGCCGTCAATAGTGACGGCGACATCATGAACGATTGGCTCAGTCATCTGCCCGGCCCGTTGCAGGCGGTGGCCCGGCTCTTTGGCCGGCTCTTGAACGCGATCAAGAAGATCGGCGGCGGCTTCGTCGAGATGATCCGGGCGTTGCTCAAAGGTGACTTAGACCGCGCCTTCCGCAAGCTTCGCAAAACGATCGCCGGGGTCGGGGATTTCCTCGCGGCGCCGCTCAAGGCCATCGGCGAGTTCCTGAAGTCCATCACCACCGGCTTCCGCCCGCTCGATCGCCTGGTGCACACGCTCGGCAGCTTATGGATTGACTTCGGGCGGTTGATCCAGGAAGTCTTCCAGGGGGATTTCTCGGGGGCGCTGACGGTCGGGGAGCGCATCCTCGGGCGCTTCAAAGATGTTGCCGTCGCCGCCTTCGGCCTGATCCAGGCGGTGGTCGTGCAGTTTGTGAGCCGCGCCTTCGACTGGCTCAAAGGGGCCGGGGTGTCGATGCTCGCCGGATTCCTCCAGGGCGCGATCGACAAGCTGCCTGATCTCCTTGATTGGTTCGCCGGGCTGGCGACCACGATCTGGGACACGGTGACGCGCGCAGTCGGGGACATCGACTGGGGAACGATCTGGGACACGGTCGTCACCGAACTCCAGGCCGCGGCGAAGGAAGCCGGGATCATGCTCGATTTGGTCGTCACCATCGGCACACTCACCTGGGCCGGGATCACCGATCTCTGGTCGTGGGTGAAACGGCAACTGGCCGGCGGCTCGATTAGTCAAGACCCGGCGAGCCCGATGTTCGGTCAGCAGCAGGAACTCGACCTCGGCGATGTCGCGGTCGTGGTCTCCGGCGTGATCGTCGAACTGGCGGCGGGGACGAAGGATGCCGCCGCCAATGCGATCAAGGCCGCGCTCGGCACCATCGTGGTCGAGCCCGACTGGAAAATGCAACTCGGGATTCCCACCGATGTTGATTTCAGCGCCGAGTGGGCCTCGGCCGATCAGCGGGCGAAGACCGTCGAGCACTTCCTGCGTGACAAAATTGTGCCCCATCTCTCGTGGAGCATGATCCTGCGCGCCCCGGAAATCCTCGATCCGATCAAGACGGCCAATCTGGTGTTTGCGGCCGTTGAGGGGTGGGTGGCGCTCTATGTCGTTGGCCACATTCCGGGGGTCAACCTGATCATCCCGACGACGATCGACTTCACGTTGACCGCCGTCCAGATCGCGATCGACGGACTGGGCGCGGCCCTGCAAAAGGGCAAGAT
>DATBFY010000587.1:0-5623 GCA_036558265.1 Tepidisphaeraceae bacterium | reverse complement strand
GATCCTGGACGGCTTGGGCGCCGGGAACAATGCCAAGGCCGCGCTGGTCACGCGCGGCCTGGTCGAGATCACGCGCCTGGGGGTCGCGATGGGGGCGAGCGAGGCGACCTTCCAAGGATTGGCGGGCGTGGGAGATCTGATCACCACCTGCGTCAGCCCCGAGGGGCGGAACCGGACGGTTGGCGAGCAACTCGGAAAGGGGCGCAAGCTGGACGAGATCCTCGGGAAAATGAGCAGCGTCGCTGAAGGTGTGCCGACGACCAAAGCGGTGATGCAACTGGCGCGGCGGCACGGGGTGGAAATGCCCATCACCGAGGCCGTCCATGCGGTGCTCTTCGAGGGGCGGGACGTGATCCGGGCCCTGTCAGACCTGATGAGCCGCGATCCCAAGGCCGAACGGTAAAGGGAGCGTTTATTATCGACCCTTAAGTTAGGGAGATCACCAAGGATGGGGCTGCAAATCTGCCGATGTAACGAGGACGGAGCTCTGCGCGTGCGGTACGCCGTTTGATCGGTCAGTCGGATTGTGGCACAATAACCCGTTCGTCCGGGAGTTGAGGGCAAGGCCAGGTCAACTCGGAAATCCTTTCTGATGCTTTTGCAGACCAACAGTTACATCGTCCCGAAGGAAAAACGGGCCGAGCACGCGCGGCTGATGCGCCGCTTCCGCCAGGTGCTCCATCGCCTGGGTTGCGACAACTTCGAAGTTTACGAGCAGGTGGGGGCCAACTGGAGCAACAGCCAGACGACCGGGCGGTTCGTGCAGATCATGCGGTTCCGCGATCGCAAGCACCAGATGGCCGTCCAGAACGCCGAGCGGAACGACCAGGGGGCGCAGGAGCTCATCGCCGAATTCTGCGAGCTGGTCAATTACCCTTACCAGCAGCAGCAGGGACAGTTTGCAGTCGGGTTCTATTCGAGCGTGCTGCCGGTGGCGCCGATGCGCGGCGGCGAGCAGCCTGACGAGGCCGCGGCAGAGGGCGCGGGCGAGGTGATTGCCGCTGACCAGGAAGGATCAGGTGTCGGCGAGGCGGCCGCCGTCGCGGCTGGCGAGTCTTTGGTGGCCGGTGCGGCTGAGGTGGATCAGAACGCGCCTGCCGACGATTCCCTTGATCCGAACGCCGTCGCGCAGGATGCCGGATTGCCCGACGGCCTGGAGATGACCGAGGCCGAAGAGGAAGCTGCGGCCGATCGGTACGCGCAAGCGCAAGAACAGGTGGGCGCGGCCGCGACCACGGATCAGCACGCCGCGGAGCCGGCCTCAGCGCCCACGCCCGATGAACAAGGCGCGGTCGCCGAAGCACCGTCGGTGGCCGAAGCCGCGGTTGCGGAGAATGGTCCGATCACCGATCACCCGGCAGAGCCCGTCGCGCAGCCGATCCCTGCTGCCGAGAATGGAGAAGTCAACGGCGACGGACTCGAGTTGGTTGGAGAAGCGCCGTCCGAGGCGTCAGCTCCCGCACCTTCTCCCCCTCCTGCCGCGCCCGTGGCAAGTCAGGACGCCACCGCGAATCCGGCGGAGGAAGCCCCTGAATTGCCGGCGGCGGCGACGGCGGAGCTCGACGACTTCGACCTCGAAGACCTGGGTGACGAGCTCACCCTGACCGATGACGACCTGGCGCGCCTGGCGGAGGAATTGGCCGCCGATCCGGGCGCGCCGGGGCCCCACGGCGACGGCAAAGGGCAGGGCGGGGCGACCCATTGATCGCCGATCGCGTACGGAAATGTGTGCCCCCGCGCGGGACGTCATGCCCGGTTAAGGGGCCTCTACAAACGACCCGATAGGTTTATAATGGCTGACCGGTCGCGGCTGACCAATGATGTCCCGTGTGACACGCAGTCGCTCGGCTCGCACGCCCCGCGGGGCATGTTGCCTCGCGCCCGGTGGCGGTGGGCTGGTCAATGAAGTCAACCTTGACGGAGGTTGCGCCGTGAGAAAGTTCATCAAGTTCCTGCTCGTGGTCGCGCTGATGTTCGGCGGGTGGGCGTTGGCGGCCGCGTCGCTGCACGTCGTGCGGGCGCCGGGCACCATGCTCTTCGGCTACGTGCCCCTTAACGTGCAATTGATCCCCAAGAACACGCTGACGTTCCGGGAGACCTACGTCGACGTGACCAGGTGGTCGGTCGCGGACGTCGAGGCCCACAACGACTTCGTCAAGCGGCTCGAGCAGGTCAACAAGCAGGATCTGCTCGATCAGGCGAAGAAGACGGCGTCGGGTGGCGAATCCCAGCCCGCGGGCACCGTCACGGTTCAGCCGCAAAAGACCGCGGATGCGTCCACATCGAAGGCGCACAAGAGCATCTTCGACTTCGGCCGGTAAGGCCTTGCTCGTGTTGAGATTTCGACCCGGCGCGTCGTGGTGACACGTCGGGGTAACGGACCTGTCGCGTAAGCGAAAAGAGGAGACGTTCCGATTGCGGATCGTCTCCTCTCTTGTTTGGGCGCGCCTGTATCAGTTTGCGATCAGCCAATCGCCGATGCTCTTGACGCGCTTGGTGCCGAACGCGGCCTTGGCCTTGGGTGCCGCGACCAGCACCGGGCGCGCAGCGGGTGCCGCGGCCTTCTTGACGGCCTTCGGAGCCGCCTTCTTCGTCGCGGCAACCGGCTTGACCGGGGTGGCGGCCGGGACGGGACTGGCGAGCGGCGTTGACGCCTGCACCGGCTTGGCCGCCGCGGGGGGCGCCAGCGAAGTGTTATATCGCTGCGCCAGCAACACCAGGTCGTTGAAGTCGACGTTCCCGTCGTGGTTGAAGTCGCCCTCCTCGAAGCTCTTGCCGCCGTTCGAGTTGTAATTCTGTGCCAGCTTTACCAGGTCGTTGAAATCCACGGTGCGGTCGTGGTTGGCGTCGCCGGTGAACGCAAAGGTGCGGCCGGCAAAGTCGTCCCCGCCCGTCCCGTCGCCGTTGCCGTCCAGCAGGTTCCCGCTGCCGTCGGTCACGCCCTGGCCGTTGATGAAGAGCTGGTAATTGGTGTCCGGGATCGTCTCGTTCTGCGCGCCGGGGAACGTCACGACCGCCGTGTTCGAGGTGCCGTAGAAAGCCACGTTGAGCAGACCGGCGGTAAAGACCGAGCCCTCGTCGCCGATCAGCGTGATGTAGTCGCCGATCAGCGAACCGCCGACGTTCTCGCTGAACTGGATCAGGAGGTGCTGCGCGGGGGAGAAGACGGCGCCGGGGGGCAGCTTCCCGTCCATGACCACGCTCAGCACCTTGGGCGGGGTGGTGTCGGGCGCCTGGTGGAAGAGCGTGGCCTGCGGGATGATCTCCAGCGGGAGCTGATCCGTGCTCCAGTAGAGCCGGGCCCCCGCGCCGCCGCCCTCCTCGTCCATGTCGAAGATGACGTCGTAGGTCTGACCGGCCGTGAGCGTGATCGCCTGGCTCGCGACGCGCGTGCCCAGACCGGCGCGGCGGCTCAGGTTGTCCAGCAGTTTCTGGCCGTTGACGATCAGGCGATGGCCGTCATCGGTGTCGGCGTAGAACGTGTAATCGCCGCTGAACTCGGGCTTGATCTTGGCGGTCCAGCGGACGACGAAATTGTCGGTCTGGAACCCGGGACCGGCGCCGGGGGGCGCGCCGTTGCCCCAGTCGAAGTTGATCGTCGGATCGATGCTGGTGACGGGCCAGACCGGATCGAGGGTCGGGTCATTGCCAACGGGGGCGGACGGGAGGTTGTAGTAAGTCGCCTGCGCGCCGTCACCGAACGGTCCGGCGGCGGTCGTCACCGAGGCGACGCTCGACGCGGTCCCGGGCACGTTCGCGAGGTTCACGGGCGTCACGCGATAGTAATACTTGGTGCTGGCCTTGGCGAACGTGCCGTTGTCGAGGAAGGAGGTGGCGGGATTGATGACCTGTCCGACCTGCGCGAACGTGCCGGGCGAGCCGTTGTTGTCCGGGGCGCGCTCGATGATGTATCCGGTGCTCCCGGTCACGCCCGACGAGTCCCACGTCAGGGAGTCACGCCCCGACGACAGCGCGGTCACTGCAAGGTTCGTGGTCAAGCCCACCGGGGCCGGGGGCGGTGGGAACAGCGCTGCGGCCTTCAGGTAAATGTGCGCGTTGGCGCTGGTCGGGTCGCCGTCGGGCGGCAGGATCGCCCAGGTGACCGTCAGGGTCTGGCCGGCACTGGCGGCCTTGTAGGGGATCGTGAAGATGCCGTCCACCTCGGTGTCGCCATTGAAAAACGTCGAATTGACCACGTCGGCGGCGCTGCCGTCGCTCAGCCGAGCGGTGAGCTCCCCGCGGAAATTCCGCACGCCGACGTACACGCGCAGCACCTTGAGCGTGGTGTCCGCGGGCACCGTAAACGAGAACCCGTGGTCGTATCCGAACGAGCTGAGCTCGGTGTTGGTCGCGCTTGCCGCGGGGTCGGGCGCGCCGTCGCTCCAGGAGAACGTCGTCGGACTGGTCAGGCTCTGCCCCAGTGGCGAACCCGGGACCAGCGTCACGTCGCTGATCAGGCGCGTCGCGGTATTCTTGTGATCGAAGGTCGTGCTGTCGTTCAGGCCCCAATGCACCCAGTCCAGCGCCCCTTCACCGGTCAGGTCGATGTCCGTCCCGGCGGTGCCCGCGAGGAATGACGTGCTGGCCTGTCCGGTCGGGGCGACCGTGGTCGTGTTCACGACGTTGGTCGCCGCCGTCGAATCCCCGGTGGTGTTGAACGCGAACACGCGGAAGTAATACTTGGTCTGGGGCGCTAGGCCCGCGACTTTGAAGTCGGTCGTGTTGGGCGGAACGTTGGTCAGCGGCGCGAACGTGACCCCGTCCGCCGAGGTCTCGATGCGGAACCCGTTCTCGTTATTCGAATTGTCCGACCAGTGCAGGCCGACCTGGCTCGCGGCCGTCGACGTGACCGACAGGGTGGTGGGACTCGTCGGGGGCGGGTTGGCCGCCTGGCTGTCGATGTCGATGAAACAGATCTTGTTGTTCAGGGCGTTCGCGGCCTCGCTGATCGTCAGCGTGCCGTCAGTGACGGTGACGTTGACCACGCCGCTGTCCGCCCAGTGGTCCGGATCGGTCCCCTGACCCGCGCCGAACAGGCCGGCAACATCCTTGTCGAACAGCAGCGTTCCAGTGAATCCCGCCGGGGGCGCAGTCGAATCAGCGACGATCGGGACGCCGTTAACCTTCTGGGCGTTGGCGTACATGATGAAGTGTTCGTCGGTGTTGCTGGCGTCCCCGGCGACGACGCGGACCTGATATGTGCCGTTGGGCAGGTTGATCTGCCACCAGGTCGGTTGGGCGACCTTGTTGCCCTCGGCGATCGGCGATTGCTGGTCCTTGTGGAAGTGATCGAGCGTGTCCCACCGCTGGTCGGGCGAGAAGCCGACGTTCCGGTCGCGGGTGCCCGGGTCGTCCACCGGGGTCGGCGTGACCCCATCGGGCGCGTCCAGCCAACCATAGCTGAAGCCGTTCCCGCGATCGCCGAACTTCAAGCCCGAATCCACGAAATATCCCGGCGGGATCGGCGAGCCCGTCCCGGGCTGAAAATTGATGTGGGCGACCGTCGCCAACAACTGCCGTTCTTCGAGGCTCTCGCAAAAACGGGCCGCTGCACTCGCACGTCGGATTAAATCCGCGCGACGCTTGTTAGACGACCGATCGATGCACCGTCTCCTTGGTACTC
>DATBFY010000586.1:0-18879 GCA_036558265.1 Tepidisphaeraceae bacterium | reverse complement strand
CGCATCCGCGATCAGGAAGATGAACGGATAGGTCTGGCTGCTGCCAAGGGTGACACCGGCGACGTTGGGCGTGCTGCCCGAGACGGTCAGCGTCCAGGTGCCGTTGGGCGCCCCCCCCTTTGAGTCACCAAGGAAATCGCGCCAATCAACCACACCGCCAGACCAGACGGCTCAGGAACCCTGTACCCGGTCCCGAAACCGAAGCCTTGAGTTCCGGAGTACGCAACTCCGTCGACCGCGAACCGGCTGTCAGTTACAATATACGCTGCGTCGATAGCACCCGCCTGGAATCCCGGATTCACGTTGAGCCGACCGACCAGCTTGCCCCCGAGGCCGAGGAGGATCGGGTCGGCGTCGTAGTTGAGTACGGGTGGCGCCACATACCCAACGAATGCATCCGACGGGAGCCCCGTGCGGCTCGTGTTGAAGCCCGCCGGAATACCCTCCGCGGGCGCGGGCGGCACCACCGTGAGCATCTCCGGCGTGCCCAGTAAGTGCGAGTCAAAGTTGAAGTCCGAGTCGAACGCATTGTCGGCGGAAATGGGTCCTGGGCTGGTTTGCGTATAGTTGCCCTGACCCGATGGGTCGGTCCATCGCTGGGCCATCCCACCGGAGATCCCGTCTGCGCCGAGGTCGATTCGCGTTATCGGCAACCCGTCGTCGAGCGAGACCCGCACGACCACTCCGCGCCAGCCGTTCATCACGACTGCCCCGTTCCTGGGCGTCCCCATGTCGATAAACTGGAGGTGCGCCGCGGCCTTCGCCACCGGTGCCCAAACCGACATCACAACCGCCACAACCCAACCCGAAACAACTGCCCGATTCATGACGGCTCCCCTCATTTCAATCGCGTTGTGGTGAACTGCCCGCGATCGCCGATTCCCGTCGGCGAATGTCAAAATCGTATCGGGCGCACGTATTACGCTCAAGGGAAATCCGACCTCCCCATCGGGATTTCACCCCTTGGTGAGGTGGTTTCGACCATTCGAGCTGCCCCCGGGTCTCTCAAAAGGGCCTAAAGCGTTGCCCCCCGAGCGCGATCACTTTAGATACACGCTCGCCCGATACGCCGCGAGCACCGCCTCGGCCTCCTGGCGCGTGTTGGGCACCACCAGGTGATCAAGTTGCTCGCCCGTGTTCGGATCGACCAGTGCAGTCGCGATCGGGCGGTCCAGGTAGGCGCATGCCACCCGGTGCTCGGTGTCCCACGCAACCGCGACCAGACGCTCCATGTTCACCAGCAGCGTCGCCAGTCGGCGGTCACTGCCCTTGGGGATCATCCGCGTCAGCGGCTTGGCGGCATCCTCGTCGCCGGCGTCCTTGCACAGGTCGTTGTTGTCCCACAGTTCGTTGAAGATCTGGGAGGCCTCGCGGGCGTCGCGGAAGATGATCGTTTCCAGCGCCTGCCCGGGCCGGCCGACGAGGATGGCAACGGCCTGCTGATCGACCGGCCGAAACACCGCCACGATCTCCGCGGGGTTGAGCGTCAGGTTTCCCGCCGTGACCGGCTTGTGCCGCTCGGCCAACGCGGCGGGGGCGACAAGCGTGACCAGCGCGAGCACGGCACACGTCAGAGAGACCGGCAACAAGGTGGCGGCGAATCGCATGATGACCTGCCTTTTGGCATATGGGATCGTAGAAGGACGCGGCAATCCGTTTGTCGAACGGTTGAAGTTGCATTTCATTGTGGGGTCAGTCTTTGGCCGCCTCGGCGCCGACGACGGCGATTCCGAACGTCTGGCCACCGTTGGCGTCGGGAACGGTACACGGGAGGATCGCCCGGTGCGTCTTGGGATCGGTCGTGATCGTCCGGGCCCCTTTGAGGGTCTGCGGGGTCGCCACGGTCTGGAACGTGCCCGGCGAGGTCTCGCGCACGACGCTAAGGGTTCCATCCCGACCATTCGCGCTCATCGTCACGCCCAGCACCGGGTCGTAGGCCACGCCGTCCACGCCCGCGCCGATGTCGACCGCCGCCAGCACCTTTCCGGTACCCGCGTCGAGGACGATCATCTTACGGTTCCCGCATCCTGCGAACAGGCGGTGATGCTCGACGTCGATCGCCAGCCCGGTCGGCCCGGCGCCCGGGGCCAGCGACCAGTGCGCCAGCACGCGGTTGGCCCGCGTGTCAATCTCGGCCAACTCGTCCTTGTCCTCGACGTTGACGAACACGTGTCCGGCGCCGTCGGAGACGGCGTATTCCAGCGCGCCGCCGACGGAGATCGACGCCGGGTCCTTGCCGAGCGCGGCGGGATCGATCACGGTCACGTCGCCGCCCGAGTGATTGAACGCCATCACGTGCCCGCTCGGCGGGTCGAAGAGGATCGCATCGGGGTTCCGACCGGCCTTGACGGTCTTCACTACTTTGAGGGTTTTAAGGTCGAACACGCTCACCGCGTTATCGCGCCCGCAGGAAGCGAAGCCCAGCCCCTGCTCGCGCGCCAGGGCGACGCCGTGCACGCCGTTGGTGCCCGGCACGTCGCCGAGGACGGCCCCCCGATCGACGTCGAGCACCTGGACGTGACTGCTCCGCGGGACGTAGAGGCGGCGCTGGTCGGGATCGACCAGGAGGTAATCCCATCGCCCCTCCCCGCCGACGGGGATCGTCTTAAGCAACTTCAGGTGGAGCGCCGCCACATTGCCCCCGCCCGGTGCGGCGGCCGGCGAGGCCGGTTGGGCGACGGCCGCGATCACGAACAGAAGATGAATGCCAAGGGATGCGGCCAGACGTGTCATTGCGGCTCCTTGCGAAAATGGGCACCGCATTATACCGGCTCCGGGACACCGTCCACCGGCCAGCCCCTCCTCAACCGCGCCTCCGCAATATCCGATAACAAGGGTGGAGGGCCGCGCACATGAAGCGCTTTCACCAACGCCTGGCGGTGGGGCTTGCCATCACGCTCGCCACCGCGGCCGGGTTCATCGGCTGCGCCTTGTCCCGTCCGGGGAACCTGGCCTCGTACTACGCGGAGAAATACCAGGGTCGATTGACCGCCAACGGCGAGCGGTTCGACGTCGCGCGCCTGACGGCCGCCCACCGCACGCTCCCGTTCGGCACGCGCGTGCGCGTCACGAACCTCAAGAACGGCAGGACGGTGGTGGTCCGCATCAACGACCGCGGACCGTACATCGCCGGCCGCATTATCGACCTCACGCCTGCGGCCGCCCGCCAGCTCGACATGATCCAGGCGGGCGTGGTGCCGGTAAAGCTGGAAATCCTGAGCACGGCCAGCGGCGGCGGCGCCGTCGCATCGACGGAGTGAGCGCGTCGCCTTCGCGGAGGATCGCCATGAACCCCAACAGTTTGATGCTCTCGTTCCTGTTCGGCACGATCGGCCTGGGCTTCTTCCAGTACGGTCGCAAGGCCGGGCGCGTCGTGCCGCTGGGGGCGGGGCTTGGGCTGATCATCCTGCCCTATTTCATCACCAACCTGATCGCGATGTCGCTCGTGTGCGCGGCGCTGATGGCGATGCCGTGGGTGTTGCGGCACGCCTGAGCCGCAGGATCTTGCTCCGCCGCGCGTCAAGATGCGTCGCTTATTCGGGTTGACCGGGGAAGGACCGGCACGACCAGGTCCGGCAACCCGCGCCGGCGCGGTTGTGGGACCCAAAACGTCCGACCCGGGAACCCCGGTGTATTCGATTGAGTGGGTGGAGGTAGCCAGGCATGCAGCGTTGGAACCGATTCGCCGTCGCGGGAGCGTTGTCGATTCTCGTCGGGGTCGCCGGGTGCGCCAGCAGTGCCCCGGAAACACCCGCTGCTGACCGTCCCGCCAAGCTGGGCCCGACCACACGGCGGGCGCTGCCGGTCACAACGCGGCCGGTGAAAGCCGTCGTGATGCCGAGGCCGGTTGCGCGAGTTCGTCCTGTCCTCCCAGCTCGGCCCGCGACTGTGGCCAAGCCCGCGCCGGCGCCGGCACCGGCTCCGGTCGTGGCTGCGGAGTTCTGGGACGGTCACGGCAAGTGCGAGGGCATCGCCTCCTTCTATGCCGGCAAGTTCCTGGGACGCCGGACCGCCAGCGGGGAGAAGTACACCGGCCGGAAACTGACCGCCGCCCACCGCGTGCTGGCGTTCAACACCTACGTCAAGGTGACCAACCTCGACAGCGGGCTGAGCGTGGTCGTTCGGATCAATGACCGGGGCCCGTACATCGATGGTCGGGTGATCGACCTGTCGCCCGCGGCGGCGCGGAAGCTTCACATGATCAAGGACGGGGTGGTCAAGGTGAAGTTGGAAGTCGTGGCGCCCTGGATGGCGGAGGATTAGGGCCAAGAACTCCGACGCGTCCCGACGCTCGATCAAATTTCAAGCATTTTCAGACCGCCGCCGATGATTGCTTTTGGAGGTTGTCCGCGGGTTCTTATCGGACCCGGACCGGTCGTCAAGGCCGGGTGGCGCCTCCGGAATGGCAGCAGCGCAGCAGCAAGCAATCGACACCCAGCACTCGGGCGGCACATCGTGAACAGGCAGCAGCAATCCCGCGCCAAGCGGCATCGGAACGAGCAACGGCAGGAATCGCGCCGATCGTTTTTCGTGCTGGCGAGCCTGGTGTCGGTGCTGACGCTGACCAGCGTGCTGTTGCGCGCGATGCAGGGCGCGCCGCTGACGGCGGACGCGGCGAGCAGTCTGGTCGCCGGCGACTCGCGCGCGGCATTGTCGGTGATCTATAACACGCAGGTGCCCGCCAACCCCAATCGTTGGAAATCGATCTACATTCACCATAGCCGCACGTCCGGAGGCAGCGCGGTGAGCGTGGCCAGCGGGAGTGAGCAGCAGGGGTGCGGCGACCATTTCGTAATCGGCAACGGCAGCGGCGGCGCGCTCGACGGGGAGATCCAGTTCACCGCGCGCTGGAATCTGCAGCAGCCCGCGGATCCCGCGCCGGGGTACACCGAAGTTGAACCGACGTGCGTGTCGGTCTGCGTGGTGGGGGACTTCGACAAAACGGCTCCGTCGCCGATGCAGTTGAGGCGCCTCGAGCACCTGGTCCAATCACTTCAGGAGCACTTCCGAGTGCCGCGCGCGCAGGTCTGGGTTTTCGATCAGCCGGATTCGCCGGCGGGGGCGGGCCGTTACTTCCCGACGGGCGCGTTCGAACGACAATTGCTGCGCTGAACGCGTCGCCGCGCGGATATTCGCCGGCGCTGCCACGTTGATTTTTCCTCTTCCCGGCATAACGACTTACGTCGCACGACGACCCGCATTTCGGGGTCGCCAAGCGCCGGGGAATGGCTTGCTATTCTGCGCCGATTCGCCTACGTTAAGGTGGGTCCGGACGAGGATGTCCGAGGCGAGGGAAAGTCGGTTGCATGGCGCAGAAATTACTTCAGTATGACGTCCTCGAACGGATCGGAGAAGGCGCGCGGAGCGTGATCTACGCGGTCAGCGACCCCGCCACGCGACAGGTTTTCGCGCTCAAACACGTGATCCGTGCCGAGCCCAAGGATTTGCGGTTCATCGAGCAGGTCGAGACCGAATACGAGATCAGTCGGCAGTTCACCCACCCCAACCTGCGCCGCTCGTACGAGTTAAAGCTGATCAAAACCATGCTGGTGAAAGTCGCCGAAGCCTACCTGCTGATGGAGATGGTGGACGGCAAGCCGCTGGACGTGCGCCCCCCGACCGACCTGATGGACATCCTGGACACGTTTATCCAGGCCGCCCAAGGACTTAA
The DNA here is from genome assembly GCA_036558265.1 of Tepidisphaeraceae bacterium. GTDB lineage: Bacteria > Planctomycetota > Phycisphaerae > Tepidisphaerales > Tepidisphaeraceae > RYN-433. Next base: position 13,208 of record DATBFY010000586.1, on the reverse strand, counting down.
GGCGATGCACCAGATGGGCTACGCCCACTGCGACATCAAGCCCAATAACATCCTGCGCAACGAGCGGGGGCAGGTGAAGCTCATCGATTTCGGCCAGGGGTGCAAGATCGGGACGGTCAAGGAGCGCATCCAGGGCACGTCGGACTACATCGCGCCCGAGCAGGTGAACCGCAAGCCAATCGACCAGCGGACGGACGTGTTCAACCTGGGGGCGACCCTGTATTGGAACCTGACCGGAAAGCACATTCCCACGCTCTACACGGTCAACAAGAAGGGTGAGAACAGCTTCCTGCTGGATACCCGCATCGACACGCCGATGGACCTGAATCCGAAAGTGCCCCAGGCGGTGTCGAACCTGGTGATGGACTGCATCGCCACGCGGCGCGAAAAGCGTCCGGAAGACATGGACGCGGTGATCACGCGGCTGGAGCTGGGGCGGCACGTGTTGCAGAAGCAGCAACCTGAACGCGTATGATAGCCGCCCCGCCGGGACATGGGTGTCCCGGGGGGCGGTCGCACTTTTCCTTCAATCGGATTCTCAAACAGCGCGTCGAGGGCGCCGCGGACATATCCATGCAAAGAGGATCAGGCCCGTGCACCCGGGCTCGGGGGTTGGCGCGCCGGCGGCTGCCGTGCTGACGGACACGCTTTCGAGCTGGAAGCTGAACGCATCGGTGGGCGGCACGGAGAAGCGGACGAAGGCGACCTCGGGCAAACCGGTGTCGGAAATATCGATCCACGTTCCGCCCGCGCTGCCCTGATAGGCCCACAGCGTGTCCGCGAACGATGCGCGGTTCCGGAGGGCGTCGAGACCGCCGGTGAACGGCAGTCCGTAGTCGCTGAGAAGGGTGGCGGCGGGGTCACGGTAGGCGTTGGCCGGGATGTCGAAGGAGGTCACGTTACCGTCGTGGAGGGCAACCCAGGCCCCGCCGTCCTGGCTGACGTCGATCTTGGCGCGCATCGAGGGGTAGAAGAGGGTTGGCCCGGTGTCGGTGCCGCCGGTCGTCGATTGCAGGAACTGCTGAAAGGTGAAGACGCCGATCTCAGGCGCGCCCGAAATGGGATGGGCGAATCGCGCGAGGCGCAGCGTGATCTGCCCGCCCAGCCCGACGGAGACCACGTCGTTTCGGCTGAACGGGTTGTTGAACGGCGTGACGACGAACGCGCCACCGGTGCTGGTCTGCGGCGCGCCCAAGGCGGCGCCGGGGTTCGTGTAAAGGTTGAACTGGAAGCGGTTGGCGCCGGGGTCGTACGACACGACCTGGTCGGCGAAGGTGCCGGCGGGCACGATGGGCGCGGCGGCGACGACAGAGCGATTCGCGGCGGCGAGCGCGACGAGCGCGGCGGCGGCGACGCGGGAAGCGGGTCGAACACGAGACATGGTGCAACACTGCCTTTCTGCCCCGACGTGCGCGGGGCGCGGTCCCTGCTGGGACGATGGATGAGTCGTCCTCGCGGGGAACCCGGCAGTGACAGGGGAAGGCAAACGCCGCACGACGCGGGGGCGCGCGCGCGGCTAGCGGATTGACCTGTCGCCCGGCGGATGTCCCAAGTCGCGAGGACACCACGGCAAGCTCGAGGGGCAGGTCTTCCGGCTTGGGGCATCCGGCCCGCTCGCCTTCCCACCGCCCCGACGCGGGGCGGCAGTGGCATGATGAGCGGGCCGTACGCGGCGATCATCCCGAAAGGATGAACCCGCGACCCGTTACGGCGGCGCGTCCGCGGTGGAATGGTCGATCACGGCACGACGGGCTGAACTCGCCTGCGCGGACCGACGTCACCACACTTCCCTTTTCATCCGATCTTCCGCCGGCACCACGTGGCGCCGGCGTGGTCGGAAACCACTCGATCGGAGAGGAGGATATCGGGCAGCGTTTTCCTGGCAAGGCGCCCAGCAGGTCGGATAATGGACGTGCGTTCTCGATCTACTCACATGGCAAGGAGACGCGCCATGGCACGGCGATGGGATCTGCTGGCCGAGTGTCTGCTGGGATTGCTGGCCATCGCGGCGCTGGCGGCAGCTTCGCGGGGGGATGAGCCCGACCCGCTGCCGGATGGCGCGGTGCTCCGACTGGGCACGAACGCGCTGCGGCACGATCACACGGTCAGCGCACTGTCGTTCTCGGCGGACGGGACGCGGCTGGCCTCGGCGAGCTGGGACAAGACGGCGCGGGTCTGGGATGTGGCATCGGGGCGGGAGATCTGCCGGTTCACCGGGCACAAGGACGGCGCGTCGGCGGTGGCGATCTCGCCGGACGGCCGGCTTGCAGCATCGGGCGACATGAAACGCACGACCGTCCTGTGGGACGCGACAACGGGAAAGGAACTTCACCGCACCGGCGACAACCCGAACACCGTGTTCTGGCTCGGCTTCTCGGCCGACGGCAAACGACTCGTCTGGGCGTCGGGCAAGTGCGTGCGCATCTGGGACGTGGCGAACTGGCGCGAGGAGCGGCAGATCGAGCCGGGCGACGGCGTGAGACCAGTCGTCCTGGCGCCCGACGGGCAGACCCTGGCGCTGGGGTGTGAAAAAGGGCGGATCGAGATCCGTCGGATCGATGACGGCTCCCTGGTCAAGACGCTTGGGGCGCATAAAACGAGGGTGTTCGGCCTGGCGTTCAGTCGGGACGGCAAGCGGCTGGTGTCGGGCGCGGACGGCGGCGAGGTGAAGGTGTGGGACGTCGCGACCGGCACGCTGGTACACCAAGCGGCCGTGCCGGAGCACTGGGTGCGGCCGGTGGCATTCCTCGACGGCGGCAAGCGCTTCGCGGCCGCGGGGCAGGATGGGACCATCTGGATGTGGGAAACCCAGAGCGGCCGCGAGGCCGGACGATTCCGCGTGTCGGCGCGCGGCGATCTGTGGGTGATGGCCATGGCGGTTTCGCCCGATGGCAACACGCTGGCGACGGCCGGCACCGAGCGGGCAATCCGGCTGTGGGACCCGCGCACGCTGCGCCCGCTGGGGCCTGCGGGGCACACATCTGAGCTGACATCGGCGGTGTGGATCGACGGCGGCCGCGCCATCGCGACGGCAAGCCAGGACGGGCTGGTGAACGTTTGGGATGCACGGACCGGAGAGCGAATCGGCGAACTGGGCGAGGGCGGGAAGGTCGGGCTGATGGTGGCGGCGTCCGCCGACGGGAGGATGGTCGCGACGTCCAGCGAGAGCCCGAGCCTTGAGGTCTTCGATGGCTCCCGCCGCACGCGGACGAAGGCGTTTACCGGTGGACTGGTCGCGATGGACACGATCGCCGCGAGCGCGGACGGCTCCATGCTGGCAGTGGCGTGCCGCGACATGCGGATGCGCGTCATGGATACGCGAACGGGCGCCGAGCGGTTTTCGGTGAACATCGATCCGCGGCAGTTCAGCGAGATCCCGCTGGCGTTCGCACCCGATGGCAGGCTGCTGGCGATCGGCAGCGGCGACCCGGATAAGAAATTCGTTGCGCTCGTGGACACGGCAGCCGGCTGTGAGCTGACCCGCCTTGCGGTGCCGGCGGGCGGAGACCATTCGGCCGCCTTCTCGCCCGATGGACTGACGCTCGCGCTGGCGAGTTGGGGTAAGCCGATCCGGTTGGTCGAGGTGATGAGCGGTCAGGTGCGCGGGCAGATCGAAGGCGACGGCGACGCGGGGACGTGCGTCGCCTTCTCGCCGGATGGGCGGCTCGTCGCGGCGGGTGGCGGGCCGGATCGGCCGACCGTGCGCGTCTGGTCACTCCCTTCGGGCAGGTTGGTGGCGAAGTTCGTCGGCCACCGGGGATGGATCAAAGAAGTGTCGTTCTCGCCGGATTCGCGCCGTTTGCTTTCGGCCAGCCAGGATACGACGGCGATGGTTTGGGACGTGTCCGCACTCGGGAAGCCTGGCACATCAGAGACTGCAAATGAGCAGACGCTGAACGGTTGGTGGGGGGCGCTTGGGGCTGAAGACGCTGCTGAGGCGTATCGCGCGATTGGTCAGATGACCGCCGCGCGCGAGGCGGCTGTGCCCTTCCTGGTGACACGGCTCTCGGCGATGCGCAACGCGGATTCGCAGCAGGTCAAGCGACTGATCGCCGCCCTGAACGCCGACGCCTATGCCGAACGACAGGCGGCGCAGCGGGCGCTCGCCGAACTGGGCGAGGCGGCGCGGCCGGCGATGCGCGAGGCGTTGGCGGCGGCCAAGTCCGACGAGACACGGGCGGCGTTATCGGTATTGATCGCGCGATTGGATCGTCCGACGGCGGCGGATGCCGAGAAGCTGCGCGTCGTCCGTGCGATCGAAGTGCTGGAGCGGGTAGGAGCGGCGAAGGCGCTGGAAAAGATCGCGCGGGCGAGCGAGGGGAGCTTCGTCGGCGATCGATGCAAGACCGCGGCGGCGCGGATTCGCGGTTGACGCCGCGCGCATAGCGGCTCCTGTTCATTCCGGTCGCGATTCCTATACTGATCACGCTCGCGAGTTCGCGGGCGTTTTTCATTGGATTTCCGACCGGAGACCACCACGATGCAGCCCAAGCAAGAGCCTCCTCAGAAGATCGTCCTGGCGTACAGCGGCGGACTGGACACCTCCGTCATCCTGCCGTGGCTCAAGGAGCGGTACCCGGGCGTGAAGCTGGTCGCGTTCGCCGCCGAGCTGGGCCAGGGGGACGAGCTCAAGGGGATCGAGGACAAGGCGTACAAGAGCGGCGCCGACGAGGTCGTGATCATGGATCTGCGGCAGGAGTTCGCCGAGCGATACTGCTTCCCCATGCTGCGGGCGCACGCGATCTACGAGCAGGATTACCTGCTGGGCACGAGCATCGCCCGGCCGCTGATCGCCGCCAAGCAGGTCGAAGTCGCCCACCAGACCGGTGCCGACGCGGTCGGCCACGGCGCCACGGGCAAGGGCAACGACCAGGTGCGGTTCGAGCTGACCTACATGGCCCTGGATCCCAAGCTCAAGATCATCGCGCCGTGGAAAGACCCGTCCTTCGAGCTGCGCGACCGCGAGAGCGCCGTCGAGTATGCGCAGAAGCACAACGTCCCCATCCCCGTCAGCAAGGAGAAGATCTACAGCCAGGACCGCAACCTCTGGCACATCAGCCACGAGGGGGCCGAGATCGAACACCCGGAAAAGGAGCCCAACTGGCAAAAATGCCTGACCATGGTCGTCCCGCCCGAGCGCGCGCCCGAGCAGAGCGAGATCGTGGAGGTTGAGTTCCAGTCGGGCAACCCCGTCGCCGTGAACGGCAAACGGATGCCGGGGCACGAGCTGATTGCGGAACTCAACAAGATCGGCGGCCGTCACGGCGTGGGCGTGGCACTGCTGGTCGAAAACCGCCTGGTCGGCATGAAGAGCCGCGGCGTGTACGAGACGCCGGGCGGCACGATCCTCTACGAGGCGCACAAGGCCCTGGAGCAGATCTGCGTCGAGCGCGACACGCTGCACTACAAGCAACAGGTCGCGCTGCGGTATGCGGATCTGGTGTACAACGGCCAATGGTTCCACCCGCTGCGCGAGGGACTGCAGGCCTTCATCGACCACACGAACGCGACGGTCACGGGCGTCGCGCGCGTCCGCCTTTACAAGGGCCGAGCCCTGGCCGTCGGCGCGCAGAGCCCGCACACGCTCTACGACCCGCAACTCGCCAGCTTCAGCATGGAAGGCTACGACGTCACGGCGGCGCGCGGCTTCATCGACCTGTTCGGCCTGCCGATGAAGGTGGCGAGCCAGGCCAAGCGATGGTGACGAATCTCCCCCTCTCCCGGTACGCCGGGAGAGGGCCGGGGTGAGGGTTCGTGCCCGGTGCGCCCGGCGCATCGACAAGCCTGCCCCGATCCAATACGATCCCGCCACGTCCGCAGGAACACGAACCCCGCAAACATGCTCCGACATCGTCGCATCCCCGTCCGGCTGCTCTTGATCCTGGCGACGCTCAGCGCGCTCGCCGCACTCCTGCCCCACCACCTTCTGCTCCTTGGCATGCTGATCGTCCCGCTGATCGGCGTGGCGGTGGGCATGGTGCTGCCGCGGCACATGCGCGGCAAGACCTGGGGCCTCGGGGTCAGCGCCAGCACGCTGATCGCCGCCGTCTCGATCGCGCTGCAATACGACTGGTACAAGGGCGGCTACCAGTTCATCATCCGCGGCCCCAGCATCCCGCAACTGGGCGTGCAGTTCTCGCTGGGCGTTGACCAGATCTCGCTGATGCTCGTGCTGCTGACGGCGGCGCTCCACCCCTTGGCCGTGACGGCATCCCTGCGGTCGATCCACACGCGGTCGCGCGAGCATTACGCCAATATGAACCTGCTGCTGGTCTTCATGCTCGGCACGTTCATGGCCACCGACCTGCTGCTCTTCTACGTCTTCTTCGAAGCATCCCTCGTGCCGCTCTTCTTCATCGTCGGCATCTGGGGCGGGAAGGAGCGCCGCCGCGCCGCCGTCACGCTTTTCCTCTACACCTTCTCCGCCTCGGTCTTCATGCTCGCCGGGATCGTGTATCTGGGGAACCGCGCCGGCACGTTCGACCTGCCGACAGTGATCCACTTCGCCCAGACGCAGATGACCGACCGCGAGCGCTTCTGGGTGCTCCTGTCGCTGCTGCTGGCGTTCGCGGTCAAGACCCCCCTCTTCCCGCTGCACACCTGGCTCCCGCTGGCGCACACCGAGGCTCCCACCGCCGGCAGTGTGGACCTGGCCGCCCTGGTGCTCAAGCTCGGCACCTACGGCCTGCTTCGCATCGCCCTGCCGATCGGCCTGATCGCCGCCGACGGACACGTGCTCTTCCCCGGCGTGCTGACGTTCCTCGCGATCCTCTGCCTGATCGGCATCATCTACGCCGCGCTCGTCGCGTGGGTGCAGACCGACATCAAGAAGCTCGTCGCCTACTCCTCGGTCTCCCACCTGGGTTTCTGCGTGCTGGGAATGCTCGCGCTCAACACCGAGGGCATGGCCGGCTCGGTGCTGTACATGATCAACCACGGGATCGTCAGCGGCGCGCTCTTCCTGATCGTCGGGATGATCTATAACCGCTATCACACGCGCGACATCAACGAGCTGTCCGGCCTTGCCCGGGCCATGCCGCGCATGGCGTTCTTCCTGATGATCTTCGTCATGGCCGCCGTCGGCCTGCCGGGGCTCAACAACTTCGTCAGCGAGTTCCTCACCATCCTGGGCGCGTTCGTCAGCCCGCACCTGGGGATCACGTACGGCGTGATCGCCTCGACCGGAATTGTGCTGGGCGCGATCTACATGCTCCACTTCGCCGCCAAGCTCCTCTTCGGCCCGCTGCACTACCCCCTCTTAAGCGAGGACCGCGACTCGCACGTGACGGTCCACCCCAAGTACGTGCCCGGCGGCGACATCACCAACCGCGAGATGCTCGTCCTCACCCCCTTGGCGCTGGCGGTCATCGTGCTGGGCGTGTTCCCGCGACCGTTCCTCCGCGCCGTCGAGCGCCCGCTGAACGAGATCCGCCAGCCTCACACCGCCAGCGCCACGGTCGTCGTGGACGAACGTCACCCGGCCGACTCCGCCGCCGCTGATGCGCTGCTGGCCCGCGCTAAATCCGGCACTGCTGCCGCCGCGCACTGATCCCTCGCTGCCGCATGCCGTCACGCGCACAATTCTGCTAAACCCCGTTATATACACGCCCCCGCCTTATAGCAGACACTCGCCCCCCCTGACCCTACAACATATCCCGTGACCTGATTCCATCGACCCACGCACCTGACCTCACACGGGTGACGTATGACGCTCCAATGGCTTTTAAGCTGGTGGAACTTGATTTTCCTCGCGCCCCTCGCGGTCGCGCTGGTGTACCTGTTCGCATGTACGCTGGGCGCCGTCGCGATCGGCGACGGCGACGTGGACGTCCATGCCGATGTAGACGCCGATGCCGATGTAGATGCTGACGTAGATGTCGACGCTGACGTTGACGTTGACGTCGATGCCGACGCGGATGCTGACGCTGACGCCGACGCACACGACGGCGACACCGACGTCCATGACGGCGGCCATTCGTCCGCCCACGCCGCAGTCCTGGCGTGGATGGGCATCGGCCGCGTCCCGATCAGCTTGATCGCGATGATCCTGCTGCTCACCTGGGGCGCGGCCGGCTTCCTCACCAACGCCATGCTGCGCCCGCGGGTCAACTGGGACGTCGCTCGCTGGTCGATCCCAATCGCCATGGCCATCAGCCTCGTCATCACGCGGGCGATGGTCCTCATCGTCGCCCGCCTCGTGCCGCTGAACCAGAACCTGGCGCTTCGGCGCGGCGACCTCGTCGGCGAGGTCGGCCAGGCCCTCTATGGGATCGACGAGCGCTTCGGCCTGGTCGCCCTGCGCGACGAGCGGGGCGACCTCAAGCAACTCCCCTGCCGGGTCGCAGGTGGCGTCGAGCCGATCCCGCGCGGATCCCAGGTCAGGCTCGTGGCCTACCGCGCCGACGAGCGCGTCTTCTTCGTCAAGCGAATCGCGTAAACGATCAAACACTTTGCAACGGGAGAACAATCATGATCCTCATCCTCCTCTTCCTCGTCGGGGCCGCGATGGCCATCGTCCCCTGGACCGGGCTCGTGCCGCAATTACCCATCACTGGCGGATATGTCCTGACCGGCACGGGCATCGTGCTGCTCGCGCTGGTCTCGTTCATCACCGTCTTCACGCGCTTCTACCGTAAGACTTCCGCGAACATGGCGTACGTCCGCACCGGCGGTCGCGGCCCGCACGTGATCCTCGATGACGGCGCGATCGTCATCCCGATCATCCACCATTTGACGCCCGTCTCGCTGGAGACGATGCGGCTCAACGTCGAGCGCCGCGGCCCTCACGCGCTCATCACCAGGGACAACCTGCGCGTGGACCTCTCCGCGGAGTTTTACATCAAAGTCCAGCCCAGCCGCGAGGACATCCAGCAGGCCGCCCGCTCGCTGGGCGGCCGCAGCGTCCAGCCCGACGCCGTCGCCGAGCTGGTTGAGGACAAGCTCGTCTCCGCCCTTCGAACCGTCGCCGCCACCAAGGACCTCGTCGAGCTCCACGCCAAGCGCGATGAGTTCGCCTCCGCCGTCCAGGAGATCGTCACCCACGACCTGGCGACCAACGGCCTGACGCTCGAATCGGTCACCATCTCCTCGCTCGACCAGACCGACCCCTCCGCCCTCCAGGAGCGCAACGTCTTCGACGCCCAGGGCCTCCGCAAGATCGCCGAGATCACCCAGAAGGCCCGCGTCGAGCGCAACCAGATCGAGATGGAGGCCCAGCGCCTCGTGGTCGCCAAGAACGTCGAGACCAGGAAGAAGGTGCTCGACATGGAGCGCGACCAGGCCGAGTTCGAGGCCGAGCAGCGCGCCAAGGTCGCCAACGTCCGCGCCGCCCGCGAGCGCGAGGTCGCCGCGTTCAAGCTCGAACAGGACGAGGCCGTCGCCAAGCGCGACATCGAGAAGAACAAGTCGATCGAGACCGCCGAGGTCGAGCGCACGCTCGCCGTCGAGCAGGCCCAGGTCGTCAAGCGCATCGCGCTCGTGGCCAAGCTGCGCGAGCAGGAGACCGCTGAGATCGTCAAGAAGCAGGCCGTCGAGGTCGCCGAGCGCGCCAAGGAGGTCGCCGTCGCCGAGAAGGAGCGCGAGCGCGCCGATGCCCAGGCCCAGGTCCTCGCCGCCGAGACCGAGCGCGAACGCGCCAAACAGCAGGTCGTGACCGTCACCGTCACCAGCGAGGCCGAGCGCGAGGCCTCCAAAAAGCTCATCGCCGCCCAGCAGGCGATCAACGAGAAGAAGATCCGCGACCAGACCGAGGCCGACGTCCTGGCCTACATGCAGCTTAAGGAGGCCGACGCCGAGCGGCAGGCCGCCGACATGCGCTTCCAGGCCAAGCTCAAGCTGGCCGAGGGTGACGCCCAGTCCGCTGCCAAGCGCGCCGACGGCGAGCGCGCGGTCAAGATGGTGGACGTCAACGTCGAGCGCGAGCGGGTCAGCGTCGAGCAGGCACGCGTCGAGGTCGAGCGCCAGAGCCTGGCGAACAAACAGGAGTTCGAGGAGGCGGCCCTCAAGTTCGAGCTCGAGAAGTTCCGCATCAACGCCGAGCGCGAGATCCGCATCGCCGCCGCAGAAGCGCTTGGCAACATGTTCGCCAAGGCGCAGATGCAGATCTTCGGCGACCCGACGACCATGGCCAATATGAGCATGCAGTTCATGCGCGCCGCCAGCGTCGGCGCCGCCGCCGACGGCCTCTTAAAGACCCTGCCCGACGAGGGCAAGCTGATGCTCGACAAGATCGGCTCGGCCGTCCTCTCCCAGCTCGCACCCAGGGACGCTGCTCCCGGCGAGAAGGCCGCTTCAGCGGCCGGGCCTTCAGGCGGCAACGGCGCGACCACGGCGGTCGTCCCCGACGCGCCCGAACGCAAGCCCCGAAAGTCTTAAGGCGCGTTGTAGGCGAGGGGTTCTCCTGTCCGGGCGGCCCGCCCCCACCAATGGCGGGCCGCCCGTTTTCCGCTCTCCGCAAATAGATCGGTGGTGATCCGTCATGCCGCTCCGCGACTCATTGCAAACCCTGGGACTGAACGTCCCCGCGAACCTCAACCTGGATCTCGATCACTGGGCCGCCCGCCTGGCCGCCTCGCCGTGCCGTAACACGGCCACCCTGGTCGGCCTGAGCACGGTCCTCTTCTACCTCGTCGAGAAGCACCACAACCCCAAGGTCAACGACGTCTGGGACGCCATGGTCTACTGCTCCACCTGCCTCTCGGTCGGCTACGGCGACATCTTCGCCAGGACGCCGCTGGGCAAGATCCTCGGCTCGGCCCTGATGACGATCGGCCCCTCGATGGCCGCCAGGACGACCGAGGGCCCCGAGGCCAACCGCCGCGAGGCAGTCCAGCAGGACGTCCTGGCCACACTCAGACAGATCCTCGCAACTCTCGAAGCCAAAAAGGAGGTCTGATAGACTGGGCCGTGGCAATGGACTCCGCGCCCCTCACCTTTCGTCCCGACCGCACGCCGCTGGTCCCGCCCGGCGGCGTGGAGCTGCACGCGCGGGACATGACCGCCACGTTCTCGGCCGACGTTACGTTTGCCGATGCCCAGCGAAAGCTTGCCGAAATCGGCCAATGGCTGCCGGTCGACGGCGACGTCACTTGGACGCTGGGGCGGCTGGTCGAGACCAACTCGTCGGGCCCGTTGCGCCTGGGCTACGGCGCCTGGCGCGACCTGCTCCTGGGCTGCCAATTCAAGAGCGGCCGCGACGAGCTGATCACCGCCGGCGGGCGGACGGTCAAAAATGTGGCCGGCTATGACCTGACCAAGTTCATGGTCGGCCAGCGCGGCGCGTTCGGCCGGCTGGTCACGATGACGAGCCGGACTTATCTCCGGCCGACGGGAGCGATCGTGGCTCGCTTCGCGGCGGATCCGTGGATGGTCAACCGGCTACTTCCGACCCCCTGCCGGCCGCAGTGGGCCACGATGACGGCCGAGGCGCTCTGGTGCGGTTATCTGGGTGACGAGCGAACGCTCGCCTACTACCGCAAGGCGATGCCGGAGCGCGCCCCCGCGGAGATTATCGAACGAACGTTGGATGACGACATCAGTCATCGAGGTCGCCTCTGGCAAGCGGCGGGCGTGGAGCGATCGTTCCGGGCTTCGGTCCCCCCGGTCAAGATTCTGGAGTTTGCGAAAGCCGCCGCCCTGACGGATTGGTCCGCGGATGCCGCCTTCGGAATTGTGATCGGGATCGCAGAACCGCAGCGGCACGGGGAGATCGAGTCGGCCGCACGGTCGCTCGGAGGAAGCGTATACTTTTTCGGGCAGGGCGGGCGCGTGCACGTCGCGATGGACCCGGCCCGGCGGGCGCTCCTGGAGCGGCTCAAGCACGCCTTCGATCCCGACGGGAAGCTGGCCGCCTTGCCGATGGAATAGGGGAGGCACCACGCGAGACACGATGAACGCGACGTTGAACGAATCCGCCGCCCGGACGACCCCCCTGCCCCTCGACCCGCGCACCTATGACCGGGCGCTCTCCTGCGTGCACTGCGGCCTGTGCCTGCCGGCCTGCCCGACCTACACGCAGACCTTCCACGAGGCCGACTCCCCGCGCGGGCGGATCCAGCTCATGCGGGCGCTGGCCGAGGGCGTGATCGAGCCGACCGCATCCGTCCGCCAGCACCTGGACCTCTGCCTCGACTGCCGGGCGTGCGAAACAGCCTGCCCGAGCGGCGTGGTCTACCACGAGCTGATCGAGGAAACCCGCGCCAAGCTCAACGCCGACGCGAAGCTCACGCTCCAGGGGCGGTTCATGCGGTGGATGTTCTTCCACATCTTCGTCCATCCCAGGCGCCTGAAGCTGGCGCTCCTGCCGGCAAGGTTGATGCAGAAGGTCGTGCTCTACGGCCTGATGCGCCGGATCGGCCTCTTCAAGCTCCTGCCGCTCCAGTTGCGCAAGATGGAGCAGATGCTGCCGGCCAACGGATCGATCTGGCCCAAGCGCTTGCCGGAACATGTGTCCCGTAGCACGGGCGCCCCGCCCGTGAATGATTCACACGGGCGAGGCGCCCGTGCTACGAAGGTTGCTTTCTTCCCAGGCTGCATCGGCAGCGTCATGTTCGACAAGGTCAACCGCCAGGCCGTCGAACTGCTGGCGGCGTGCGGGGCGGAGGTGGTGGTGCCGCGGGCCCAGGGGTGCTGCGGGGCGATCCACCATCACAACGGGGCGTGGCAGCCGGCGGCGGAGTTCGCCAAACGCAACATTGACGCCGTGCTGCCCAAGGACGGCCCGGGGGTGGATCGGATCGCCACGACGATCGCCGGGTGTGGCGCGATGCTCCGGGATTACGATCACCTGCTGCGCGACGACCCGGAATACGCCGGGCGCGCTAAAGAGTTCGCCTCCAGGCTCCGCGACGTCAGCGAGGTGCTCATGGAACTGGGCCTGCCGGAGATGAAGCACCCGGTCAACCTCGCCGTGACCTATCACGACGCCTGCCACCTCGCCCATGCCCAGAAGGTGACCGCCGCGCCGCGCAAGCTCCTGGCGGCCATCCCCGGCCTGCGCCTCGTGCCGCTCGCCGAGTCCGACATGTGCTGCGGCGCCGCCGGCACCTACAACCTCACCCAGCCAGCCATGGCCACCGACCTGGCCCATCGCAAGATCAACCACATCGAGCGCACCGGCGCGACCGTTTGCGCCACAGGCAACGTCGGCTGCGCCATGCACATCCAGTCCGAGGCCGCCGCGGCGGGGAAGCGGTTCGAGGTGGTCCACC
>DATBFY010000585.1:0-9984 GCA_036558265.1 Tepidisphaeraceae bacterium | reverse complement strand
GTGGTGTGGGAGGACGGGGGCCGCAAGGCCCCCTCCTACCCGATTTCTCCTGGCTGCAGCCCGACCAATCCGACTCGTAGACCAGGTACCCGGCGTCCGACATGCCCAGCCGCCGGTAGACTTCCTGTGCCCGGGCGTTGTCCTTCTCGACGTAAAGGCGAAGCCCGCAGGCGCGGGCCTCGCGCGCCAGCACCTCGACGTGGCGGTAGAGCGTGCCGAAGACGCCACGGGATCGGAAATCGGGGTGGACGTAGACGCTTTGCACCCACCAGAACATCGCGTTGCGCCAGTCGGACCATTCGAAGGTGATCATGAGCTGGGCGACGACCTGACCGGCGACTTCGGCGAGGAAATAGCGGGCGGCATCGGGGTGGGCGACGGCCCATTCGACGCCGGCGCGGAGCGTGGCGGGGTCGAGGCGTTTGTGTTCGGTCTCGAGCGCCATGGCGGCGTTGTATTCGGCGATGACTGGTGCGTCGGCGGGGGCGGCGGGGCGGATGTGGATGGCGTCGGGCATGCACGAAGATTAGCGTGCATGGACGAACGCTCAAAACCGCTGAGCCCGACCTGACCAGCCCCTGCATGTTTTGGCGAAGCGTTCGCCGTGCTACGCCCGCACCGAATCGAAGATCTGCTGATTCGTCGGCACCTTCTTCATCAAATCCTGCAAGCTCTTGATCGCCTGCGTCGGCGTCATGTTCAAGAGGTGCCGCCGGATGTTGCGCGCGGCCGCCAGGCCCTTTTCATCGAGCAGCTTTTCCTCCTTGCGCGTGCCGGACTGGAGGATATTGAGCGCGGGGAAGATGCGCTGGTTGGCCAGTTGCCGGTCCAGTGTCAGCTCCATGTTGCCGGTGCCCTTGAACTCCTCAAAGATGACCTGGTCCATCCGGCTGCCGGTGTCGATCAGGCAGGTCGCCAGGATGGTGAGGCTGCCGCCGTTCTCGATCTTGCGGGCCGCGCCGAAGAGTCGCTTGGGGATCTCCAGGGCGCGGTTGTCCAGGCCGCCGGACATCGTGCGCCCGCCGTTGGGCCCGCCGGCGTTAAACGCCCGCCCTACGCGGGTCAGCGAGTCCAGCAGCACGACGATGTTCTTCCCGAACTCCACCTTCCGCTTGCACCGCTCGATGATGAGCTGCGCGAGGTCCAGGTGCTTCTCGACGTCGTTGTCGTTGCTCGAGGCGTAGACGGTGCCGGGGATGTTCCGCCGCATGTCCGTCACCTCTTCGGGCCGCTCGTCGATCAGCAGCAGCACCAGCTCGGTGTCCGGATAGTTCGCGTGGATGCCCTTGGCGATGTTCTGAAGGAGGATCGTCTTGCCCGTGCGCGGGGGGGCGACGATCAGCCCGCGCTGGCCGAAGCCGACGGGCGTCAGGATGTCGATCATCCGCGTGGTCAGCTCGTTGGGGTCATGCTCGAGCTTGAGCATCGGGTGGGGGTCGAGCGCGATGGCCTCGTAGATGTGGGTGCGCTCGGCGTACTCCTCCGGGCTGCACCCCTCGATCGAGTGGACGCGCGTCAGGTGGCGTCCCTTGGGCTGGCCCTTGACCATCAGGCCCGGGCGCAGGTGCAGCTCCTTGATGATCTGGCGCGAGACGAAGATGCCGCCCCCGACCAGTCGCAGCGGATGCGCCGGGTCGCGCAACTGCCCGTCAGCGCGGTCGTCTTTGAAGTGCAGAATCCCTTCCAGTGTGCCTTGAGACATATGAAACCCGATCCCCGAAAAACGCGCGGGAATGACGCCCGATGACCGCCCCGCACCGGGCCCGTCAACCTCGCGCTGAAATGTACCTGCCGACCCCCACGGCTCCCGCGCATCGGTCGTCGCGCACCGACAAGGTTCGCTTTTAGCCTGCGCGGAGCGTGACGTGCGAGTCACCCATTCGCGATCCGGTTGTCCAGAGAATCCATGCAGAGAGGACGTTCGACCCGAAGGTCAACCCAAAGGGGGCGAGCAGCGATGGACGGAAGGCACCCCTCTGCTAGGATAGCTGCCCTTATACCATCATCTACTACGGAGTGCAAAAATGAGCGTTCTGTCAAAACTCCAGGAAGATATGAAATCCGCCCTGAAGGCCGGCCAGAAAGACCGGCTTCAGGTTATCCGGATGCTCATCAGCGACGTCAAGAATATCGACTTGGCGCCAAAAAAGATCACGGAAGAGGAAGCCATCGCGGCTTATGCCAAAAAACTCCGCAAGAGTATGGAAGAATACGAGAAACTGGGTAAACCGGCCGAGGTCGCTCAGCTTAAGTCCGAACTGGCCGTGGTTGAGGAATATCTCCCAAAACGGGCCTCTCCTGAAGAAACCGATCAGCTTGTCGAAACATTCCTGGGCCAGAGCAGCTTTACGGAAAAGCAGATGGGGCAGGCGATGGGAGCGTTCATGAAAGCGCATGGGCAGCAGGTTGATCCCGCCCTGGCCAATGCCGCGATCAAGCGCCGGCTGGCGGGGAAATGATGAGCCCGTACATACCCCAATGTGCCTTGACTGCGTTGCTGTTCTGGGGCGGGTTCGCCGCGCTGGCAGCCGCCCCGGCCAAGGCCCCGCCGCCCAAGCCGTGGCTGGAGATGGATTACGGGCCGACGCTTTCGGCCAGCATCGAATCGGCGTACCCCAACCGCAACATCACGCAGAAGGGGATCGCGATTCGGCTGGATGCCAAATCGCAGACGTACGTCCTGTTCGACGAGGACCTGCTGCGTTACTCGCTGGCCTGGACCGGCGGGTTCATCGACTTCAAGAGCGTGCTCTACGATGGCACGCACCGCGTGTGGCCGAGCGTGGTTGGCCAGCCGATCTTCGGATCGTCGGTGGGACCGGGCTGGGGCCACGGTGGGAGCTTCGATGACCCGCGGACGCGCTATCCTTCGACCGACTACACGAAGGAATCGAAGGATTGGCAGAACCGGCCGTACGGGCCGCTCTCGCACGATCATGCCCAATACACGGGCCTGTACCTGCACGGCCAGCAGGTGATCCTTGCATATACGGTGGATGGCACGCCGGTGCTGGACAGCCCGAGTCTTGAACGTGCCGGTGCGATTCCGCTGATCACGCGCACGCTGAACATCGCAAGATCGTCAGCCGATCTCGACCTGGAAGTCCTCGAACATCCAGTGAAGACCGCCGGCATCCTGGCGACGTTCCATCCACCCGGCCGTGCACGCCGCGCCACCGCGGAAGGGAGCGTCGCGGTCCTGGGAGACCTCGCGCGCCCCCCGACCCAAGCTACAACTTCGCCATCCACCGGCGCGATCGCCGTGGTCGCGCGCGGCGCAACCAACCAGATGGTCTTCTCGATTGCCGGCGAATCCCAGCTGCGCTTGCACATCCCCGCCTCCGCCACGCCGGCGAAGATCAAGCTCCTCATTGCCCGCGTTGACGCCGGATCGCTCCAGACCTTCACCGCGGCCGCGACGGCGTCGCCGGCGCCGGCGGATTTGTCTTCCCTCTTACACGGCGGCCCGCCGCGATACCCGCAGGAGCTAGCCACGACGGGCGTCATCGGCAAGGACGCCGGCGCGTTTCGCGCCGACACCCTGACCGCGCCGGACGCCAATCCGTACAAGTCGCGCATGCGCTTCGGCGGGTTCGACTTCTTCCCCGACGGCCACAGCGCGGCCATCTGCACGTGGGACGGCGACGTCTGGCTCGTCTCCGGCATTGACGACAAGCTCGATCACCTGACCTGGCGCCGCATCGCCACCGGGCTCTTCCAACCATTGGGCCTGAAGATCCTCACCAATCCGCAATCGGCAATCGGCAATCGGCAATCCGTGATTTACGTTCTCTGCCGCGACCAACTCGCCCGGCTTCACGATCTCAACGGCGACGGCGAGATCGACTTCATCGAGTGCGTGAACAACGACGCGTTCGTCACCGAGCATTTCCACGAGTTCGCGATGGGACTCCAGACCGATGCCCAAGGCAACTTCTATTACGCCAAGAGCGCCCGCCACGCGCTGGATGCGGTGACGCCGCACCACGGCACGATCCTGCGCATCTCGAAGGACGGCCAACGCACCGACGTGCTCGCGACCGGATTTCGTGCCGCCAACGGTGTCGCGCTGGGGCCGGCGGGCGAGATCGTCGTCACCGACCAGGAAGGGTTCTGGACCCCGGCGAATCGGATCAACCTGTTCGTCCCTTCGGCCACGTCGGAGCGGCCGCCGTTTTTCGGCAACATCTGGGGCTACACCGCGCCCAAGCGCACGCCGAAGGAGGGATATGATCCGCCGCTGTGCTGGATCCCGGTGAACGTCGATCGCTCGCCCGCGGAAGACGTCTGGGTGACCAGCGAGCGCTGGGGGCCGCTCAAGGGGCAACTGCTCCACACGTCATATGGCACGGGAAAGGTTTTCCTGGTGCTCCACGAGACGGTTGATGGCGTGCCGCAGGGGGGCGTCGTCCCCATCCCTGGCATCGCCTTTCCCACCGGCGTGATGCGCGCCCGCTTCAATCCCGCCGACGGACAACTCTATTGCTGCGGACTGGTCGGCTGGGCAACCAACTGTACCCAGGCGGGCGGGTTTTATCGGATCGCGTACACGGGTCAGCCGGTCCACCTGCCCACGGCGCTGCACGTGCAGAAGGACGCGATCGCGATCAGCTTCAGCGATGCGCTGGACAAGGCGTCGGCCGAGGACGCTGCGAGCTACGCGATCCAGCAGTGGAATTATCGCTGGACGCAGAATTACGGGTCGAAGCACTACCGCGTGTCGGATCCGAAGAAGGAGGGACAGGATGATGTGGAGTTGAGCGCGGTAACGCTGAGCGACGACCAGCGAACCGTGACCCTTCACATCCCGAATCTTGGGCCGGTGATGCAGATGCAGATCCAGGTGAACCTGAAATCGGCCGACGGGGTGGCGATCAAGCACACGATTCACAACACGATCAACCGCCTGCCGGGAACGCAGCAGAACCGCGAAACGCGCCAAGGGCACCGGGGGTGACACTGACGCGCGCATTGGGAAGCGCATGATGCGCGGATTACGGCGTGATTTTGAGCCGATCGCGCAATGAAACAATGCACTTGACAGCTGAGTCCGCTGAACGTATCAATCGGGGCATATCCATCAGTTCTTCACCTCAAGGGAGGCGAGTATGCCGAAGGCCCCATCTGCCGATCGCGCACGAAAACGTCGGCCTGTAGCCCTTTCCCCCCTCGAATCGCGCCTGCTCCTGTCCGGCTCTCTCGCGGCTGATATCGACCCGACCCCCGGGTACGACTACGTCTCCCGCGAGGTCTTTCGCGTGGGCAGCGTTGCGTACTTCACCGCGCACGACGGTGTGCACGGTTGGGAACTGTGGAAGACCGACGGCACGACCGACGGAACGACGCTCGTCAAGGACGTGTATCCCGGACTGGCCTCCGGCGGCGCCGACGATTTCGCCGCCACCGATGATGGTACGCTCTACTTCATCGCCGGGGACGATGTCACCGGTGCCGAGCTGTGGAAGAGCGACGGCACCAGCCAAGGCACCGTCCTCGTCAAAGACATCAATCCGGGCCGCGCCAATTCCATCCCATCGCGCATGACCGCCGCCGGGAACAAGGTCTACTTTTACGCCGACGACGGCGTCCACGGCCGCGAACTCTGGGTCAGCGACGGCACGGATGCCGGCACTCAGCTCGTGGCGGACATCCGCTCCGGCGCCCAGGGCCAGAGCAGCACGAGCAGCGCGCTCGGCATCGCCGTCGCGAACGGGACGGTGTACTTCTATTCGGACGGCGGGTCGGCGAGCAAGCAGGGGTTGTGGAAGAGCACCGGAGTCCCCGGCAACGCCACCTTTGTCGAGGGAATCAAGTTCTCGAGTCTTCTGTACCGGCTTACGGCGTTCGACAATCGCGTCTACTTCAGCGATCAGGGCGGACAACTCTGGACCAGCGACGGGACGTCCGGCACGACATTTATCGTGCAGAATAGCACTTCACCCCTCGGACGAATTGTGATCGCCAGCGGCTTCTTGTACTTCAACCGCACCTCCGGGACGGGCGCGGGCGTCTACCGCATCAAGGCGGGTTCGACTACGGCGCAGACGATCGGCGGCGGCTTTCCGAACCCGGCCGACATCGGCGCCCTGGGCAATGACCTTTACATCGGCGCCAATCACCCCACGGCCGGCCCGCAGATCTACCGCGTGCCCGCGGGAGCCGACACGGCGTCACTGGTCACCAGTCTTGCATCAGCGGGATCGGGCGCCGCCCCCGTCAACCTGACCGGCGTTGGGACACGGCTGTTCTTCACGCTCGGTACGTCCGCTGCGGGCTATTCGCTTTACACCACCGCCGGCACGGCGCCCTCGACGTCTCTGATCGCGAGCATCAGCCCGCCCGGAACCCGCGCCCCCTCGCTTCCCCTGGCGATCAACGGCCGCTTCATCTGGCGCAACGACGACCCGGTCACCGGCCAGGAGTTCTGGGTCAGCGACGGCACGACCGCGGGCACCGGCATCCTGCGCGACATCTATCCGGGCACCGGCCACTCCGAACCGTTCATCTGGGCGCCTCTCAACGGGCAATTGCTGATGACGGCCCACGAGCCCGTTCACGGGAACGAACTCTGGGCGGTGGATGCGTTTGGCAGCGCAACCCTTCTCGCCGACACCTTTCCAGGCTCCGGTTACGGCAACCCCAACCAGGTGACCGTCGTCAACGATCTGGCCTACTTCGCCGCATTCAGGAGCTCCAACGACCAGGAACTCTGGCTCACCGACGGTACGCCCGCGGGAACGCACCTCGTCAAAGACATCGTTCCCGGCTCGACCGGCTCATGGCCCGAGACACTGATCGCGTACAACGGGCGCCTCGTCTTCAGCGTTGCTGACAACGCGCACGGTCGCGAGATCTGGATCAGCGACGGCACGGCGGGTGGGACCACGCTGCTTAAGGACATCAACCCGGGCACGGCGTCAGGCGGGTTCGATTGGCCAGTAGTCTTCGACGGAATCCTCTACTTCACCGCAACGGACGGAAATGGCACCGAGCTGTGGCGCACGGATGGCACCGCCGCCGGTACACAGCGCGTCGCGGACATTTACCCCGGATCGGGAAGCTCGAATCCCGGCGCGCTGACGGTCTTCGACGGCATGCTCTACTTCGCCGCCAGCGATCCCGTCGAAGGCTCCGAAATCTGGCGCACCGACGGAACGGCCGCCGACACCGTCCGCGTCACCTCCATCCGACCCGGCTCGCTCGACCCCAAGATCGCCGCCCTGACCGTCGCCGGCCCATATCTCTACTTCACCGCGGAGGACGGCACGACCGGCTCGGAGCCTTGGCGAACCGACGGCACGCCCGCCGGCACGATTCGCCTGGCCGACATCCGGCCGGGCACCGCCACGTCCAATCCCAACAGCCTGGTCAACATGGGCGGGCGGCTCTACTTCTTCGCCACCAACGCCGCGGGCGGCTATGAACTCTGGCAGAGCGCCGGCACACCGCAGACCACGACCGCCGTCAAAATGATCGGGCCCGCCGGCGTCATCCCACCCCGCGTTTTGAACCTCGCGCTCGGCCGCCTCTTCTTCGCCGGCGACGACGGCGCCACCGGCCCCGAACTCTGGACCAGTGACGGCACCGCCGACGGCACCTATCTCGTCCAGGACCTGACGCCCGGCACCGTCCAAGGCATGCTCAGCTTGCGCGTCGTGGAGCTCGACCGCGCCGTCTACATCGAGGGAAATGACAGCGTCTCCGGATTTGAACCCTGGCGATTCACCGACACGTGGGCCCCGACCCTCTGGAGCCAGAGTTTCGCGCAGGCGATGGCGCCCACGATCACCGCCACCTTCAACGAGGACGTCTCCCTCGATTCCTCCGCGTTCATCCTGACCAACCGCGCCACTGGCGCGTCGCTTCCAACTGATCTGTTTCGGTCCGACTACGACCCGCGCACCCATACGCTCAGAGTCACGGTAGGCGGACCCGCCGGACTACCACCTGACGGCGACTACCGCCTGACGATCCCGGCAAGTGCCGTCGCAGACCTCTCGGGCAACCCCCTCGCCACTGATCTCACGCTCGACTTCTTCCTCCTCGCCGGCGACGCCAACCACGACCGGGCCGTCGATTTCAACGACCTGGTCGTGCTCGCCCAGCACTACAACACCACCGGGAACCCAACCTGGTCCGACGGCGACTTCGACCTCGATGGCGACGTGGACTTCAACGACCTGGTCATCCTAGCCCAGCGGTACAACAGCAATCTGCCGATCCCGGCGGCTGCCGCCATGCCGGTCGAGCCTGCCGCGAAAATCTCCACCACGAAACTCGTCGCCGCCGCCGCCAAGCCGAAGGCGAAGCTGGCTGCTCCGAAGAAGCCTTCGCCACCGCCGTTCAGCGTCCGCAAGGTTTCTTCGTCCGCACGCGTTTGAGGTCGTCGGCTGTTCCGGCGCGGCGCGGATTTGTTAAGATCCTGCAGCGATGCCGTCTGCCGCGCAATCCTCATCCCGCCAGATCGATCCCGACGCCGCGCTCCGCGCCATCGCCGAGGGCACCGCCGCCGCCACCGGTGAGGCGTTCTTCCGCGCCCTGGTGCAGAACCTGGCGCGCGTGCTCGACACGTTCGGCGCCTGGGTGACCGAGTACTCCCCCGAGCGCCGCACGCTCCGCGGCCTGGCGTTCTGGATGGGCGGACAGTGGATCGACGACTACGAGACCCGCATCGACAACACGCCCTGTGAGCAGGTCATCCTCCGCAAGGCGCTGATCCACATCCCCGACAACATCACCCAGCTCTACCCGATCGACCCGGAGATGGTCGCGACGGGGGCGGTCGCGTACGTGGGCGTGCCGCTCCTGGCGACCGACGGTGCCGTGATGGGCCACCTCGCCGTGATCGACCGCCGACCCATCCGGCCCGATCCGCGCCTGCTGCACGTCTTCCAGGTGTTCGCCGCCCGGGCGGCGGCGGAGCAGCAGCGCCTGGCGGCCCAGTCGCGCCTGCGCGAGCGCGAGGAAAAACTCGCCCGCCTGATCGACACCGCGATGGACGCGATCGTGGACCTGGACGCGGACCTCGTCATCACCGCCGCCAACGCCGCCGCGGCGCGCGTGCTCCGCTGCCCGGCCGATGCGCTGATCGGACGGGCGTTCACCGAATTCCTGACCGTCCCCGCCGCCAAGGCGCTGCTCGCCCACGCGGACGACCTCGCCGCCCACGCCGACGGCGGCGCCATGTGGCTTCCCGACGCGCTCGACGCGCGGCGCGGCGACGGCGACCGCTTCGTCGCCGAGGCAAGCCTCACTCGCTACACCCTCAAGGGCCGCGCCTGCCACACCGTGATCCTCCGGGACGTCGGCGAACGACTCGAGGCGCAGCGGACGATCCGCCGCCTCTCGGAAAAGGCACGCTACCTCGAGGACGAGCTCCGCGCGCTCCACGGCGAGGGCGCCGACGACCCGATGCTCGGCGACTCCCCCGCCATCCGCCACGTCCGCCTCGACATCGCCCAGGTCGCCGCCACCGACGCCTCGGTCCTGCTCCTGGGCGAGACCGGCACCGGCAAGGAGCTGATCGCCCGCGCCATCCACGCCGCCAGCCGCCGGCGCGACGAACCCCTCATCCGCGTCAACTGTGCCGCCATCCCCGCCACGCTGATCGAGTCCGAGTTCTTCGGCCACGAGAAGGGCGCCTTCACCGGCGCCACGCAGAAGCGCGACGGCCGCTTCTCCCTCGCCGATCGCGGCACCCTCTTCCTCGACGAGATCGGCGAGCTGCCGATCGACCTCCAGGTCAAGCTGCTCCGCGCGCTGCAGGAGGGTGAGTTCGAACCTGTCGGCTCGGCGCGGACGATCAAGGTCGACGTCCGCGTCATTGCCGCCACCAACCGTGACCTGGTCCAAGCGGTCCGCGGCGGATCTTTCCGCGAGGATCTGTTCTATCGCCTAAACGTCTTCCCGATCCGCGTGCCGCCCTTGCGCGAGCGCGGGGAAGACGTCGCGATCCTCGCCCGCGCGTTCACCCAGCGCATCGCG
>DATBFY010000584.1:0-8066 GCA_036558265.1 Tepidisphaeraceae bacterium | reverse complement strand
GGACGTTCTCACCCCGGGCGACGAACTCCACCAGTTCGCCCGGCCGACGCTTGATCGTCAGGCCCGGCAGGTCGGCGTAGCTGGTGGAGATCACGGTGGGGAAGGATCCGGGGTATTCGACGCGCCAGTATTCCTGGTTATTGCACGCGGAGACGACCTGCACGTTGCGGCAGAACGCGCGATCGACCGCGGCCTTGTAGCGCGCGAGCTGCTGCGGCTCCTGGGTGGTGAAGGAGCAGTTGATGACGTCGTAGCCCTGGTCGATCCCCCAGTGCAGCGCCGCCGCGACGTGGTGGGACGAGCCGACAGGCCTGCCGATGACCTTCACGCTGTCGATCGACGCCCCGGGCGCGAATCGGCGGACGATCGCCGCCACCGCCGTGCCGTGCCCGTATACGTCGCCCTGGTCGTCCGGGACGATCTTGCGCAGCTCGGTGTCGCCGTCGATCTCGAGTTCGACGCGGAAGGATCGGATCGCCGCCCCGCCAATTTCCGGGTGCGACGTCTCGACGCCGCTGTCGAGCACCAGCACGCGCACGCCGCGCCCGTCCGAGCGGCGCAGGGCGCTCAGAAGGTCGTCACCGGTAAGCGGCGCTTCACGAGAGCCCATGTGTGTCCGCGAGGATCAGGCCCAAGAGGTAGGCGTTGAACGAGAGCGTTTCCAGATCCGCTGCCGAAAACAACCCGCCCCCGCGCGGGTTGATCGCCGACAGCACGCCCACCAGCTGCCCGCGCACCAGCACGGGCACGGCGATCATTGCCAGCGTATCCGCCGCCCCCGCCTGGGTCGGCGCGGGGTGGTGATAGTCGTCCGGGCCGATGCTTGCCCCCACGCCCGTCGAGGCGACCATGCCCACGACGCTCTGGGTGATCGGGACCGACAGCGCCTCCATCACCTGTGGCGTCTTGCCGTGATTGAGCGCCCCGTCCATCGCTTCGCGGTCGGCCGAAAGCAGCCACAGCGTGCCCTCGTCGGCCCGGCAATCCTCGAACGCCCGCGCAAGCAATCGCCGCCCGGGTCCCTCTGCCGGCCCCTGGCGAACGGAAGCCCGCGTCGGATTGTCGAACGACGCTGCCCCATGCTGCGGCTGCGACGCTTGGGGCTCGACCGGGGACATGCGGGGCGATCATACGAACTACGCGCACACGACGCCAAAACTTCCGGAACCATTACCCTCAACCCTGCAACCCCAATGTAGGTTCATTGACAACCCGCGCCACGGCGGTTTAACTCACACCGCGCCTCAAAATCGGGTTATTGAAATGTTCACATCATCGAAACGGAGTCGAGAAATGGCCCGCCCCCGAAGCACGTCAACGCTCCTAGCCGTTGCCCTCGCGACCGCCGGCCTGTTTCTGATCGCCGCGCCGCTGCTTCCCGTTGCCCGTGCCGCGGATGAGATCAAGCAGCAGCCCAACGCGCACCTGATTGCCCTGGGCCACAAGTTCGAAGGCGCCGCCGGGTGCAACAACGCCAATTGCCATGGCGCCGCGACGCCCAAGCAGGCCCCCAAGCCTGCCGGCAACGAGTACCTCACCTGGTCCGACAAGGACAAGCACGCCGAGGCCTTCAAGACCCTCACCAAGGACGCCTCGAACGAGATCATCAAGAAGCTCGGCCGACCCGAGAAGCCCGACGCCAGCCCGCTCTGCACCAACTGCCACGCGCTGGCAGCTCCCGCCAACCTCCAGATGGGCAAGTTCAACCTCAAGGAGGGCGTGACCTGCGGCGCCTGCCATGGCCCCTACGAGAAATGGGCCGAGCCCCACAACAAGGAGGGCGGCGCCAATGACCTGCGCAAGAAGTGCGGCTATGCCACCCTCGACGCCGAGAACCTCCCGTACAGCACGCAATCGCCTGAGCATCAGAAGCTGCTCAAGGACTTCGGCCTCTACGACACCCGTCCGATCCTGGCCCGCGCGGAGAAGTGCACCTCGTGTCACCTGGCGATCGATCCGAAGCTGGTTGACGCCGGTCACCCCCAGCCGATCTTCGAGCTGGCGTACTACACGGCGATCGAGAACCCGCACTGGCGCGAGCCGGCCGGGTATTGGGGGACGAAGGTCTGGGCGGCGGGGCAGGTCGTCTGCCTGCGCGATGCGATGCTGCAACTGGCGGAGCGCGCCACCAGCGGCGCCTCGGACAAGCTCGTGAAGGACGCGCTCGACCAGGCGCTGGGTCATCTCGAGGTCTTCCGGCACCTGACCGGCGGCGGCGCGGCAACGGCGCTCGAGACTGCCGCCAAGGACCTCAAGTCCGCCGGTGCCGACAAAGGCAAGCTCGCGACCGCCGCCAAGAGCGCTGCGGATGCCGCCTCGCGGATGATGACGGCGGTGGCGACGCTCAAGCCGGCGGATGCGAACACCGCCGCGCTGCTCGGCAAGATCGCCAAGGACGCGGAGCCCGCCAAAGACGCGGGCCTGCGCGGCGCCCAGCAGCAGGCGCTGGCGCTTTCGTCGCTGTGCGCGTCCTATCGCACGGGCAAGGGCAACGTCCCCGGCGGCGAGGACGTGCAGAAGATCATCGATGAGAAGCTCCTGGCCGCCGTGGGGGACGAGGCGAGCTTCAAGCCTGATGATTACGCCAAGACCCTCCAGGAAGCCGCAACCAAGCTCTCCCTGATGCTGCCCGGTGGTGGCGGGAATGTGCCCGATCCGATCGACCTGAAGTAACCCCGAGAGCGCCCTTTGGTGTGCTCACGATCATCGGTGGGATAGACATTCCCGAACGTTATGTGTGAATGCGCAAATGCTGTCCACGGGCGGCTCTAAGCCGTCATCCTGAGCGCAGCGAAGGATCTTGCTCCGAACGAAAGGAACCGTCCATTCGGGGCAAGATCCTTCGGTCGTTTGAAACTCCCTCAGGATGACTCCAACGCGTTGACGCATAAAGTTGATTCTCGTCAGCCCGAAAACAAACTTCCTAACGACGAATCGCTCCGAACTGTTCGCGATAGGTCTCCGTGCGGTCATCAGCAAACCGAGAAAAAAGATCGCGTAAGCGCCAAGCGTTTGCCCCAAACAGGGCCACTTGCGTTTATTCCTTTGCCTCCCCGCCAATCCGGTTACACTGACCGATTATGACCACGAGACTTGTCGGGCTGGCGTTATGTCTCCTGTCCCCGCTCGCCCTCGCCCTCACTCTCCGCGACGAACCGAACGCCGCTCCCGCCACCTCCCAGGCCGCGATCCTTCCCATCACCGTGACCGGCGTCGAGGGCAACGTGCAGGTCCGCGACGGCGCCGACAAACCCTGGCGTCACGCCGCGGTCGGCATGACCGTCACCGAGGGCGCCGAGTTCCGCACCGGTCCGCACTCCGCCGTCCGCGTACTGATCCCGCCTGACCAGACGATCACCCTCGACCGCCTGGGCGTCATCAAGTTGATGCAGGTCCTCCGCCAGGGCGACACGATCAAGACCCGGGTCGGCATGCCGTTCGGACGCACCCGCTACGACATCGAGGAGGCCGGTCTCGAACACCAGTCCGAGCTGGTCAGCCCTTCCAGCACGCTGGCCATCCGCGGCACGAAGGTCAGCATCTACGACCAGCCCCCGTTTGCCCCCAGCGCGGTCAGCCTGACCGGTCGCGCCACCTATCGCACCGCCAAGCGGCAGATCGCCCTCGGTAACAAGGGGCAGGGCAAGACCCAGGTGTCCGCCGACACCGACAATCCCGCCGAGTTCGCGCTCGTCCAGACCTACGTCGATCCCAACCCCTACGGCCGCCCACCCGCCGACCAGAAGCTGATCCGCCAGCTCCAGTCCAAGGGCGACATCGTCCTGAACCACGGCCAGCTCGCCATCGCCACGGGTCCCGCCGTGACCGACAAGCAGCTCCAGGACATCATCGCCGGCCAGGGCCGCTTCAACATCTCGCTGCGTTGGACCGGACCGGGCGATTTCGATCTATTCGTCCTGACCCCCAATCCAGTGCCCGGCCAGCCCGCCTACACCCTGGGCAACCCCTCGTACAAGGGCTCGGTCTTCAAGGACATCGGCCTGTTCGGCCAGGGCAACGCGCAAACCCTCTCCAAGACGCCTGACGGCGGGCAGATCAAGTTCGACCAGATCGCGCTGGGTGGGGGCGGCCTCGAACTGGCAAGCTGGAACACGCCCGTCCCGCAGGTCGGTTACAACATCGCCGTCCTCTATTACGACCACCGCGGGCAGATCAAGAACTACCCGCTCCGCAGCAATTTCCGGGTGGACGCCTTCCTCGACGGCAAACCCGTCAACATGCTCCTGAACTTCGACGACGTCCTGACCGGCAAGGCCACAAACGGGTTGGAATTCGGCCCCGTCTTCACGGGCACGGGCACGCTGGTCGAATCCGAACAGGTCATCCGTCCCGTCCCCGGCGCCGACGTCCCGGGCAACGTCCACGTGACCGCCATCGACCTGACCGAAAGCGCCGTCGGCCCGATCAACGGGCAGGACCAGGCAACCACGGCAGCGGCAAAGCGATCCGCGCGTTCGACGCGAGGGTTCTGGCCCAAGCTCCCCACGGTTACCCCGACGGGTCGGGTCATGGGCCCGGTATTGCCAACGGCGGCAAAGGGACGTTGACGCCGGCAACGACCGACAAATTTTCATTGACCCCCAACCCGCACGCCGCTAGCTTCACACCCCAGCGTACACGTCAATCACAGGGGACTTTCGGCGGCTGTTCAACTTCGCGAGGAGCAACGGTCATGGCTTCTGGAAACGGCAATCGCGGCGTCGCCTACATCAAGCCCGGCGAGGTCAAGGTCGAATCGATCGAGTTCCCCAAGCTTTACGACCCGGCGCGCAAGAAGAAGATCGAGCACGGCGTCATCCTCAAGATCATCTCGACCAACATCTGCGGTTCCGACCAGCACATGGTCCGCGGGCGGACCACCGCCCCCGCCGGCCTGATCCTCGGCCACGAGATCACCGGCGAGGTCATCGAGACCGGCCGCGACGTGGTCTTCATCCAGAAGGGTGACATCGTGTCGGTGCCGTTCAACATCGCCTGCGGGCGCTGCCGAAACTGCAAGGAGGGCAAGACCGGCGTCTGCCTCAACGTCAACCCCGCGCGCCCCGGCGCCGCTTACGGCTACGTGGACATGGGCGGGTGGGTCGGCGGGCAGGCGGAGTACGTCCTGGTCCCCTACGCCGACTTCAACCTCCTGAAGTTCCCCGACAAGGCCCAGGCGATGGCCAAGATCAAGGACCTGACCTGCCTCTCGGACATCTTCCCCACCGGCTACCACGGCGCGGTGACGGCGGGCGTCGGTCCCGGTTCCACCGTCTACGTCGCGGGGGCCGGGCCGGTGGGCCTGGCGTCCGCGGCGTCGTGCCACCTCCTCGGCGCAGCCGTCGTCATCGTCGGTGACATGAACAAGGATCGCCTCAAGCAGGCCAAGAGCTTCGGCTGCGAGACCGTTGACCTGACCAAGGACGCCACGCTCGGTGAGCAGATCGACCAGATCCTGGGCGTCCCGGAGGTCGATTCGGCGGTGGATTGCGTGGGCTTCGAGGCCCACGGCCAGGGCAAGGACGCCAAGGTCGAGCGCCCCGCCACGGTCCTGAACTCGATCATGGAGGTCACCCGCGCCGGCGGCGCCTTGGGCATCCCCGGCCTCTACGTCACCGGCGACCCGGGCGGCATCGATGAGAACGCCAAGATCGGCATGCTCGGCATCCGCATCGGCCTGGGCTGGGCCAAGAGCCACTACTTCGCCACCGGCCAGTGCCCCGTGATGCGCTATAACCGCCAGTTGATGATGTGCATCCTGAAGGACAAGATTAAGATCGCCAAGGCGGTCAACGTCACGACGATCAGCCTCGACGACGCCCCCAAGGGCTACAAGGACTTCGACAAGGGCGCCGCCAAGAAGTTCGTGATCGACCCCAACGACATGATCGCGGCGTGATCTGCGCGCGGGAGGTGCCATGGTGCGCGTCGCCCAGCGCCGGGGCTTCACCCTGGTCGAATTGCTGGTGGTAATCGGGATCATCGCGCTCTTGATGGCAATCCTGATGCCCGCGCTCTCCAACGCGCGGGCGCAGGCGCTGCGGGTCAAGTGCGCGTCCAACCTACGCACGCTCGGGCAGGTCATCACGATGTACGCCAACGAGAACAAGGGGTGGATCCCCCGCGACTATTCCTGGGGCGAGCCCGGACACCGGTTCTGGGGCGAGCTGTTCGCACGCATGATGCGCTACCCCATGCCGCCCCAGACCAACGCCGGCGACCAGGCCTATGACCTCGCGATGGCGCCCTATCTGGCGCAAATCGAGATGTACCAGTGCCCGGCGTTTCCGAATGACCGCCAACCGGTCGATTTCGTCCTCAACGGGTGGGACATCGACGCCCCCGGCGGCAAGACCGGCACGTTTCTCAAGATCACCAGCCTCCGCCACGCGGCGGAGATCATCCTGATGACCGAGGCCCACAAGGACCGGCCGGTCACCGAGTTCGACCTGCACGACGTCTGGAGCCCGACCCACCTGCCGCTGGGCACCGAGCCCCGCATCTGCAACGACCAGCGGCACAAGGGTTACGTGCATTGCCTGTACGTGGACGCGCACGTCGATGCCAGGCCGTTCAAGCAGCTCGAAGTAAAGGACTTCCGCCTCGATTCGCGGTGGTATTAGGGGGAAGGAGCGCGTCCCCGTGAACTCAACGCATTGGCTCATCGCGCCGGTCCTCGCAATCACGACACTGTTCCCGGGCGCCCGCGTGGCGGCGGCGGACGATGCGGCGACGCCGCTTCGCCAGCAATCTCGCACCGACCACATCCTCTACACCGCCCCCGCGGGTTGGAAGCACGTCGAGAACGATCAGTACACCGCGCTCGTCGCGCCCGACGTTCCGGCGGGCGGGACGGCCGAGATCCGCATCTACCCCGCCAGGCCCCTGGCCGGCACCCTCGATGCCGTGGCGTCGGCGCAGATCGAGAACGTCAGGCGAGCCGATCCCGGCGTGCGGGTGACGCCGTTGAACCCGATCCGGCATCAAAACGGCTTTGACATCGTCGTCGGCGGGGTAACGCGGACGACGCCCGGCGGCGGGGCGACGTTCGATGCCGTGTGCTTCGTCCGCGCCGGCGATCAGTTGCAGCACGTCATGCTGCAGACCAGCGATATCCAGATGTACCGGCAGCGCAGGGCGGCCTACGACGCCCTCCTGCACGGCATGCACTTGACCGACCAGATCGTGCTCGCCAAGGGAGATCCGCCGCTGACGCAGGCGACGGTGGACGCGATCACCGACTTCCTGGAATGGCTGATCGAGGTGCCGTTCACCCAGGAGCAGAAGACGATGATCGCGGGCAACATGATGGGTTCCTGGACGCGGAACGATCGCGGCGAAATCGAGGGAACCCTCCAGTCGCTGAAGTTGCGCGCCCAGCTCGCGCAGATGACGCCCCAGCAGAAGGCGCTGGCGCGGCAGGCGGCCCAGCCGGAGCTGATCAAGGCGGTGCGCAAGGAAACCGACCCGGTGGCGAAGATGATCCTGCAGGTTTACGAGGCCGGCCACCAGCCGATCGCCCCCGGCGATCCGCCGCTGACCCGCCAGGCCGCCGACGCCATGCTGGAGATGCTGTTCTTCATGGCCGCTCAGGTGCAGGGGGGCGACGCGGCGGCCCTGACCCTGCCGCAGCCGACGCAGGAGATGAAGGACCAATGGGCAAAGAACCTGTCGGGGAATTACGGCAAGGCCGACGCCGCCGCACGCAGCCAGATCGCCCGGATGGCCTTGACCTGGGCCGCCATCCGCATGCTCTGGCCCGATCTGCCCGAGGCGGACAAGTCCCAGGCACGGGCGCAATGGGCGCAGTCCAACGAGGTCCGGCAGGTGGCCGACGTCATCAGCCGGATGCGGCCGCCGCAGGCGGCGCAGCCGCAGGCCGCGACGGGCGGCGCGAACGGCTACTTCGCCGAAGGGACGAACGTCGTTCACGTCGATGGGCCCCTTCGCTACGTCGTGTTCAATATGGAATCCGAACAGGCCGCCAGGGCTCGCGCCGCCGAGATGAACAAGGGCCGCGAGAACCTGATGAAGCCCCAGGCCAACGATGGGCGAAGCGCTGCCGA
>DATBFY010000583.1:0-14020 GCA_036558265.1 Tepidisphaeraceae bacterium | reverse complement strand
GGAGGTGCTGGCGTGAAGGGCCGGTGCATGGTGCGATGCGGGCGGGTTCTGATTGTCGCGATCGCGGGATTGCTGGGGGTGGTGCGTTCCAATGCCGCGAAGCCGCAAGCGGACGCGTCGCCGCCAATGATCTATTGCGAGCCGGCGAGCATCGCGCCGGGGCGGACGACGGAAGTGACGTTTCATAACGTGCCCTCGGGTGCGGCGAAGACGTTGTGGACGAGTTTTCCCGGTAAGGGGGAGGCGGTCAGCGGTGGGGCGGCGAGGTTCCGGATCACACTGCCCGCGGACGCGCCCGCGGGCATCGGCGCGGTGCGCGTCGCGACGGCAGGGGGGTTGTCGGGCCCGGCGTTCCTGATGATCGACGACCTGCCCGTTCTGCCGCGCGAGTCGGGCAGGCATTTGGCGCAGGAGCCTCGGTCCATCCCCGTTTTATGCGCGATCGACGGTGCGTCTGAGCCGCTGGCGAGTGACTTCTATCGATTTAGAGCCAAAGCCGGACAACGCATCGCATTTGAGGTGGTGGCGCAGCGGGCGGGGTCGCGGATGGACCCGCTGGTGCGGCTGCTGGATACGCGGGGCGGACGAGAGCTGGCGTACGTGGACGACACGCCGGGCCTGGGGGCGGATGTGCGGTTCGCCCATACGTTCGCGGCGGACGGCGACTACCTGCTGGAAGTGCGCGATGCGGATTATGAGGGGTCGCCCGAGCATCGGTATCGCTTGCGCGTCGGCGATTTCCCGGCAGTGACGGTGGCGTTTCCGCTGGGGGGGAAGCGGGGGACGCAAGCGAACCTCAGCTTTGTCGGGCCCGCGGGTGAGGGGGTCGGGCCGGTTGCGGTCCGGTTACCGACGGATGTGGACGCGGTCAACGTCGGCGTGAAGTATCCTGAGGGGCACAGTTCGGCGTTCGTGACCGTGCTGTGCGGCGCGGGGGACGAATTCGTGGCGGCCTCGGCGAATCACACGGCCGAGACGGCGGCGGCGGTAACCGTGCCGCGGACGATCAGCGGGCGGTTCGATACGCCGGGCGTGCGGGACTTCTACTCGATCCAGGCGAAGAAGGGGGAGCGGTTTGTGGTGCGCGGGCAGACGCGCAGTGTCGGCTCGGCGGTGGATCTCCTGTTCCAGGTGTTCGCGCCGGAAGGCAAGCGCGTGGCCGAGTCGAAGCCGGCGGGGCCGGATGATGGGTTCGTCGCGTTTGCGGCGCCGGCGGACGGCGTGTACCGGCTTTGCGCGGAGGATCTGAATCGCGGGGGCGGGGCGGCGGCGGTCTATCGCCTGGAAGTCGAGCGCGGGGCGGGAGATTTCGTGTTAAGCACGGAAACCGAGCGCGTGGAGGCGGCCGCGGGGGGCAGCTTCAGGCTCAAGGTCAAGGCCGAGCGACGGGGGTATGACGGGCCGATCACGTTGAGCCCGGCGCTGCCGATCGAAGGGATGAGGGTCAAGAACGAAACGATCGCCGCGGGCGGAAAGGCGCTGGAGACGGAGATGGAGGTCACGCTTCCGCCGGCATCGGCGGCGGTCACGGATCTGAGGAGCTTTCGAGTGGTCGGACGGGGCGGAGGGGTGGAGCGCGTCGTCAGCACGGGGCCGGCGCTGCGGAAGATGTATCCGCGGTTGATGGACGTGCCGGCGGAGGTGGATGGCCAGATCGGGTTAAGAGTTCGTCCGGCAAAAGCCGCGGCGTCCGGCAAGAAGGATTAGCGAGGCGTAAATCCCGGCGCGGCGGTGAACGCGCGGAGCGGCTTGGCGGCATCCAGGTTGAAGAGGTGGATCTGGCCGTTGTGGCTGCCGGTGGCGAGGTGGTGGTTTTTCGGGTCGATCGCGAGGCAGTAGGTCCAGTCGGGAGTGGGGGCGTAGTGGCGGAGCAGCTCGTGCTTGTCGTCGTCGGCATAGGCGCTGAGCGAGCCGCCGGCGGTGCAGACGACGAAGAGCTTTCCTTGCGATGTTTCGAGCTTGAGCGGGTCGGCGTCGAGGCCCTTGATTTGACCGGTTTGCTTCGCGTCAGCGGGAGTCCAGACGCGGACGGAGTGGTCGCGCCCGGCGCTGTAGACGTGCTTGCCGTCGGCGGACCATGCGACGGCGGCAACGATCTCCTCGTGGCCGAGGAACGAGCTGATCATGGCGCCCGTCTTGACGTCGAAGACGCGGGCGGACTTGTCGCGGCTGGCGGATGCGATGCGGGTGGAGTCGGGGCTGAAGAAAAGGTCCAGCACCCAGTCGGCGTGCTGCTCGATGACGAGGTCGCGCTTGGCACTCGGGAGCGAATAAAGGCGGATGGCGTTGTCGGCGCCGGCGGCGGCAAGGTGCTTGCCGTCAGGACTGAAGCGGACGGCGAGCATGACGTCGCCGATGCGGTCGAGCGTGCGCAGGGCGGGCGGCGTGGTGGTGAGGTCGATGAGCAGCACCTCGCCCAGGAGGCCCGGACTGCCGCAGGCGGCGGCGAGGTGCGTGCCATCGGGCGAATAGGCCAGGGCATAGGTGCGCTCGGCCAGACGGTCGATGCGCCCGCGAAGTCGGCCATCGGCGGGATCCCACAGCGAGATCTCGTGATAGCCGCTGGCGGCAAGCGTCTTGCCGTCCGGGCTGAAGGCGATCGACGTGATGGGGGTCGGTCGCGGATAAACCACCGGCGCGGGCGGATGCTCGGTGTCTTCGATGATCGACGCGAGCGGTGCGGCCGGGTCGGGCGAGTCGAACTTGGCGCCCGCGAGGATCCAGCGGCGGAAAGCCTCGGCCTGGGCGGGTTTGAGCGGGTCGCCGTCCTTGGGCATGCGGTCGTCTTCGTCCTTGGCGGTGATCAGGCGATAGATTTCACTGCGGTCGGGGTGGCCGGGCGTGATTGGGGCGGCCTTGTTTTTGCCGGGGATCATGAGGCGGGTGAAGGTGTCGAGGCGGTACGCGCTCTTGGTCTTCTCGGGGCCGTGACAGCCCTGGCATTGGCGGACGAGGATGGGGGCGATGTCGCGGCGGAAGCTGACCTGGGTGGGAGTGGTCGCAGGTTGGGCGGCGAGCGCCATCGGCGCGATGGCCACGAGGAGGAAGACCGTTAAGGACGAGCTGACGCCGACGTGCATGCTCTCTTTTACAGGCGTGAGGGCGTTTCGATGAAGCGATCGTGCACTTCGCGAGAAGCCCTCGCCCCGGCCCTCTCCCGGAGTACCGGGAGAGGGAGAAAGAGGGGGTGTCACGCCTGTTTGGGCAGGCGCAGTGGCATTTCGCGCAGGCGATGGCCGGTGGCGTGGTGGACGGCGTTGGCGATTGCGGGGGCGACGGAAATGAGCGGGGTTTCGCCGGCGCCGGCGGAGGCCAGATCCTTGCGGTCGATCAGGTGGACCTCGACCTGGGGGACGTCGGCGAAGCGCGGGACGGCGTAGTCGGAGAAGGCGTCGGTCAGGATGCGGCCGTTCTCGAAGCGGATCTCCTCGCGCAGCGCGGGGCCGAGGGCCATGCAGATGGCGCCCTGGTTCTGGGCGGTCAGGTTGGCGGGGTTGATGACGGCGCCGCACTCGAACGTCTGGACGATGCGCTTGACGCTGATCTTGCCGTCCGACGGGTCGATCGCGACTTCGGCGCAGGTGGCGACGTAGGAGCCTTTCTCGGTGCCGCAGGCCAGGCCCACGCCGATGTTTTGCCGTTTATTTTTGGCGCGCTCGGACCATCCGAAGCGGTTGGCGGCCTCGGCGAGGACGGCGTGGAGGCGCGCGTTGTTCGCGAGGTGCGCGAGGCGGAACTCGAGCGGGTCACGGCGGGCGAGGGCGGCCAACTCGTCCATGGCGCACTCGCGGGCGAAGGTGTTGGCCGTCGCTGCCAGACCGCGGTAAGAGCCCTGGCGGAGCGGCGGCTCGGAGCCGACGAACTGGCTCCTGGCTTTGCCGGCCTTATAGGGCGTCTCGATGGACGATGGGCCGGAGTTGACGTTGACGAAGTGCCAGGAGGTGAGGTTGCCCTGGTCGTCGAGGCTGGCCTGCGCTTCGATCACGCCGGCAGGGCGGAAGTAGGCCCAGGTGAACTCCTCCTGTCGCGTCCAGCGGAGCTTGACGGGCTTGCCGGCGGCCTTGGCGAGGCGCGCGGCTTCGACGGCGCATTCGCCGGAGTGTTTGCCACCGAATGCGGCGCCGAAATCGGGGACGATGACGCGGACGTTTTCGTTGGAGAGGCCAAAGGTGCGGGCGAGCTCGCCGCGGACGCCGAATGGGCCCTGCGTGCCGGTCCAGACGGTCAACTTACCGTCGGGCGACCACTCGGCGACGGCGGCGCGCGGTTCCAGCGGAGCGTGCTGCACGTAGGCGACGTGATAGGTCTGTTTGAACGATTTGGCGGCCTTGGCGAGCTCGTCGGCGAAGGGGTTGGCCGGCATGCCGCCGCGGGCGTGGTCGCGGAGATAGTCGAAGATCGTCTTGCTCGAGGGGTGGGGGGCGGTTTCCCACTTGGCGGTCTTCTCGATCGCCGCCAAGGCCTCTTCGGCGACGTAGCTGGTCGGGGCGGCGACGCCGACGAACGAGCCGTCCTGCACGGCGACGACGCCGGTCATGGCCTTGGCGGGGGCGAGATCGATCGAGGTGAGCTTGGCGCCATACGAGGGGGCCCGCAGCACCTTGCCGTAGAGCATGCCGGGGCGGACGATGTCGGAGGGATAGTGATGGGCACCGGTGACGAGGTCACGGCCATTGGGACGGGGGGTCGGCACGCCGAGGACGGCCCAGTCTTTGACGGGCGTGATGGTCACATCGCGCCCGGGGACCTGGTTGAAAAGGTCGGCGGCGTCGGGGGCGGAGGCGAGGTCGGCATAGCTCAATTCCCGATTGGCCTTCGCATCGACGACCTTGCCGTCGCGGACGGTCAAGGCGGCGCGATCGGCGTTCCAGCGCTTGGCGGCAAGGCCGACGAGGAGGTCGCGCGCGGCGGCGCAACCCTGGCGGATGGCGGGGACTGTGGAAGGGGTGCTGCGGCTGCCCGCGGTCATGCCGTCATCGGGCACGTTGGCGGTGTCGGCCATCAGGAGGTGGACGCGGTCGATGCGGAGGCGGAGTTCTTCGGCGGCGGCCTGGGTGAGCTCGGCGCGGGCGCCCTGGCCGCACTCGACCTTGCCGGTCATGACGGTGACGGTGCCATCCTGCGCGATGTGGACGCGGGCGGAGATCTTGGGAGGGGGGCCACCGGCGAAGCCGCCACCACCCCCACGCCGTCCGCTGCCACCCTGACGCCCACCGCCCTGGCGCCCGCCACCGGGGACCTGGGCGAGCGCGGAGCCGCCGCTGACGACGATCAGCAGGCCGGCGCCCAGGGTGCGGAGGAAATCGCGGCGATCGACGGCGAAGTCGAAACCGACGCGGTCGACCGCGGGTTCATCGATGATCGAGAGTGAATTGGTCGTGTGAAGGTCGTTGTTCATGGTGTCACCTCCCCACCTCGGCCCGGCCGCTGTTCCGTCCCGCGGCATGGCGCACGGCGTCGAGCAATTTCGGATAGGTGCAGCAGCGGCAGAGATTGCGGTTCATGCCGGCGCGGATCTCGTCGTCGGTCGGCTGGGGCTTTTCGTTGAGCAGGGCGACGGTGGCCATGATCATCCCCGACGTGCAGTAGCCGCACTGGAAGGCGCCTTCGGCGAGGAAGGCTTCCTGGATCGGATGGAGGCGATCGCCGTCGGCGAGGCCTTCGATGGTCTGGACGTTCTTGCCGGCGACCTTGCTGACGGCGGTCTTGCAGGAGAAGACGCGCTTACCGTCGACCAGCACGGAGCAGGCGCCGCACTGGCCTTCGCCGCAGCCGTATTTCGTGCCGGTGAGTTGCAGGTCTTCGCGGAGGACCTCGAGGAGCGGGCGGTCGGGCGGCGTGGTGACCGTCCGGTCCTGGCGGTTGACCGAGAACTGAATGGGGGTCGATTCCATGGGCTGTCCTTTGGTCCGGGGGAGAACAGTTTAACCGGATTCGCCGTCAAGCCAACGGAATTGGGAGAACGTTATTCCGGGGAAATCTATTGAAGCGCGGATCACGCGAAGGAATTCGAAGGATCCGAGCGGCGCAGTGGCGACCCCAACCTCAATGGACGTGGCGGCGGCGGCGTGGACGAATTGCCGGGGCCAGGAAAGTCAATGGCCAGAGCGAGGGCTCGGGGACCTGGGAGAGGGCTTCTTGAAAATCGTTCATGAAGACGGCGGGAAGCGTCGCGGCAGCGGCGGCAGAGGGGAGAGCGGCATTGTAGTTCTGCGCCAGCCCGACCAGGTCGGAGAAATTGACGGCGCCGTCGAAGTTGAAGTCGCCGTGCGACCAGGCCGCGCCGGATGAGGTGTTGTAGCTCTGCGCCAGCGCCACCAGGTCGGCGAAATTGACGCTGCCGTCGAGGTTGGCGTCGCCGACGAGCGTGCAGCGGACGAGCACGGCGGTGGCATCGATCGACTCGCCCATGAAGTTTCCGCCGCCCGGGCCCAGGACGTCGGACGCCTCGGCATATCCCAGCGCCCGATCGGCGGCGGCGGCGGCGGTGGAGGAGGCGATTCCCGGGCCCCGCCAATGATCCGTCGCGGTGGCCTCATAGGCGGAGAAGATCCGCGCGCGGACGTCGTTGAGCGGTGATGGACCTTTCGCGTCGTAATCGACGATCAGGGCGTCGTCGTGCAGGTCGACGAAGGCGTCGAGCGGCGCGATCGCCAGGCTCCTGGTCACCAGGATGTTCGGTGACGCAGGTTTGCCCGCCGCCGCCGCCGCCGCCGCGACGTTGACGTGAGCGCCCGCCGCGGCGCTGAGCGAACCCAGGTGCTGGGTGGTGTTGAAATTGACCGTGGCGTTGGCCACCGAGACGGCGAGCGGGCTCGACGTGGGCGACCCCGCGTCGGAGTTGACGTCGACCGTGCCGCCATTGACCGCCAGGCTGGAACCGGAGGGATAGGCTTGCGCGCCCGAAAGCACGAGCGCGCCGGAATTGACGGTGGTGTTGCGCGGTCCCCATTGCCCCTGGGATTGGACCGTTGCCGACTCGATCACCAGATCCTGCGGAGTGATGATGGACGTGGGCGTGAGCGTGTGATTGCCGCCGGCGAACCGCAGGCGTCCCACACCGTCGAGCGTGCCGGACTGCGTGCTGTCGCCCTGGAGCTTCAATTCACCCGCGCCGATCGTGACGCTCCCGGAGTTCTCAAACGTGCCGGTGATGGTCGTGGTGCCGGCGGAACTCTTCGACAAGACGGAGTTGTTATTGAAGGTCCCGCCGTTGAACGTGGCGGCGTTGCGGATCTCGAAGGTGTTGTCGTTGGTGAACGCCGCGGTGGAGGCATTGTTGATGTCGCCCGCGCCGTCCCAATACGACGTCTCGCCGATATTGATCAATTCGCGGTTGCCAGCGATCTGCTTGGCAGTGTCCGAGCTGATCGCCAGAATCAGGGCCCGCACGGTTCCGCTGCCCTGCAACACGCCGCCGGTGAAGTTCAGCACGCCGAAGTTGCCCGAACCGGTGCCCTGGTAAACGCCGGATGAGAGGTTGAGCCGCGTGCCCGTGTAGTTGGCCTGGACGCCGACGGGGCTTTGCAGGTCAAGGGTGCCGCCGGCGATGTTCAGGACGAGGCCGAACTGCGGGAGGGGCCCGTTGTGCAGCCTGAGCGTCCCGCCCGTGAGCGTGGTGATCCGCGAACTGGGAAGGGCGTACTGGCCGGCGACGTCGGTCGTGCCGGCGGTTACCAGGATGTTGGGCCCCAGGATGTGGGAGTTGGCGGCGAACGTGATGTTGCCGCCCAGTCCCAGGGTGGAGGAGGCGCCCGCGGTTCCGTTGAACGTGCCGGTCTGGTTGCCGGTGCCGTCCAGGCTGAGCGTGCCGCTGAGCACGTTCACCGTGCCGGAATTGTTGAACGCGCCGGTGAGGGACGACGTGCCCGTGCCGCCGGACTTGTTGACCTGCCCGGCGTTGTTGAACGTGCCGCCCAGGTAATCCGCGTCGCTCAGGAGGTTGAGGCGGGCGGTGATCGGGTTGGTGAAGACCGAGTTATCGCCGGCCTGGATGTTGCCATCGCCATCCCAGGTCGCGGAGGAGGAATTGTTGATAAATTGCCGCGTCCCCCCCAGCATCTTGGGCGCGTTTCCGGTGATGCCGAGCGCGGGAGCAGTCACCTGCCCGCTGCCGAAGATCGCGCCGCCGCTCCAGTTCAACACGGTCCCCACGTTCAGGTTGTCACCCCCCTGGATGTTGCCGCCCGAGAAGTTAAGCGTCCCGGGCTGATGATTGCCACCGTTGGAGAGGGTAACGGTGCCGGCGGAGACGTTGAGCGTACCGGGCGAGAGTTTGCCCACGCCGTTGAAGTTGAAAATCGCACCGCTGACATCAACCTGCTGTGCTGGGGACGAAACCCAGTTGCCGTTCAGGTTGAAGAATCCGCCGGCGAGGACGATGTGGGGATGATCGATCGTCCCACCCGGCATGATGGTGTTATCGCCGCCGCCGAAGCGCAGGATCGTGCCCGAGGCGGCGCCGTTGGAGAAAACGCCCGTGTGATCGCCGTCGCCGTTGAACGAGAGCGTGCCCGAATCCGTGCGCACGGTGCCGGCGTTGTGAAACGCAGCATTGAAACTGGTCGTGCCCGCACCGCCGCTCTTGACCACCAGGCCCGAGTTCTTGAACGTCCCGCCGGTGAACGAGGCGTCGGTCTCGATGTTGAGCGTGCCTGGGTTGTCGAAGATCGTGTCGGAGTCGTTGCTGAAATTCCCGCCGGTCCACTTGGCAACGGTGTTGTTCTGAAGCTGTCTTCCGGATAGCAGTCGCTTAGTACCTCCGGAGAACGTGGCGGCGTTGCCGCCGCCGGCGAGCAGCGTCTTGCCCGCGTCGGTCATGTCGCCCAGGGACCACGTAAGCGTGCCCGAGATGTTGACGCTGGCGGTGCCGCCGATGCTCCCGCCGTTGAGGATGACGTTGGACAGGGCGGGTGAGCGGTTGAATCTGACGGCGGCGCTGTTCACGTTGAGCGTCGCCGGCGAGAAGTCGGGCGTGTTCACGTTCGAGACACCGCCCAGGTCGAAGACGGCATTGGCGGCCGACACCGACGCGCCCGGGTTGAACGTGTGCCCGCGCGAGAACCGGACGGTTCCGGCCCCGGTGAAGTGACCGCTTTGCGTGCCGCCGAAGTTAAGCTGGACCGTGCCGGTGTTGACCGTGAGCGTGCCACTGTTCATGAACGGGGCGTCGATCTCCGTGGTGCCCGCGCCCACCTCCTTGATCATGACGCCGTTATTAATGACCGTGGCCTCTGCCGCCGTCGCGCCGAACATGTCGTTGTCGGTATCGATGCGAAAGGTGCCGTTGTTGGTGAGCACCGAGTGCCCGATCTCGTCGTCCCCGGTGAACACCAGGCTCAGTTCGATGTCGCCGGCGGACCAGACCGAATTGCCGCCGAGCGTGAGGTTGGCGCGGAGGCGCTTGAGCGATGTACCGGAGAAGTTCATTCCGGCGTTGGCGACGAAGGTGCCGCCACCTCCCAGTTTGCCGGCAGTCCAGTCGGATTGCTGCCCGAGCGTCAGGGTGTTGGCGCCGGTGATGATGCCGCCGCCGAAGTTCAGCGCGTTGATCGAGATCGGCGCGTTGAGGTTGACGGTGCCGGAGTTGATGACCGCGCTGAACGTCTGCCCGCCGTTGCCATTATTGGGATAACCCGAAAAAAAGGGGTCGTTGTCGCTCCACAGGCCGGGGCTGGTCCAGTCGCCGTTTCCACCGGACCAGCCGCTCACGATCTCGGCACGGGCGGTGTGACGGGTGCCGGCGGCGAGCAAAGCCGCGGCGGCGAGCGCGGCGGCGCGTTTAACTTGGGATCGAACGTCGGTTCCGCCAGAACAAGCCCTCATGCTGCGCGTAGCCATGTTGCGCCTCCGTCAGGTGACGTGCCCGCTCCACTTAGTGCGCGGGCGCAACACGGGCGGCTTGCTGAGGTGTTAAGGCAGATCCGTGAAGGACTTATGGACCGCACGTCAATCGACGCGGTCACCCAATTGTTCGCGGACGCGGCGCACCACCCGGCACTTGGCCATGCGCACGGCGGCCGGGCTGATGGAGAGTTCCGCCGCCACGTCAACCGGGCGCTGGCCGTCGATGACGGTTCGCCAGAAGGCAATCCAGGTGCGTTCCTCGAATTCCGTTCGCACCATTTGCACGACGCTGCGAAAGAGGTCGTGGAGGAGCTGGGGGTCGTCCTGCTCGTCGGCGTCGCCGGCGCCGGTCGAATCCTGCGCGCCCATTGGGGCCTGGGAATCGGGCCATTGTTCGAGGCGGCGGTCCATGTCCGATCCGCCCTCCGCCAGAGGTTGCGAGCCGCGGCGGCGCTGAAAGGCGAGCACCTTGTGGCGCGTGATGCCGTGGAGCCATCCGCGAAAGGTGTCGCCCGGTCGGTCGCGACGAAAGTCTCCCAGCGCGGCGGCCGCGGTCTGGAAGACTTCCTGGAGGATGTCATCGACGTCCGCCCCGCGTATGCCGCGCTTGCGGCACCAATAGCAGACCAGGGGCGTGTAGAGGCGGAATACCTGTCCCCAGGCGGCCTGGTCGCCGGCGCGCGCGTGTTGGAGCAGGCTCACGGAGGTGACGTTGTATGAACCCGGTGGGTTGGCGGAGCCGACGCCGCCCATCGAGACGTTGGCCGCGCCACTCCCCGGCGAAGCTTGAT
Source organism: Tepidisphaeraceae bacterium (assembly GCA_036558265.1). Lineage (GTDB taxonomy): Bacteria > Planctomycetota > Phycisphaerae > Tepidisphaerales > Tepidisphaeraceae > RYN-433. The sequence goes on along the minus strand of DATBFY010000583.1, from coordinate 3,383 downwards.
CACGTCCCTCTGCGCTGCCCACGTCGCGTTCCCGTCACTTGAAATACCGCCCGCGCGTCCGCCGTACCTGCGTCAGCAGAAGATTAGCAGGCGCTGCAGGGGGCGTCTAGAAAAAGAGGCGCGGCCCGCCTATTTGCAGAATCATTTTGCAACGCCGCGGACGATGCGAAACCCGAAGCCGGAGTAGCTGCGGTCGAAGTGGCCGCGCGCCTGCACACCGGTGGACGACTGCGGCGAGCGGTAGGCGCTGCCGCGGAGGGTGCGCGTGCGGCCGAAGCTCGGGCCGCTCGGATCCACCAGCACTTCCCGCACGTCGTCCTCGACGTTGACGCGGGCGGGCCATTCGGCGTAATAGTCGCTGCACCACTCGGCGGCATTGCCGTGCATGTCGAACAGACCCCACGCGTTGGGCTTGAGCAGCCCGACCGGATGCGTGTGACCGCCCGAGTTCTCCGCCACCCAGGCGTAGGCGGCTGCGGATTGGGCCTTGTAGTCCCAGTACTCGTCGGCGGCGGTCCCGGCCCGCGCCGCCCATTCCCATTGCGCTTCGGTGGGCAGGCGATAGGGCTGGTTTTCCTGTCGGGTGAGCCACTCGCAGAACGCCGCCGCGTCTTCATAGGACATCTGCACCACCGGGTCATCGTCGGTTTGTGGGAACTCGGGGTGTTGCCAGTTCACGTTGGTCTGGACGCCGTCCCGTCCGGCCACGATCGCGCCCTCACGCTCGGCGCGGGTGCGGTACCCGGTGGCGGTCGCGAACCGGCGGAACTGGCGGACGGTCACCTCGCAGGCCGCGATGTAGAAGGGTTTGGTGAGCCGGATTCGCTGGCGGATGCTCAGGGAGAATTCGCCCGGCGGGATCAGCGCGAGCCGCATTCCCAGTGAATTGGCCGTTTCCGCGGGCACGCCCAGACACTGCGCCCATTGCGCCTGGAGACGGCGGGCGGTCGCGGCATCCATGGGCACCTGGCCGGCTTCGGGAGCGGGGCGCGTGGCGGTCGCCGGATGCGGTGGGCCGCCGGCGCCGCGGGATGAGAACTTACGCGTGTAGGCGGGGTAACCGATCAGGACGGCCAGCAGTAGCAGCGCGATGGCGCCACCGAGCGCCAGGCGGATGCGTTGCCGCCGCGCCGCGGGCGTGAACCGCTCGAGTGCCGCCACGACGTCCTCCATTGATTCGAAGCGGTCGGCCGGGCGCTTTGCCATCATGCGGCGGACGACCGCCTCGAGTCGCCGCGGGACGCGAACGCCATATCGCGCGAGCGGCGGCACGGGCTGTGTGCGGTGTGCCGCCAGCGTCCGGGCGACCGATTCGAGCACCAGCGGATTGTGCCCCGTCAGGAGGAAATACAGCGTGCAACCCAGGGCGTACACGTCCGCGCGCGCGTCGGCGGCTTCGGGATGCTCGGCCTGCTCGGGCGCGAGATAGCCGACCGTGCCGAGAATGCTCCCGCGGCGCGCCGAGCCGGGCGCCAGCGTCAGCGCTGGATTTGAGGCGTCGTCGGCCGAGCCCGAATCCTGCCCCGATCCCGCCGGGCCTGCCGACCCGGGCGCGGCATCGGACTGCTGCAGGCGCGACAAACCGAGGTCGAGGATCTTCACATTTCCGCGGCCGTCGAGCATCAGGTTGGCCGGCTTGATGTCGCGGTGCACGATCCCCTGGCGATGCGCGTGGGCCAGACCCCGCGCCGCCTGAAGCGCCAGATCCACCGCGCGCGCAACCGGCTGTGGGCCGCGCTCCTTCACAAGGCTCGCCAGGTCCGGACCGTTGATGTATTCCAGGATCAGGTAATGCGTTCCCAGGTGCTCGCCGGCGTCGTATGCCATGGCGATGTTGGGATGAACCAGTCTGGCGGCGACTTCGACCTCGCGGTGGAACCGCCGGATGGCCTCGACCGACCGGAGCATGCCCGGCGAGAGGACCTTGAGCGCCACGTCGCGTTTCATCCGGCGATGGCTGGCGCGAAAGACCTGTCCCATCCCGCCGGCGCCGATTAGACCTTCGATCAGATAATCCCCCAGCACGGTGCCCGGCCCGACCGCGGTCGGCGATTGGTCTTCGGACAACGACGATGCCGCGCCGCTGGAGCGAAGATGCGTGAGCAGCGCGTCCCCGCCCCCCGCATCAAGCCGCTCCATCTCCGATTCGCACGCGGCACATCGATCGATGTGGGAGGCCACCCGGTCGACCTCGCCGGGCGGCAGCGTCCCCAGCGCCAGCCTGGACAACTGATCATGAGTCGGGCACGTTGACATCCGGTACCCAGGAGAGCGCATGAATCATCGAAGCCATAAAGGATAGTAAGGTGAGGCGCACGCTTCAAGAAATGGCATGAAACTACGGATCCGCGCGGATAAGCTTGCCCGCCGAGGATCGCATGTTCGTCGAGTCAACAGACGCGGTGATCGTCGGCGCGGGCGCGTGCGGCAGCCTCGTCGCCCATAAGCTGGCGCAACGTGGCATGTCCGTGGTGGTCGTCGAGGCGGGCAGGCGGTTCGATCCGGCGACGGACCTGGCCAACAGCGAGGCCAACGCCGCGAAGATCATGTGGACCCAGCCGCGCGTCCACACCGGCGGGCACGCGGTGGTGCCCAAGACGGGGGTGGGCGTCGGCGGGGGGACGCTGACGTGGCTGGGCGTGATGCCGCGGTTTCATCCGGCGGATTTTCGGACGCGGTCGAGCGAGGGCGTGGGGGCGGATTGGCCGATCGGGTATGACGACCTGCGGACACACTATCAGCGGATCGAGCGCGAGTTCGGCGTGGCGGGGGAGTGCGGGCCGTTCGCGCCCGAGCCGTACGAGCTGCCGATGCCGCCGCACCGGATGAACTGGCACGCGCAGGTGCTGGCGCGCGGGGCGCGGGAGATGGGGGCGCATCCGTTCGCGCCGCCGGTGGCGATCAATTCGCACGATTACGACGGCCGACCGGCGTGCGTGTATTGCGGGTGGTGCGGGTCGGGGTGTCCGACGGGGGCGAAGGCGACGGCGTCGCAGGTTTATCTCGAGCCGGCGGAGCGGAGCGGCGTGCGCGTGATCAGCGAGGCGTTCGTGCATCGCGTGCGATACGATGCAGCGCTTGGGCGGGTGACGGGCGTTGAGTACCTCGATCGCGAGAACAGGGAGCATCGGGTCGATGCCCGGCTGGTCATCCTGGCGGCGCACGCGATCGAGACACCGCGGTTGTTGCTGCTCTCGGCGTGCAACGCGTTTCCGCAGGGCCTTGCGAATTCCAGCGGGAAGGTCGGGCGGGCGCTGATGAGCCATCCGACCTGGCAGGTGTTCGGCACGTTCGACGATCCGATCAACGCGTACAAGGGGATGCAGATGGGGCACGTGATGGTGCAGGATTATTACCGGCCCGATCCCGCGCGCAACGGCTAC
>DATBFY010000582.1:0-5634 GCA_036558265.1 Tepidisphaeraceae bacterium | reverse complement strand
GGGCTTCGATCAGCTCGATGCCGGCGGGATCCTCGCGCGAGATCGACTCGTGCCACTGGATCTGCCTCTCAAGCGTCGCCAGCGCGGGGGTGCGGAAGCGATGAACGTGCGGAAGCACGACCGTTTCCTCGACGACAACATTTTCCTGCACGAACGTGAAATGAAGCTGCCGGTAGGTTTGCTCGACGGCGTGAAACCACTCGAATTCGTTTGGGAGCCGGTGCGGATCGTCGAGCAGGGTGCTCCTGGGGTCCATCAGCAGCATGACCTCGACGACATCACACACCTTGCCGAGGTGGGCGAGAACCTGGCGCTCGTACTCGGTGAAGGCGGCGAACCCGTCCACGTAGACCCTCGCGCCCTGAAACTGGCGGCTGGTGGAAATGCACGAGAGCACCTGTTCGAGGCGGCGGTGGCGGTCGAGGCGATCCTGGCCGAGGTACGCGGTATAGGCGTCGTAGATCAGACGCAGGTCGTGGACCTTGTCGTAAAGGGCCTGTTGTTCGCCGGTGCGTTCGACGATCGTGGTCAGGTCCGCTTCGAGCGCGGCCAGATCGGCGGCGTCGCGGCCGTTGCGTTCGAAGTCGGCGAACGTCGCATCGAGCTTGTGCGCCAGGCCGGAATGTCGGGCCGCCTGGGCGAAGAATCGAAGCTCGCCCTGGTGCCTGCGGAGGAGATGGCCGAGGATCATCCGTCGGCCCAGGGGCGTGACCTCGGGGACCGCCGCGCCGCCGCACTCGGCCAGGACCTGCTCGCCCAGGGCGTCGAACGAGAGGACGCGGGCGCGGACGAACCCGCCCAGCCCTGACTGGCAGGTGAGCATCCGCTGGGTCATGAACGTGGCCTGCCGCGGAACGAGCCAGTAGATCGGGGGGCCCAGCGGGTCCGCGCGCAGGGCGGCGACCACGGCGTCGAAGCACCGCTTCGTCTTCCCGCTCCCCGCGCGACCGATGACCATCCGGACGGACATGAGGTAGGTAACAGCCTCCGAACGGATAGATTAACGCTCGGTCGATGGAAGGCAAAAAGCGGGCATGATTACAGCGGGAAAGCGGCGAAAATCGTGAATAGAAAAATGGCGATCCCGAAGACCGCTTTGAGCAGGATCCCGACCAGGCGGCCCCTGGCGGCGCCCATGCCCACGCGACCTGCGTGCGCGGGATCGCCGACCACTCCCATCTCGACGATCGCCGCACCGACGAACGCACCGGCGCACACACCGAAGATCGTGCCCAATATTGGAACCGGGATCGTAAACAAAAAGCCGCCGACCAGCGCGCCGACCATGGCCCCGATCATCGCGCGGCGGCTGCCACCGGCCTTTTTCGCCCCGGCGCTGCCCGCGATGAACTCGAGGATCTCCGCGATTACCGCCAGCGCGACGACCGTCACAATTCCCGGCCAGCCGACGAAACGATTGAGCCCCGTCACCCACGCATAGCCGACCATTGCGGCGGCCATGACCCAAAGCCCCGGCAGGCCCAGCAGCGTGAACATCAGCCCGAAGCACTGCGTGACCAGGAGCAACAGGTACCAGAGCCAGGCCATACATCTCCTACCGTATCACGGGCATCCTGGCCGTGAAGATCCGTTCATCGCTGTGTCGCCGGGCTGGGCTGCGTTGTCGGCGCGTGCAGGATGCCCGTGATCCGCCACAACCGCCAGTGCCAGACAGTCCAGCCGATCCCACACAGGATCGCCAGGACAATCGCCAGCCGGATCGTGCGCCTGATCCGCTGCGGGCGCAGGCCGCGCGTGACCCAGCGGCCGACGGCAGGAAACACTTCCGGTTGGTTCGGGCCCAGGTGGGCGTACGCGGCCGAGATGCGGGCGACCAGCGGGTCGAATTCGCCCGCCGCCGTGACGGCGCGCAAGGCCGCGGCAGCGGCATCCAGGTGTGCCTGGGCCGCGCCGGTCGAACAGTCCATCGCCACGCCCAGGTAGCGGTTGTTGAAATGCTCGCCGGCGTGGAGGAGGAACGCCTCGCGCTGTTGGACGGGAAGCTGGCGGACGGCGCGGACGAAGGCGGTGTACGCCGGCTCCGACGGCCCGCCACCCGAACCGACCAGCAGGTCCGATTGGGCCGCCGGCTGATGAGCCGCCGCGCGGCGCGTGGTGAGCACCGTGTGGTGAAGGAACCAGCGCTCCGCCGCCGTCTCGTCGCGCCAGGTCGGGATCATCCTGGCCGCACGGAGCATGATGAAACGGACGACCCCCTCGGCCACGTCCTCGCGTCCCGACAGCCCCCGCGCGATCCGTACGACCGCCGGGTAAACCTCGGCAAAGAGTTCGTCCACGGCCGGCCGTTTGAGCTTCTTGGCGCGAGCGAAGACGCCGGGGGAAATCTCCATGGCGGGGGATTGTAGCCGAACGGCAGAAGCGAGAAGCGAGAAGTTGAGGGCAAACAAAGACCCCCGGCCATTGCTGACCGGGGGCTGTCACGTCTTCACGTTTCGTGTTTTCGACTCACGTCGCATCCGAGCTGGCCTGGGCGACGGGCTTTTCCTCCGCCGACGCCGCTTCGTTGCCGCCAGCCTTGGTGGCCTCGAAGTAGAGGTGCTTGTTGCCGTCGTCCTCGGTCTTGACGCTGATCTTGATCAGGTCCTTGCCCTTGAACGCTCCGCGGAGGATCTCCTCGCTCAAGGGGTCCTCGACGTGCTGTTCGATCGCGCGCCGCAGCGGCCGGGCCCCAAAATCGGCATTCGTGCCCTTCTCGATCAGGAACTCCTTGGCGTCCTGCGTCAGCTCGACCTTCAGGCCGTGCTCGGTCAGCCGCCGCGTCACCTTCTTGAGCTCGAACTCGACGATCTGCTCGAGCTGCGGGCGGCCCAGCGGGCGGAAGACGATCACGTCGTCGAGCCGGCCGATGAACTCGGGCCGCATGTAGCGCTCGAGCTCCTTCATGACCGTGTCCTTGATCTGCTGGTAGTTCCGCTCGGTTTCCTCGCCCTTGCCGCGCGGACGCAGGCCGAACTGCGGGCCGCCGCCCTTGATCAGCTCCGAACCGATGTTCGACGTCATGATCATGATGACGTTGCGGAAGTCCACGTGCCGGCCGAACGAGTCGGTCAGCCGCCCTTCCTCCATGATCTGCAGGAGCATGTTGAACACGTCCGGGTGCGCCTTCTCGACCTCGTCCAAGAGGACGACCGAGTACGGCCGGCGGCGGATCCGCTCGGTGAGCTGACCGCCCTCCTCGTATCCGACGTACCCCGGCGGGGCGCCGATCAGGCGGCTGACGTTGTGCTTCTCCATGTACTCCGACATGTCGATCTGCACCAGGGCGTCCTCATCGCCGAACATGAACTCCGCCAGCGCCTTGGAGAGCAGCGTCTTGCCCACGCCCGACGGGCCCAGGAACAGGAAGCTGCCCATCGGGCGATTTGGGTCCTTCAGACCGCTGCGTGCCCGGCGGATCGTCTTGCTGATCGCCTTGATCGCCTCGTCCTGGGAAACCACGCGCTTGTGCAGCTCGTTTTCCAGCTCCAGCAGGCGCTGCGCCTCCTCCTTCTCCAGGCGCGTCAGCGGCACGCCGGTCATCTTGCTGACGACCTCGGCGATGACTTCCTCATCGACCACGCCGTCCACTTCCTTGGCCTTCTCGCGCCACTGGCGCTGCATCTCCTCCTTCTTCTTCCGCAGCGCCTCGGCGGAGTCGCGCAGCCGCGCGGCCTCCTCGTACTCGGCGTTGCGGACCGCCTCGTCCTTCTGGATCGAGAGCCGCTCGATCTCCTCCTCGATCTCCGCGAGGTTGGGCGGCTTGGTCATGCTCCGCAGGCGGATGCGCGCCCCGGCCTCGTCCAGCACGTCGATCGCCTTGTCCGGCAGGCAGCGGCCGGTGATGTAGCGATCGGACATCTCGACGGCGGACACCAGCGCCGCGTCGAGGATCTGCACCCGGTGGTGCGCCTCGTAACGATCCCGCAGGCCCTTGAGGATCTCGATCGCGTCGGCCTTGGAAGGCGGATCGACGTGGATCGGCTGGAACCGCCGCGCCAGCGCCGCGTCCTTCTCGATGTACTTGCGGTATTCGTCGAACGTCGTGGCGCCGATGCACTGGATCTCGCCGCGCGAAAGCGCCGGCTTGAGCACGTTGGACGCGTCGATCGCGCCCTCGGCGCCGCCCGCGCCCACCAGCGTGTGCAGCTCGTCGATGAACAGGATCACGTTCTTCGCCCGCCGAACCTCGTTCATCACCGCCTTGATGCGCTCTTCGAACTGCCCGCGGTACTTGGTGCCCGCGACCATCATCGCCAGGTCCAGCACCACCAGGCGCCGGTCGTGCAGGATCTCCGGCACGTTGTTCCCGACGATCATCTGCGCCAGGCCCTCGACGATGGCGGTCTTGCCGACCCCCGCCTCGCCCAGCAGCACCGGATTGTTCTTCTGGCGGCGGCAGAGAATCTGGATGACACGCTCGATCTCGTTCTTGCGCCCGATCACCGGATCGAGCTGCCCTTCACGCGCCAGCTCGGTCAGGTCGCGGCCGAAGCTGTCGAGCGCCGGGGTCTTGGACTTGCCCTTGTTGGTCTGTTTTTCCTGGCTGGCGGGTTCTTCGTTTTCCACACCTGCTCCCAAAAGATTAAGAACCTCTTCCCTGACTTCCTCAAGCTTCAAACCGAGGTTCATGAGCACCTGCGCGGCCACGCCGTCGTGCTCGCGCAACAGGCCCAAGAGAAGGTGTTCGGTCCCGACGTAATTGTGGTTGAGGTTCCGCGCCTCTTCGATCGCGTACTCGATCACCTTCTTCGCCCGCGGCGTCTGGGGCAGTTTCCCCATCGTCACCATGTCCGGGCCGCTCTTGACCAGCTTCTCCACTTCCAATCGGACTTTGCGCAGGTCCACGTCCAGGTTCTTCAGGACGTTTGCCCCCACGCCGCTCCCCTCCTTCACCAGCCCCAGCAGAATATGCTCGGTCCCGATGTACTCATGGTTGAACCGTTGCGCCTCCTGGTTCGCCAGCGCCATCACCTTTCGGGCCCGATCCGTGAATCGTTCAAACATGTCCATCTCCTGTCGGCCGACCAGTCACGACCGGCCCCTCATCAAGTTGCGGCGCACGCAGTGAACCGGCGACGGCCAACGCAGGGCACAAAGGCCGGCCGGACGACATGACCGCACGCGATTGTATTCCTCAGATATCGGCAATCAAGGAAGCGACGGTGACCCGCCCCCTCACCCAATTGATGTGTTCTATTCGAGTTGTGGGCACCGGAAATACTACGTGTGACGCCCGGCACAGTTCACCTCCGGCAAGGCGAGGCCGCTTCAGCGGCCGGGTCTTCCTCGGGACAATGTAGCGAACTTGACCATTGGTCCGATACGCAAAAACCCTACGTCCCTTGAGACTCGACCGTTTACGGGTATGTTCCTCACACCCGCGCGGAGCGCCACGAATGGAGCTGATCAAGAAGCTGGTCTGGACGATCTTTCACTTCAGCCCCGAGTCGCTGTCGTCGTTCATGGCGTACGTGGGGGCCCGCAACCTCTACGTCGTGCTCTTCTGCATCGTCTTCGCCGAGACGGGACTGGTGGTGACGCCCTTCCTGCCGGGGGATTCATTGTTATTTGCGGTCGGCGTGATCTGTGCCGACGCGAACTCGCCCCTGCGTTTGCCGGTCGCCGTCGGGGTCT
>DATBFY010000581.1:0-3324 GCA_036558265.1 Tepidisphaeraceae bacterium | reverse complement strand
TCCCAGTAACGCATGACCTCATACATTTTGCGACCGTAGACACTGCCCGCCTGCCCCTGAGCCTCCTCGATGAAGTGGCGGAAGAGCGTGGGGCTTGGCGCAAACGCCATATGGTCGACGTAGCCGTCCAGGGACTGGTTCATTCCGAACACGAGCCTAGCCATACCACTTCCTTTCCTCACGCGGCACATCCGCGCGGTTCTGATTGCGTCATGCAACCGGTTGTAAGCTAGATGACTAAGGGAAGTGCCAATTGCGGTTCGCGAGTGGCGGTGGCTGCTGCGGGCATTTCGTCCCAGGTGCGGCCTTCGAGCAGGCGACCGGTGCGGCTCTTTTGGATGCCTCCCCACTGCTTGAAGAAGAAGGCAACCCCGGCGGTGCGGCACTGATCCCGGATGTCCAGCACCCAGGATTCCTGGATCGGTCGCGCCTTCGGTCCCGACTCCCCGCCGACGATGGCCCAGTCGATGCCGTCGAGGCGGAGGTTGACGAGCGGTCCGAGCAACGGCTCCAACGAGAGGAATTTGATATGCGCCCCGGTCTGCCGCAACAGGTCGATGCGGTGGACGAAGCGCCGGTTCTCGACCGTCACGCCCATCCAGATGTTCGGCTGCCAGGGCAGGACCGAGTCAAGCTCCGCGAGGCGTTCCGGCCGCTTGGTCAAGACCTGGAACCGGTGCCAGTGCGCCCGCCCCATCACGTCGAACACGCGGAGGATGAAGTCCTCCGGCACGTCCGCGTGGAACAGGTCGCTCATCGAGTTGACGAAGATGGCCTGCGGCTTCTTCCAGCGGAGCGGGACCTCAAGCATGTGCTCGTGGAGGGTGAGCTGGAAGCCGTTGGCGTAGTTCGGCTGGCCCATCGCCTTCAGCCGGAGCGACAGGCGCTCCGCGTAGCAGTGGGCGCACCCCGGACTCACCTTCGTGCAGCCGGTCAGCGGATTCCAAGTCGCCTCGGTCCACTCGATGTGGGATTGGGTTGCCATGAATTCCCGTTTGCGCGGTTCATCCCGTCAGCGAAAGCTGAATCGTACCAGCCGGGACAGTCCTCCGGCGCGGACGGGACGGGATGGGTTGGCGTGATTGGCGACCGAGGATGTGCGACGCGATCCGCGCGCCGGTTTCGTTGTGTCCGGCGAAGATCAGGCAATAGATCGGTGCGCCATAGGAGTTGTACATCGGGATCGGGTCCGTGACGTGTGGGAATACCGTAGAGAGCCGATGTTCGACAAACAGGCGCGCTAGCCGTTCCGCGCTGGTCGGTTCGATCTTGACCTCATGAACTCCGAACAGTCCGAGCTTGCGCGTGTACAGCCGGTTGCGCCAGTCCTCCGATCCCCAGACGCGGTTCATCTTTTCGATTTTGTCGGGATCGAGCGAGTCCGGGTCGTTGTGCAGCGCGGCGCGGTTGAGACCCATCGTGGGGAAGTTGAGGAATATTTCGAGTGCCTGCGTCTCGGCGATGGCCGCGATGGTATCCCACGCGAGATTGACGCCGAACGGGTCGAGGAAGACGAATCCCCGATTGAAGTGCTCGCGCCGAATCCTCGGCGTGACCTTCTCCACGATCACTCGGTTGCAGTCGCCTTGGACGACCGAAATGCGGCGTTCGGGGAACTCCGACTTGAGCAGTTTTAGCTGGTCAACGCGCCACGTTTCCATCTCGATGAAGGTGTAGGTGGAGAACGGATTTTGGAGACCGAGCGCGACGCGGGGCGAACCGGCGATGTAGCGGAGTTCTTCCGCGTCATTGAGGACGGGATTCCCTGATCCGGCGAAGGCGTCGATGTAGTGGTCGTCGCGACACCACGCCTGTTCCTTCATCACGAGCCTGCGGGCTTCGAGGTATCCCCCGAGGAGTTGGTGTTTCTGGACCGACCACGAGCCAACGGTATCGACACGCGCGGGATCGACTGACATAGCCAAAATGCGCTCCTATCGAGACGACGTGCGGGGGCCGAGGCGGAGAGGCCACGATAGCATAGTTTGGCGCAAAGTGACTAGCCTGGATTATTCATGGGGTTGGCGGGTGAGGTGACAGCGGGGCGCCGCGTCTGGTATCGATCGGGTGCTGAACCAGCGACGATGCCAGGAGGAGCCCCGCATGCGCCAGTGTGCCATACCCCGCGACCGCGTCGTCGCCCCGGTCCGTCCGCTGCCCGCGATCCCGTCTCGCCTGGAGGCGTCGTTCGACGCCGGACGGCTGACCTCGGACGGCGGCTTGCCCTGGGTCGCCGCCGCCGAGGCGGAACTCGGCGTCTGCGCCGCCTTCGCGGCGGGCCTGACCGACTGGCGGCGCGGTCCGGTCCGCCACCCCTTGGCGCTGCTGGTCCGCCAGCGGGTCTTCCAGATCGCCTGCGGCTACGCCGACCAGGACGACGCCGACGCGCAGCGGAGCGACCCGTTGCTGAAGGCGGTGTGCGGCCGGGCGCCGGCCACCGGCGCCGACCTGGCCAGCCAGCCCACGCTCTCCCGCTTCGAGAACGCCGTCGATGGCCGCGCCTGCGCCCGCCTCGCCGACGCCCTGTTCGCCCTCTACCTGCGCGAACGCGGGCGCGGCGGCGTGCCGCACCGATTGCTCCGGGACATCGACAGCACCGACGACCCGACCCACGGCGGGCAAGAAGGCACGGCCTACCACGGGCACTACCGCCAGCACATGTACCACCCCCTGCTCGTCTTCGACGGCGACACCGACCACCTCATCGCCGCCGCCTTGCGCGCCGGCAATGCCCACGCCAGTCAGGGCGTGGTGCCGCTGTTGACGGCGCTGGTGCCGGCGCTGCGGTCCCAGTGGCCGGGGATCCCGATCGAGGTGCGGATGGACGGCGGCGGGGCGATCCCGGCCCTCTACGCCTTCTGTGAACAGGCGGGGCTCACCTACACCGTCGGGTTGCCGCCGAACGCCCGCCTGACCCACCAGGCCGCCCGGCTGGTGGGCGCCGCCGAGGCCGAGCGGGCCGCCGCCGGCGCCGACAAGGTCCGCCTGGTCGGCGAAACGCCCTACCAGGCCGGCGGGTGGCCGCGGGCGCGGCGCGTGGTCGTCAAGGTCGAGGCCACCGCCCGGGGCACCAACACCCGCTTCGTCGTCACCACCCGCCCCGATCCGCCGGCGGCGCTCGACGACCGGTACGCCGACCGCGGCGCGGCCGAGGGCTGGATCAAGGATCTGAAGAACGCCTGCTTCGCCGACCGCTTGAGCGACCACCGCTTCTGGGCCAACCAGTTCCGCCTCCTGCTGCATGCGGCCGCCTACTGGTTGCTCGACACGCTGCGCCGCTGGCTGGCGGCCCGCGCCGTGCCGCGGGTGCAGCTCGATACCCTC
>DATBFY010000580.1:0-3289 GCA_036558265.1 Tepidisphaeraceae bacterium | reverse complement strand
CTCGGCGACCAGCGGGGGCAGCCTGCTGAGCGCCATCGGCGACACCGCCGCCGCCGCCGGATTTGCCCCGCAGATCCTGGTCTTCTCCCCCAGCGGCGCGTTGTTGGACAGCGCGCCCGCGCCGACCGGCACGAACAGCCTGCTGGAAAACCTTGCGGCCACGGGCACCTACTACGTGGTCGCGCTCGACCAGTTCAGCGATCAGACCGGCGCCTACGCCCTCTCCGTGGCGCGGTTCGGCGGCAGCCAGACCGCCACCCCCGGCGACGACGGCGGGCCGATCGCCAGCGGCGATTACCGCACGGGCAGTGTCCAGATCGGGGACTTCGACGTCTACACGATCCAGGCGTCGGCGGGCAACACGCTGGTCGCCGCCCTGGGCGAGACCGCCACCGGACTGGCGATGGAGCCGCAATTGATCGTCTTCTCGCCCACCGGCCAGCGCCTGATCACCACCCAGGGCCAGGACGGCACGAGCACGCTGCTCTCCAACCTGCCGGCGACGGGCAGCTACGCGGTGGTGGCGCTGGACCAGTTCAGCGACGAGACCGGCGACTACGGCCTCTCGGTCGTGCGCCTGGGCACCGGCGCCACCGCGCCGGCCATTCCCGCCGGCGACGAGGGCGGCGCCCTCAACAGCGCCGAGCGACGCCCGGGCCTGATCCGGCCCGGCGACATCGACGCGTACAGCTTTGACCTGGCGGCGGGCAACGGGGCCTTCTGGACCGTCGGCGAAACGGTCGAGAACTCGCTGGCCCCGCGGCTGATCGTCGTCGGGCCCACGGGCAACGTCATCTCGAATACGACGGGCGCGCGGGGCACGGCGGCGTCGCTGGTGGCCGCCGGGGCGGCGACCGCCGGGACGTATTTCGCCCTGGTCATGGACGGGGCCGGCGGCGAGCCGGGCGAGTACGCCCTGACGGGGGTGGCGGTCCCCGCCGTCCAGATGCCCGACGACGTGGACTCGGGCTCGCTGGCGCCCAACCAGCCGCGCGCGGGCGCCCTGCCGCCCGGCGACGCCGACGTCTACACCGTCGTTGCCAACGCCGGCCAACCGCTGACCTTCACGCTGGGCCGCACCGGCCCGACCACGCTGACCCCGGGCCTGATCGTCTACGGCCCGACCGGCGCGATCGCCGGGAGCAACTTCAGCGCCACGACCGCGCAGGTGAACATCGCCAGCGCGGCGGCGGGGACGTACACGGCGGTGGTCTACGACTCGGGCGGCGACGGCAGCGGCGCGTATTCGATCGCGCTCAACGGTGCCGTGGGCGCCGACACGTTCGCGCCCCGGCTGCTCGAATCGGCGTACCGATACAACGACCACACGCCCAGCGTGAGGCTGGTCTTCAGCGAGGACGTCTCCGCCTCGTTCCAGCCCGACGATTTCGTCCTCAAGAACCTGACCACCAACCAGACGATCGATCCGGCCAACCTGTCGATCACGTTCACGACGATCACGCACGAGATCTACTTCGGCACGGCCCCCCTGCCGGGGGGCGTGCTGCCGGACGGGAACTACCAGTTGACGATCCCGGCGGCCAACCTGACCGACGCCGGCAACATTCCGCTCAACCAGGCGATCTCCCTGGACTTCTTCGTCCTTGGCGGCGACGCCAACCGCGACCGACACGTCGATTTCAACGACCTGGTCGTGCTGGCGCAGCATTACAACGTCACGGGCGGGCAGACCTGGATCACCGGCGACTTCAACTATGACGGAAACGTGGATTTCAACGACCTGGTCATCCTGGCACAGCGGTACAACACGCAGTTGCCCGCGCCGGCGGCACTGCCGGCGGCGGCGCCGGCGAGCATTGTCGCCGCCGACACGACGACCGGCGGCGGGGATCGCAAGGCGATCTTCTCGACCGTGCCGGTGCGGCGGCCTGCACCGGTCAAACGGGAATCGACGGTTCGGGGTGCTCATCGGTGAGTGAACGTTGGAGGTCGCAGGGAGGTCGATCTGGCTTCGTTTTGCGCCGGCGCGCGCGAGACGGTGCAGTTTGGAGCAAATTGGCAGGTTCTGGCGGGTGGATCTGGGTTTGTTGTGCGAGGAGAAGTTCACCGCAGAGACGCGGAGGACGCAGAGAGTTCGGGGTGTGAAGATGGGGGAGCGAAAACGCGAATGGGTGTCGGGTTCCGTCGGGTTTTGACGGGTATGGCGGGTTCCGCACGGCCCCTCACTCCTGCCCTCTCCCAGCCGCGGCCGAGCGGGCGCGCGGAATGAGCCCAGGGTCGCGGCCGGGCGAGGGAGGGCGATGTGTGCGCGCATTGTGGGTGCCTCCATATAGGGGTGTGGGATTGCGCGGCGGCGACGCGCCGAGCGCCATCAAGGCTGACGAGCGCGGGTTTTGCTGGGGTTTTCGCGTGAAACATTTTTTAGATTTGGGATGGAGGGGGTTGCGCCGCGCGCGTCACGGGCGCGCAATTAGATTGCGGGATGTTGCGCGGGCGGGAGCGTTCGCGCGACCGCCGGGCGGGCGGGCGTTGCGAGTATCGGACCCGATTGCGCGGGAAAAAACGGGCGGTCCACGGGAGAAAACTCCCGGTTCACGGGAGAATGCCGGCGGTTTACAGGAGAAAACTCGCGGTCCACGGGAGAAAACTCGCGGTTCACAGGAGAATGCCGGCGGTTTACCGGAGAGAACTCATCCCCGCCCCCCGCGGAGGGTGGACGGCTGCGCGGTTGCCGGGACGGTGTAGGCGGGGTTTGGGGCAGCGCCCCAATGGGCCGGAATTCCAACTTGTCTCCGCCGGATGGAGGCCCAAGCGATTTCCAAAAGCGTTAAAATTCCCGCGTGAGGCGATTCCTGCGCATCCTGCTCCACGCGGCGATCATCATGTCGCTGGGCCTCTGTTTCGGAATGGGCGTACTATGGGCGCGGAGTTATCGATGCAATGACTTGTTGTCGGTCACGCCCTTTCCGCACCATAACTTCTTCCTCTGGACCGCGCCTGGGACGCTCCGCATCGAATGGAAAAGCATCGTAGGGTCAGGTTTCCACGATCTGCGCGTCGTCCATCGCGTGACGCGCCCGCCCGCACGCTTCGAGCGGATGCCCGGGGAGATACGCTTAGACTGGATGGGCTTCAGGATCGTGACGGGTGAGCGCTGGGGCGACTATCATCGGGCGGTCTTCATGCCGTTCTGGGTTGCCCTTCTGGTCACAGCCGTTCTGCCCGCCACCGTGTGCCTCAGGCGTCGCCATCGATCAATTGACGGCCGCTGCTCCACCTGTGGCTACGACCTCCGCGCCACGCCGGATCGCTGCCCGGAGTGCGGGAC
>DATBFY010000579.1:0-37695 GCA_036558265.1 Tepidisphaeraceae bacterium | reverse complement strand
TCTGCGTCGCCGCCGCCTCGAACGTGGCGGAGGGATCGTTGACCGAGACGCCCGAGCTGCCGGCGATCGAGCCGGTGACCCGAAGCGTCCCGGCGTTGACCTGGGTTGCCCCGGTGTAGCCGTTGGTGCCCCCCAACGTCTGCGTGCCTGCGCCGACCTTGGTCAGCGCGATGCCGCCGGCGCCGCCGTCGTTCACCTGCCCGCCGAACGTCCCGTTGGCGTCGGCGTTGCCAACGGACAGCGTCACCGGGAAGCCGGTGTTGTTGACGACCTGTCCGGAAACCACGCCCGCCGCGCCGTTCAGGCCGTTGAGGTCCGTCGAGAACCCCGCCAGGTCCAGCGTCCCCCCGAAGGTGGCGCCGCCGTTCACGACCATGTTGCCAAAGCCCGGCCCGACGGGCAGGGCGGTCACCTCCGCCTTCTGGAGGATGCCCTGGTTGACCGTGGTGTCGCCGGTGTACGTGTTGTTGCCGCGGATCGCGAGCGTGCCCTCACCGACCTTGGTCAATCCGCCGCCAACGTTGGCGCCCAGGACCGGTGCACCGGCGGTCGCGCCGCTGCCACCCCCGCCAAGTATCTGGATCGTTGGCGGCGTCGTGTACCCGGTGCCGGGGTTGGTAACCGTGATTGCGGTGACCACGCCGTTGGTGAGCACAGGGACGGCGGTCGCGTTGATGCCGTCGCCGCCGCTGATCCGCACGACCGGCGTGCCGATGTATCCCGAGCCGCCGTTGGCGACCGGGATCGTCGTGACGCCAGCGCCCGTCGGCGCGGTCAGGTTCGCCGCCAGGTCCAGCGAGTGCCCGTTCGTGTCGATCACGGCGCCTTCGGAGAAGATATTCACGGTCACGACCGGCTGGATGAAGTTGGCGTTATCCGCCGCGCCCCGGAGCGTCCCGCCGTGGAAGTTGAGGTAACTGCCTGCGGCGGCGTTGTTGCGAATGATGTTGGTGGTCGTCAGCGTGCCGCCGGCGCCCAGGTTGACGACGCCCGTGCCGCCCGCCGCGTGACCGATCGAGGTGAAGTTGGCGGTGTTGACCTGCCCGTTGCCCGAGACGTTGAGCACGCCGTACCCCGCCTCGCCGACGATCATCACGCGGGTGGCGCCGGTCGCGTTGAACGTGCCGCCGGTCACATTGAGAACGCCGTAACCGCCGGCAAAGCGTCCGACCGAGGGGAACGTGTCCACATTGACCGTGCCGCCCGTTTGCGTCAGCGTGCCGCTGCCGAATCCACCGATGTGCAGGTTGCCGCTGGTTGTGACCGAGCCGCCGGAGATGTCGTAGGTGCCGACGGCGGCGGCGGCGTTGGCGTCCGTGCCGCCGATCCGCCACTCGCCCGGTGCGGGGGTTGCCGTCGATTTAATCGTCCCGCCCGTCTGCACGACCACGCCCCTGGTGCTCGCGTTCTTGCCGACGTAAAGGGTGGTCAGCGTCAGCGCCGCATTATCGCCGACGAACATCGTCCCCTGCGCCGTCGCGACGTCGCCGAGGTTGAAGTCGCCTGTGACGTTGTAAACCACGCTGTCCTTGAGGACCAGCGTGCCGTTGTCGGTCCCGTTCTGACCGATCGAGTTGAACGCGAAGCTGTTGACGGTCGCCGTGCCCGGCACGGTCATCGTGCCCTGCTTGACGAAGATCGAGCCGATGCCGTCGATGCCGGCGGGCACGTTCAGGTTGCCCGGGCCGGTCTTGCTGAACGCGTTTCGCGTGGCCGTGCCGTTGTTCACCACCGTGGTGGTCAGCGTCAGGCTCGGGCCGTCCACCTGCACGGTGCTCCCGCCCCGCAGGAGCAACTGCCGGCCGTAGGTAAGCGGATTGGTGTCGGTGAGCCGCAGGGTTCCGGCCATGTTGACCGGCGTCGTGCCCGTGCCCAGTGACGCCGGTGTCGGCGCGACCAGCGTGCCGTTGATCGTCAGGTCTCCGGAGAAGTCGTTGGCCCCGGCGAGGACCACCGATCCACCGCCCGCGCCCGCGACGACCAGCGAGTTGGCGCCGGTGATCGCGTTGGCGCCCGGGATCGTCAGCGCCCCGCCACCGCCACCCAGGCGATACGTCGCCGCGTTGGGCGTGATCGTGCCGGTGTAGGTGACGTTCGTCGCCGCGCCCAGCGAGACGGCCAGGTTCAGGCCGGTGCCGGAGAAGTCGAAGTTCTCCGCGCTGTTGGCCGCCAGCGCCACCACGCCGGCCGAGTTGGTCGCCACGCGGTTGAAGAACGTGCCGGTGAGGTTCGTGTAGTCGAAGCCGGGCGCCAGCGGCGCCGCGACGCCGTTGGCGGCGATAGTCACGCTCTGGCCGCTCCCGCCGATCGAGTTGGGCGCCGCGAACGCGATCCCCCCAGCATTGATCGTCGTGGTGCCCGAATAGGTGTTGGGCGCCAGGAGGCTCAGGACGCCGTTGGCGTTCTTCACCACGTTGAGCGAGCCACCCGCGCCGTCGGAAATTCCGCTGCCGCTGACGGTGACCGCGCCCGTGTTGTTGAACGTCAGGTTCGTGCCGGGGACCGAGCCCGACGTGATGCCGCCGGTGATGGTTGTCGCGTTCGTGCCGGTGGTCGCCGCGGTCGTGATGGTCAGCGGCTGGTTGACCGTGATCAGCCCGGGCACCGAGACCGAGGTATTGCCCGCGACGTTGAGCGTGTAGGCGCCGGTCGTCCCCGCGACGCCCGAGATGATCGGCGAGCGGATCGTCGCCGGCGCGGTGACGGTCAGCGTGGCGGCGTTACCGCCGGCGGCAGTCGCGTCGCCCAGTTGCAGGGGCGCTGTGGCCACACCCACGTCGCCCGCGACGCTGAGCGTCCCGGCCTTGACCGTCACGGCCCCGTTGAACCCGCCGGTCTGCAGCACGAGGCTGCCGGCGCCCTGCTTGGTCAGACTGGCCGCCGGATCGGTCGCGGTCAGTGCCGGGTTCCACGTGACCGTCGAACCGCTGGCCACGTCCACCGTCGCCCCGCCCGCGCCGACGCTCGAGGTCAGGTTGGTGCCCGCGACCGTAAACCCGCCGGTTGCCACCAGGGTGCCGCCGTTGAAGTTGATCGCCTTGGCGGCGGTGCCGCCGGTCGTCCCGGTGTCCACCAGGATCTTCGAGACCGTGAGCGTTCCGCCGTTGAGGTTCAGCGTCGCCGTGCCCGGGCCGTTGCCGGGCGCCAGGTCCAGCACGGTGGTCAGCGCGCCGCTGGGATTGAGCGTCAGCGCGCCGTTGGTGATCTGGGTCAGCGCGTTGGAGCCGACGTTCGAATCCACGATCACCGTCGCCCCGTTCCCGATCCCCGCCTTCTCCGTCGCCGTCGGCACGTGCCCCTGGTCCCACGAGGACGGATTGGTGTAATTTCCCGTGCCCGGCGTCTGCCACAGGTTCGTCCCCGTCGGCTGCAGGAGGTCCGGGCCGAACGCGAAGTCCGCCGACACCTGCTGCGCAGAGAGTGCGTTGTTGTAGATCCGGAACTCGTTGTAGCTCCCGTCGATCAGCGGATCGCCGAACTGGCTTCGCCCCAGCCAGTTGTTGATGTCGCTCAGCGTCGCCAGGGTGAAGCCGTCCCGGATCGGCCCCGAGCCGATCAACTGTCCGTCGAGGTAGAGCGACTGCGTTCCGCTCGGGTTGGCCCCGCCGGCCGTGTTGGTCTCGTCGTAGGTCACGACCAGGTGATGCTCGGCGCCCGTGCTCAGCACCGCCGGCCCGTCGATGAAGTTCTCGCCCTGGGTCGCCAGGTCGCGGTGCGTGAGGCGCAGGCGGCCGTTGGCGCCGTTCTGCGGGATCAGCGTGATGTACTGATTGCCGCCGTTGGCCACGTCCTCCCCTCCGACGCTGGCGCCGAACGAGAAGATCTCCGCCCAGTTGCGGTTGGTCGCCACCGTCAGCCAGGTTTCGAACGTCGCCTGTTGTCCCAGAGACGAGACGATCCCGTTGGGCAGGTTGAAATACGCCCCGGTCGTGGTCGCCAGCGTGAAATCCTGGTTGGAACTTTCACCGTTGTTCACGGTCAGGTCGAGCCGGCCACCCGTGAACCTCGCGTTGGTCCCCTTCGGATCGACCACGTTCCCGGTGGCGCCGCCGACCGAGTCCGTGCCGTCACTGGTGAAACTGTATCGGTGAACCAGGTCCGCCGACGCCCAATCCCCCAGTCCCGCGACCACCGCGGTCGCGAGCAGCCATCGGCGTTTACCTGCTCCCGCAACCGCCGCCCGAAGCCCACCTACTGCGCCGCCGGCGCGCATGACGCGCGCACGAGTCCTCTCGCCCTGCCGCATGATTTTCCTCCGAGTCAAAACGACGTGAAACGTTCCACCGGGTTATTGGAACAGTCGCGCCCGCCAATCGCAATGAGATCGGTGATTCGTCGGGTGAGATCCTTTGTCAGATGCGCAGGCGCAACTGCCAAGGCTCACCCTATGGTAAGCACCCTAATTGATCAGCCTGCTGACGTAACTGTTAAGACAGCGTGAACTTCGGCAACCGCACGATCTCCCCACCCTTCAGCGCCGATTGGTGCGCGCAAAGCCCCACACAGGTCCAGTTCGCCGACTGCGCGGCGTTTGGATACGGATCCCGGTTCTGCACCAGCGCGCTCACGAACTCATGGACCAGGTGCGGATGGCTTCCGCCGTGCCCCGCGCCCTGCGTAAACGACAGGTGCTGGTGCTCGTCGGTGTCGTACACCCCCTTGGTCGTGAACCGCTGGATCTCCGCGGGCAGGCGCTGGGCGAAGTCCGGAACCGTCACGCGCTGCGGGATCTCCGGCTCGGGCTTCTTGGCGGTGTGGATCACGTGCGGTTCGTGCTCGATCAGCGTCCACTCGAACGCCTTCCTGGTGCCGTAGACGTCGAAGCTCTCGCGATACTGCCGCGCCGTATCGAACAGGCTCCGGATGATGCGCGCGGTCAGGTCGCTGTTCCGCAATTTCACGTGGGCCGTCTCGACCGCGAACGGCGAGTTGTACTTCTTGACCAGGTCCTCGCGGATCGTCCCCGAGCCGAAGCACGACACGTACTCCGCGTCCGCGCGGGTCAGCGCCAGGCACGGTCCCACGCAGTGCGTCGCGTACTACATCGGCGGCAGGCCCGGCCAGTAGTTGGGCCACCCATCCATGTCCTGCTGGTGACTGGCCTGGAGGAACTGCACCTTCCCCAGCTCGCCCTTGTCGTACATCTCCTTGATGAACAGGAATTCCCGCGCATAGACGACCGTCTCGGCCATCATGTACTTCAGGCCCGTCTCCTTCGCCAGCTTTACGATTGTCTCGCAATCCTCGATGCTGGTGGCCATCGGCACGGTACACATCACGTGCTTGCCGGCCTTGAGGGCGGCGATCGACTGGGGGGCGTGGTCCGGGATCGGCGAATTGATGTGGACGAAGTCCACCTCCGGGTCCTTCAGCACGTCGTTGAAATCGGTGTAGCGCTTGCCGATGCTGAACGCGTCGCCCACCTGGTCCAGCTTGGACTTGGTGCGCTGGCAGATCCCGTACATGTTCGCCTGCGGGTGCCGCTGGTAGATCGGGATGAACTCCGCCCCGAAGCCCAGGCCGATGATCGCGACGTTGACCTTGCCGTTTTTCATGTCTCGAAGCCTCCGCGAGGGGGTCTCGCCCGGTCGTGCGGCGTGCACACCGGCGCCGCCCCGGAACGCGCGAGGAAACATGTTAGCGAACCGGACCACGCCCGCCATGAGAAAATTCACCCAAGGGGTGAGGTTTCGAACATCCGGCGATGGCGCGGCCTGCCATTACCACTCCCAATCGAAGCCGTCATCAATCTCAGCGCCGCCGTCCGCGCCCGAGTCCGTCCCGTCATCCGCCGGCGCCGGCGGCGGGGAATCGTCCGATCCCGGATCCGGCTGCGTTGTCGGCGGATCCGGCTGCGTCGTCGGAGGGCTGGGCTGCGTCGTGGGCGGACTCGGCTCGGTCGTCGGCGGGGGATTGTCATCTGGCGGCACGTCTTCGACCTCGGGCGGCGGCGAAGAGGGCGGAAACGGATCGTCATCGATCGCAAAGTCCGACGCGTCGCACGGGAACGGGTTGTAGAACAGGAGCGCCGCCGCCGTGGCGCGTTTTGGGTTGACCGAATCGTGTCCCCGCCCGCCGCGAAGCGTGTCGTGCCGGCGCAGGGACCCGAACAGCTCGTCGTCCCCATCCCCGCCCGAGAGGTAATCGCGACCCCCATCCCCGTTGATGCAGTCGTCCCCGTCGTCGCCCGACAGTTGATCGTCGCCCAGCCCGCCCGAGATCGTGTCATCCCCTGTGCCCCCGTAGAGCGTGTCCACGCCGTCGCCGCCGTAGAGTCGGTCGTTGCCGTTCTGGCCGTCCGCGTGGTCACTCCCATCGCCGCCTTCGATGAAATCCGTCCCTGCGCCGCCGACCAGGGAATCGCTCCCGCCCAGCCCCGCGAGCGTGTCGTCGCCATCGCCCGCCAGAATCGTATCCGCCCCGTCATCGCCGGAAAGTTGATCGTCACCCGCGAGTCCCAGGATCCGGTCCGCGCCGCCGCCACCTCGGACCTGATCGTTCCCCACGTTCCCATAAAGCGAATCGTCCCCGCCGCCGGACAGCACCGTGTCGTCCCCCTTGCCCCCTTCAACATATGCGCCCTGCACGAGCGCCTCAGCGATCTCGATCCGATCCGCCCCGCGGTACCCGTACACCTCGATACGCCCGATGCCGCCCGCGTCGAACCACGATCGCAGTCCGTTATCGATCACCCGGATCGTTTCACCCCCATCCCGCGTCCCGATCGACAACGCATCCGCTCCCGACGTCCCCTCGACCACCAGCGTCTGCCCGCGCACCACCGCCGACATCATCACCCGCCCCTCCAACGCATCGACGCACGGCAGCGATGTCACGATGCAGATGGCCATTCCAAACCTCCCTTAACCCACGCAACAGTACTTCCCGAGCATCCGAGTCGCATCTGCCGATCGGAATATGCTCTCTCCTCTTCTCCGCGTCCTCTGCGCCTCCGCGGTGAACTCCTCCTCCCATTTGAAAAATCCCAGCCCGCGCGGACAATCCGAGGTCTATGAGACTCGGAATCAACACCTTCCTCTTCACCTCCCCGTTCACCAACGACTCGGTCAAGCTCTTCCCCATGTTCAAGAAGTGGGGCTTCGAATCCGTCGAGATCCCGATCGAGGACCCCAGTCACATCGACCCGGCGTTGGTCCAGCGCGAGCTGACGAAGAACGGACTGGTCGCCGGCAGCGTCTGCGCCTGCATGGGCCCCGACCGCGACCTGCGCGGCGACGAAACCCAGCAGAAGACCGGCATCGAATATCTGAAAAAGATCATCGACCAGGCCGCCCAGCTCGGCGGCGCGACCGTGATCGGCCCCGTCTACAGCGCCGTCGGCCGCGCCGACGCCGTCGAGCCGGCCGAATATCAGCGGCAGTGGAAAACCGTCGTGAAAAACCTCAAGGAGGTCTGCAAGTACGCCGAAAGCAAGGGCGTCCGCATCGCCCTCGAACCCCTCAACCGCTTCGAGACCGACTTCATCAACACCTGCGACCAGGCCCTGAAGATGGTGCAGGACGTCGGCAGCCCCGCCCTGGGCATCCACCTCGACACCTTCCACATGAACATCGAGGACAAGAATCAGGCCAAGGCCATCAAGAAGGCCGGCAAGCTGCTCGCGCACTTCCACGCCTGCGGCAGCGACCGCGGCACGCCGGGCGGCGATCACATCGCCTGGCCCGACATCGTCAAGGCCCTCAAGGGCGTCAAGTACAAGGGCGACGTCGTCATTGAGTCCTTCACCACGGACGTCAAGGTCATCGCCCGCGCGGCGGCAATCTGGCGGCAGATCGAACCCAAACGGGATGACATCGCGGTGAAGGGCCTCAAGTTCCTCAAGAAATCCTTCACCTGACCGGCAGAACCGGTCGGACAAAAATCTCATAATTCCCGCGCAATCTCTCCTTGCCCCGCGCGGCAGGGTCGCTAGTTTACGCGGCGGAGAACCCGCATGAACTATGGTTGCGCCCCCGCCCGCTTGTCCTGCCTGCTCAGTTCCGCGATCGCCCTGCTCCTCGGTCTCACCCAAGGCGCCTCCGCGCAGAACGCCGATCGCGTCAAGATCCTCTTCCTGGGCGACCACGGCCATCACAATCCCGCCGCGCGCTTCGCCCAGCTTCAGCCTGCACTCAAGGAGCGCGGCCTGGACCTGACCTACACCGACAAGATGAGCGATCTCAATCCGGAGACGCTCAACGCCTACGACGGCCTGATGATCTACTCCAACGAGACGAAGATCTCGCCCGAGCAGGAGAAGGCCCTGGTGGACTACGTCCGCGCCGGTCACGGTTTCATCCCGCTCCACTGCGCGTCCTACTGCTTCCTCAATTCGCCCCGGTATATCTCGCTCGTCGGCGGTCAGTTCCAGAAGCACAAGACCGGAACCTTCGAGACCAGGATCGTCGATCCGTCCCACTCGATCATGGCCGGCTTCAAGCCGTTCAAGACCTGGGACGAGACCTACGTCCACACCAAGATCGGCCCCGACATTCACCTCCTCCAGGTCCGTCCGGAAAACGTCGAGGGCGGGCAGGGGGGCGACGGCCAGGAGCCCTGGACCTGGGTGCGCACCGAAGGCAAGGGCCGCGTCTTCTACACCGCCTACGGTCACGACCAGCGAACCTTCTCGAATCCCGGCTTCGTCGATTTGATCGAGCGAGGCACCCGCTGGGCGACGCGTCACGACGCTGCCTCCGCCTTCGATCACCCGCGGATGGCCGGCCCCGACCCCTCCGCCAAGCCGTTCGAATACGTCAAGGCCGAGGGGGTGCCGTTCTACGACCCCAACTCGCGCGTGCGCAATGGCGGCGGAGTCTGGAACCAGATGCAGAAACCGCTCTCACCCGAGGAATCGCAGAAGCACATGATCCTGCCGGAGGGGTTTGAAACAAAACTTTTCGCGTCCGAACCCGACATCATCAAGCCGATCACCATGGCCTGGGACGAGCGGGGGCGCCTGTGGGTGTCCGAATCGGTCGATTATCCCAACCGCGTCACCGAGCCGGGCAAGGGCTCCGACCGCATCAAGATCTGCGAGGACACCGACGGCGACGGCAAGGCCGACAAGTTCACCATCTTCGCCGAAGGTCTGAACATCCCGTTCAGCATTACCTTCTGGAACGGCGGCATCATCATCCACGAGCGCAAGAGCACCTGGTTCCTCAAGGACACCGACGGTGACGGCAAGGCCGACGTGAAGAAGGAACTCTTCACCGGCTGGTACCCGCGCGGGCTCGACACGCACGCCGGCCCGTCCAACCTGCGCTACGGCCTGGACAACTGGATCTGGGGCATGGTCGGCTACGGGTCCTTTGGCGGCACGGTGGGCGGCAAGTCCATGCGCTTCTCGCAGGGCTTCTACCGCTTTAAGCCCGACGGCAGCACGCTCGAATTCCTCCGCTCCACCAGCAACAACACCTGGGGCATCGGCTTCAGTGACGAAGGCATCGTCTTCGGCTCGACCGCCAACGGTTGTCCGAGCGTCTATTTGCCGATTCCCAATCGCTATTACGAGTCCGTCCAGGGCTTTTCGCCACAGGTGCTGCGGATGATCTCCGACAGTTACATGTTCCACTCCCCCAACCCCAAGGTTCGGCAGGTGGACTTCCACGGCGGCTACACCGCGGCGGCCGGTCACGCCCTTTACACCGCCCGCGTTTACCCGAAGGAATACTGGAACCGCACCGCCTTCGTCGCCGAGCCGACCGGCCACATCGTCGGCACGTTTGTCCTCGAGCGCGAGGGGTCCGACTTCAAATCCCACAACCCCTTCAACCTGCTGGGGAGCATGGACGAGTGGACCGCCCCGATCATGGCCGAGGTCGGGCCTGATGGCCTGGTCTGGGTGATCGACTGGTACGCCTACATCGTCCAGCACAACCCCACCCCGGTCGGCTATCGCACGGGTCCGGGCGCCGCCTATGAGACCCCCCGCCGCGACCACGAGCACGGCCGCATCTACCGCATCACCTACAGCGGGGGCAAACCCGGCAAGGTTCTCGATCTCTCCAAGGCCTCGCCCGACGAGCTGGTGCAGACGCTCAAGAACGACAACCAGTTCTGGCGCAAGCACGCCCAGCGGTTGCTCGTTGAGAAACAGGACAAGGGCGTCATCCCCGCCCTCATTCAGCTTGTGAACGACACGAGCGTCGATGAGATTGGCCTGAACGTCGGCGCGATCCACGCGCTGTGGACGCTCAAGGGCCTGGGAGCGCTCGAAGGCGAGAACGCCGACGCGCTCGCCGCCGCCTACGGCGCGCTCAAGCACCCCTCGGCGGGTGTCCGCCGAAATGCGGTCCAGGTACTCCCGTTCTCCGAGAAGTCACTCGAGACGATCCTTGCCGATCACCTGCTCGACGACTCCGACGCCCAGGTGCGCCTGATGACGCTCCTGGCCGTCGCCGACATGCCCTCGGGCAACGCCGCCAGCAACCAGGCGGGCCCCGCCATCTACGCGATGCTTCGTCGCGCCGAAAACATCACCGACCGCTGGATCCCCGACGCCGCCGTCGCCGCCGCCGCGAAGCACGATGCCGCCTTCCTCAACGGCGCCCTGGCCGACTCCGCCAGGCACAACGCCGGCAAACCCACCCCGCCCCCGCCTACCGCCGCAAAATCGGCCGAGCCCAAAGCCGCGAGCAATCTCCTGGCCAATCCGTCCTTCGAAGAGGCCAGCGGCGATCGTCCCGCCGGCTGGCGACCGGCCACCTACGGCGGCGAGGGAACCTTCACGCTCGACCCCTCCGTCACCCACTCCGGTTCCCACAGCGTGAAGATCACTTCGACCCGCGGCGGCGACGTCGGCTGGAGCCAGGAGGTCGCCGTCAAGCCCAACACGCGCTATCGCCTCTCGGCCTGGGTGAAGACCAAGGGCCTCAACGCCGGCCAGAGCATGGGCGCCCTCTTCAACGTCCATCAACTCCAGCAGGAGGGCATTCCCAGGGCCCTCAAGGGCGACAACGATTGGACCCAGCTCACCGGCGAGTTCGCCACCGGCTCGCTCAACAGCATCACCATCAACCTCCTCTTCGGCGGCTGGGGCCGCGCCCGCGGCGAGGCCTGGTGGGACGACGTGCAACTGATCGAGCTGGGCCCTGGCGGGCCGATCTCCCTCTCTTCGGCGAGCAATGAGGGCGGCGCGGACGCCAAGCTCGCACAGATCGTCCAGCTCGTCACCCGCCATTACGCCGGCCGCGCTCCGGCCGACTCGATCGTCGCCACCCTCGCCGCTTTGAAAGGCGCCGACCCGAAGCTCGCGGAGAGCGTGCTCGACGGCCTGGTTGCCGGCTGGCCCGACAAGTCCGATGCCGCGCCCAGCCTCAGCGACGCCGACCGCACGGCGATCGCGGATCTGGGGAAAGCCCTCCCCGCCGAACAACGTGATCGCCTGCTGGTCCTGGCTAACCGCTGGGGTCAGGGCAGCCTCTTCGCCGGGCAGATGGAGGAAATCCTCAAGACCGTCAAGGCCACGATCGCCTCCGACACCGCCTCCGCCGGCGACCGCGCCGATGCCGCCAAGCGCCTCCTGCGCCTCTCCGACGATCCCGCCAGCGCCGACGCGATCCTCGCCCCCGTCAGTCCGCAATCCTCCGGCGAACTGGCCAAGGGATTGATCCTGGCGCTTGCGGACAGTCGCAGCGACGCGACGGCCGGCGAGATCATCAAGAAGTGGAACGACTTCACCCCCGCCTCCCGCGCCGCCGCCGCCAACGTCCTGATGCGCCGCGTCCCCTGGACGCTGGCGCTCCTGCACGGCATCCAGGAAAAGAAGCTGGCGCGTAATGACCTCTCGACCTCCGACTGGCAGCTTTTAAAGGCGCACCGTGAACGCGAGATCGCTGGCCTTGCCCGGCGCCTCGACACCGTCCAGACCGATCCGAACCGCCAGAAGGTCCTCGACGCGATGCTCCCCGCCCTGCAGCAGAAGGGCGACGTCGCCGCGGGTCAGAAGGTCTTCACGACGCTGTGCGCCCAGTGCCACACGTTCAACGGGCAGGGGGGCAAGGTCGGCCCCGAGCTTTCCGGCATCGCCGCCCGCGATCCCAAGGAGATCCTGGCGGACATCGTCGACCCCAACCGATCCGTCGAGGCCAACTACCGGATGTGGACGATCGAGACCAAGGACGGCGACTCCTACTCCGGGCGCCTGGACACCGAGACCCAGACCACGGTGGAAATGCTGGACGCCACGGGCGAGCGACACGTGATCGCCCGCAAGGACATCCAGAGCATGAACGCCAGCACGCTGAGCGTCATGCCCGTCGGCCTGATCGACCCGCTCAAACCCGCCGATGTCGCCTCACTGATGGAGTTCCTGAAGACCGGCCATGCGGAGAAGACCCCGTAGCACGATCCCACCCATGGCCCTGTACTCATGGCAGCAATTCACACCCGTCCCTGACGCTTTCTCCGATTCGGGTAACATCCCGCCCCCCTCCGGCGTTATAACGGGCGCATGATGCCGCGCTTCCGGTACGTCCTCGTCGTGACCCTGCTTGGCCTCTCGGGCCTTTGGTCGCTGGGCTGCACCCTTTTTCCATGGGACTCGGTCACCCGCCACGCCGCCGCCCCCGCTTCTCGGCCGGTCGGAAGCGTCGATCTGGCCGGCAAGCCCGCCGACCCCCTTGCGGCTGCGGATCTGGCTCGTCACCGCGCCACGGTGCTCCTCTTCGTCGCCACCGACTGTCCGATCTCCAACGGCTACGCCCCGGCCGTCCACAAGCTCTGCAATACCTACACCCCGCAGGGCGTGACCTTCTACCTCATCTACCCCGACGCCGACCTCTCCGCCAAGGACGCGAAGAAACATCACGATGAGTACGGATATCCCTGCCCGGCCCTGCTGGATCCAGCCCACGCGCTCGTCAAGCGCACAGGGGTCAACGTCACGCCCGAAGTGGCCGTCTACAACCACGACGGGGCCATGGTTTACCGCGGGCGGATCGACGACCTGTACGCGGACTTCGCGCGCGGCCGGTACGCCGCCACCCGCTACGACCTCCGTGACGTCCTCGAGGCCGTGACCCACGACAAGGCGATCGCACCCAGAACCACTCGGGCCGTCGGGTGCCCCATCGCAGATTAATCACGAATTCGGAATCTGGAGTCTGAGAACCGCATGAAATCGCACCCCTCGCGTCTGCTTCCATTTGCACTTTGCCTTTTGACTCTTGCCTTCATCGCCTTCGCCACGCCGGCGGGCGCGGCTCCGACCTTCACGCGTGACGTCGCGCCGATCGTGTTCGCCAACTGCGCCGGCTGCCACCATGCCGGGGAGGTCGCGCCCTTCGCGCTCACGTCCTACGCCGAGGTGAAAAAGCACGCGAAGCAGATCACCCAGGTCACCGCCGACCGCATCATGCCCCCCTGGAAGCCCGAGCCCGGTTACGGCGAGTTCCAGCACGAGCGGCGCCTGACTGATGCCCAGATCGCCCTTATTGGCGAGTGGGCCAGAAACGGCGCGCCCGAAGGCGATCTCAAGGACCTCCCGCCCCTTCCGAAGTTCTCCGAAGGCTGGGCCATGGGCGAGCCGGACCTGATCGTCAAGATGCCCGAGCCCTTCACCCTCCGCGCCGAGCGCCCGGACGTGTTCCGCTGCTTCGTCGTGCCGCTCAACATCCCGCCGGGCAAGTACGTCAAGGCCGTCGAATACCGCCCGCAGAACCGCAAGATCACCCACCACGCGCTGCTCTTCCTCGACAACAGCGGCATGGCCCGCAAGCTCGACGAGGCCGATCCGGGACCGGGTTACTCGCGCATGGGGGGCGTCGGTTTCCTGCCGACCGGTGGCCTGGGCGGCTGGGCGCCGGGCGCGCCGCCCCACCGCTTCCCCGATCACGCCGCCCGCGCCATCCCCGCCGGCACCGACCTGGTCATCCAGACCCACCTGCATCCCTCGGGAAAGGTCGAGACCGAGCAGGCCAGCGTCGGCATCTACCTGACCGACGAATCCCCCACGCGCGTCTCCACGACGATCCCGCTCGGCCTGCGCTCGACGATCGACATCCCGCCGGGCGTCAAGGATTACACGTGGAGCGACTCCTTCGTCCTCCCCGTCGCCATCGAGGTGCCCGGCCTCACCCCCCACGCCCATTACCTGTGTAAGGACATGAAAGTCTGGGCGACCCTCCCCAACGGCCAGAAGCAGTGGCTGATCTGGATCAAGGATTGGGACTTCGACTGGCAGGGCCAGTATTTGTACAAGGCGCCGCTCAGGCTCCCCGCCGGCACCAAGGTGGAGATGCTCTACACGTACGACAACAGCGCCGACAACCCGCGCAACCCGAGCAACCCCCCTCAGCGCGTCCGCCGCGGCGAGCAGACCACCGACGAGATGGGCATCACCTTCATCTCGGTGATGCCCGACAAGCTCGCCGACGTGACGACGATCCGGTTGGCGCTGCGGGAGCATTTCCTGGGTCGCGGTAGCGGCGGCTCGGTGCTGGGCGCGCTGCTGAACCGCGGGCGCAACGCCGTCGGTCCGACGACCAAGCCGGTCGGCAAGTAGCTCGCGCTTAGGCCGACGCGCCCTATTGGCGCGCCGCCATGCGCCTGGCGATCTCGTCGCGCAACTCGCTCACGGAATCGACGACGATCACCTCCGACGTTCGCCGCCCGTCCACGCCCCCCTCGCGCGCCACGCGCTCGACCCACCCGCCGAACCCGGCGAGCGTCAGGATCGGGCGCCCTTGAATCCACGCGAAGCAAGCTTCCGAGATCGTGCCGGCCGACGACCCCAGCGCGATCACGACATCGCCCGCAAGGATGTTAACGACGTTGCGCGCGTGACCCAGGCCGGTCGGGATGACGATCGAAGAGGCGTCGTTGGCGTCGGCGAAATCCGCTGACTTGAGAATGGCGACGGTCACGCCGCCCTTGCTCCGTGCCCCCCGGCACGCGGCCTGCATCGTGCCCGCGCCGCCTCCGGTGATCAGGATCGCACCCAGCTCGGCCAGCATGGCCCCGATCTCAAACGCGACCGCCACGGTCGTCGCGTCCGCATCGGAATCCCCGATCAGGCTGACTTGGAAGCCGGCGCGCTTCATGTGATTTGCGCGGCAGGGTATGAAGCACCGCGCAGAGGGTCAAATATCGAGATGTACTGGAGCGAATCGCAAAAGGATGCATTGGTCCTGCGGCACTGGGCGAGTATATTCCGCGAACGACATCATCACAAAGGGCGGGGCATCCCCCCCACGCAAAGCTGGAATCCGGAGGTCCTTGCGATGGAGACAATCGCCGCGCGCGTTCGCCAACCTGTCATGCAACTGCTGATCTCCGCCGCCGCGATCTTCGCGCTTGCCGCGAGCGCCCCGATCAGCGCCGCCGCGCCGCTCGTGCTCAGCAATGGCAATCAACTGCTCATGGAGTGGGGACTCCAGGTCCAGACCGCCACCTACGACGGCACCCCCGCCGCCGTCGATCTTGACGCCGTTCACGACGCGAACGTGACCGGGGTCCAGTTGGGATTCCTCAGCGACAATCGGTTCCCCCAGTGGTACGGCAACCCCGGCGCGATCCCCTGGAGTGCCGTCGTCTGGTCCGACAAGACGATCCAGGGCACGGTGCCCGACCCATACCTGCCTTACCTCATCGCTTGCCAGTACAAGGACGAGCAAAGCCTGGCCGATCCCGCGCAGCGTGCCGCGGCGGCGAATTACTTCACCGCCATGCGCGCCAACCCCGCCTTCGACCACGTTCTCCTCTACACCAATCAGTCCGCGGGCGGCACCGACGAGACCAACATGCGCCTCTACATGGCCCAGGCCAGGCCGGACATGCTCATGTTCGACAGCTTCTACTGGGCCAGCGTCAACCCCACCTACAACGTCGGAAACAGCCCGACCGCAACGTATCGCGCGATGGCCTTCTACCGCAAACTCGCCCTGGCCGGTAACGACGGCACCGGCCGCGAGCCCATTCCCTACGGACGATACCTCCAGGGCATCGACGGCGAATACGACACCCGCGGCATCTCCGACCCCAACTACCGAATGTCCGAATCCCAGGCCCGCCTCGAACAGTTCTCCTCCTGGGCCTTCGGCTACAAGTTCGTCTCGGCCTTCGCTTTCAAGAACTGGTCCGACCCCTACGGCAACACGATGTTCTTCCAGGGCCACGACCCCGGCGCGCCCCGCGCCCCCTTCTTCAACTACTTCGCCGACGCCACCCGCCAAAGCCGCAACCTCGGCCCCACCCTGGTCGCGCTCCAGAGCACGGACCTCCGCATCCTTACCGGCCCGCGCTCCGGCAAAAACCACGGCATCCAGGAGTTCGACGCCACCGCCGACCCTTACCTCAAGTCCGTCTCCGCCACCAACCTGGGCACGACCAACGACGGCCAAGCCGGCGACGTCCTCCTGGGCTTCTTCAACCCCGTGGACGAATCCCTCGACGGCCCCGACTACCAGAACGAACGCTATTTCATGATCGTCAACGGCCTGGCCACCAACGACGCCTCCAGCGCCGACACCGAGCAGCTCATCCGCCTGGCCTTCGACTTCACCGGCACCACCATCGACGCCCTCCTCCGCCGCAGCCGCGAGACCGGCGACATCGAACGCGTCCCCCTCGTCCACGACGCCGGCTCCCTCTACCACCTCGACCTGACCCTGGGCGGCGGCCTTGGCGACCTCTTCAAGTACGACACCGGCGCCCCCTTCGTCGCCGCCGCCGAGACCGCCGTCCCCGAACCCGCCACCCTGGCCTTCGGCGGCCTCTTCATGGTCACCGCTTTCGCCCGCCGCCGCCGACGGTAAGCGGCCGCCGTCTCGTCAGGAGCAAGCCCGCGCCGCCCAGGACGCACAGTGTTACACCCGCGGGGTCGGGTACGATCGGCTGCAACTCGTTCGCGAACACGTATCCGCCGACGTCCCGCCCCAGCACCAGCCCGTCATCCGAATCGAACCGATAGTGAATTCCCGCGTAGATGCGGCTGAGCGCGCCTTCCAGCGCCGCGTCGGAGAAATTGGTGTACGTCCGATCCGGAAGCACGAATCCCTGCGTCCCGACGGTAAAGGTGATGTTGTCCGTGCCGTAATACTCCTTCAGGATCTCCGCCGCCGCACCGTCCAGCGACGCGTGATTGCTCACGTACGACGGGAACGGCGGTGCCACCAGGAACGGCGTCCAGTTCGCGTCCTTCGCCACCTGCGGGTTGTTGTACGTGTCCGCCATGTGGATCGCCGTCTCCGGACGCCAGAAGTTGTAATGGTACTTGTCGTCGTTCGACCCGATGAAGTCGTCGTGCTCCGCCATGTTCAACAGCGCCATCAGTCGCGCCTCGGCCACCAGATCCTTCTGCGGATGGGTCTGCAGTGTGTTGACGGCCGCCCGGTTCCAGATCCCCGGAACCGCGTTGGTCGTGCCGCTGGCCGTATACCAGAACTTGGCCGTGTCCGTCTGTGCCTGCGTCCGCGTCGTGCTGGTGCTCGACCCGATGTCCCGCACCTCGTTCACGGCGGTCGCGAACGCCGCGCTGGTCAACGCCGGCGGGCCATTGGGATTGCGGAACTGCGAGGCGCTCTTGATCGTGAACGGCGTGACCAGCGGCCACTGCGCGTTGGCGGCGGGCAGTTGCGCCGTCCCGGTCGGCCGCCAGTCCCCGGGGTTGCTGCCCGGCGTGTAGGGGACCACGTCGAACGTGTGGTCGTTGGCGCGCAAGGAGATCATCCGCTGCGCCGCCGCGTTGCCCACGTTGATCCCCGCCGTCTTCGCCGCCCCGTCGGGGATCGTCGCCAAGTGACTCGCCAGCGCCGCGTCCAGGTCCGCCTGCCGCCCCGGCATCGCGTTGAGCAGGATCGCGTACGCCGCCTGGTCCGCCGCCGCCTGCGGTGACGCACCCGCGGCGTTCGGCAGGAAGGTCGGCAACCCGCTGTATTGGTTGTATTGCGGTGTGATGCTGTTGAGCGCGTCGAACTGCGCCAGGCCCATCATCGCCATGATTCGTGGCTGCGACACGCCCGTCGAGTTCAGCACCTGCTGCAGCGCGATCGCGTTCCAGTCCGTGATCTCGTCCGCCCGCGCACTGCCGCCCGGCCAGGTGGCCAGGACGAGCGCCGGCGCTACCCCGACCAGTGCCACCCTGACGAATTCGCGACGACGCATGCTCCTCAACGACGCGCACGAACGACTCCCGCCGATCTTCCGACCGTTTCGCTCCAACATGTGATTCCTCCGCGTTCGAGAAGTGGTATGGTTCCCAACGCCGATTCCCGTTCGATGTGCAATTGTCGGATATCTGATGGTTCGCCCGATATCCGGCTGCGTGTTTCCGCGATCGCCAGCCGCTGCGTCCGGACGTGAGTAGTGCTGCTTCCCACCTGTCATCGCGCCAATGGCGCAAGCGACCGGACACGATTTTTCAATAAATATCTATTTTTACTAAAAATTGTTTGAAACCGTCCCTGGATCGCGGCAAGATCGCCGCCGTCGGTCACGTCTGGGTACGAAACGCGCACACGGGGATCCGGGCAATGGGCCGCTCATCCGGCACAGAACAGGTCGCGCGTCTGCGCGACAATCCCGGCGGGTCAGGTGACGATGCCGCCCCCGGAACCGCCGCCCAGTTCCTGCCCCTGGTCTACGATCAGCTCAAGCAGCTCGCCCGCCATCGCATGGCCCTCGAACGCCGCGATCACACCCTTGAGGCCACCGCACTGGTCCACGAAGCCTACCTTCGACTCGTCCACGGGGATCACGGCGCCGACGTGCCCTGGCCCGACCGCGCCCACTTCTTCCGCGCCGCCGCACAGGCCATGCGCCGGATCCTCGTCGAGCACGCCCGTGCCAGGGGCCGCCGCAAGCGCGGCGGTCGCCGACGGCGACTTCCGCTCGACGTCCTCGACCTCGCCTCGGACGCCCACCTCCCCGACGTCCTCGCCATCGACGATGCCCTCGACCGCCTCGAACAATCCTCCCCCGCCGTCGCCGACGTCGTTCGCCTCCGCTTCTTCGCCGGCCTCAGCGAGGTCGAGACCGCCAAAACCCTGGGCGTCTCCGACCGCACCGTCCGCCGCGACTGGACCTACGCCCGAGCCTGGCTCTTCCGCGAGCTGGGGTACGATGGCAGCGCGCAATGACACCGGCGTGTCGACTTCGTTGGGTGTGTCCGCACACCTGCCAGCATGGACCCAATAACCGACGATCCTCGCCTCCGTGACCTCCTCCTCCAGGCCGCGGAGAAACCAAGATCCGTTCAGGACGCCTTCCTGGACGATGCCTGCCGCGATGAACCCGGCCTGCGCGAACAAGTCCGATCACTGCTCGCAGCCCTCGACAAGGCCCAAGGGTTCCTCCCCAATCCCACCCTCCCCCTGCGCCCGGACCTGATCCCCGAGGCGCTCGGCTCGACCCTTGGCCGCTATACCCTGGTCCGGCTGATCGGCGAGGGCGGTTTCGGCAGCGTCTTCCTCGCCCGACAGCAACATCCCGTCCGCCGCGACGTCGCCCTCAAGGTCATCAAGCTGGGGATGGACACAAGGCAGGTCATCGCCCGCTTCCAGGCCGAGCGCCAGGCCCTGGCGATGATGGACCACCCCCACATCGCCCGCGTCTTCGACGCCGGCGCCACCGACACCGGCCGCCCCTACTTCGTCATGGAGCTGGTGGACGGCGTCCCGATCACCCGCTACTGCGACGATCGCAAGCTCACGATCCCCCGGCGCCTCGAGCTCCTCGTCCAGGTCTGCCAGGCCGTCCAGCACGCCCACACCAAGGGCGTCGTCCACCGGGACCTGAAGCCCGGCAACGTCCTGGTTTCGGCATCGGACGGTACGCCGGTGCTCAAGGTCATCGACTTCGGCATCGCCAAGGCCACCCAGGGACAGCGCCTGACCGACCACACCTTGGTCACCGAGGATCGCCAGTGGATCGGCACGCCCCACTACATGTCCCCCGAGCAGGCCGCCGGTGGCGCCGACATCGACACCCGCAGCGACATCTACATGCTCGGCGTCCTCCTCTATGAGCTGCTGATCGGCCGTACCCCGTTCGACGCCGACGACCTGGCCGCCCGGTCCGTCGCCGATGTCCAGCGGACGATCCGCGACGTCGTGCCCCCCGCCCCCGCCACGAGGCTCAAGTCCCTGCCCGCCGACGCACTCGCGGCCATCGCCGACACCCGCGGCGTCGACCCGCCAAAGCTCCAGCGCCTGACTCGCGGGGAACTCGCCTGGATCGTCATGAAGTGCCTCGAAAAGGAACCGCCCCGACGCTACGAGACCGCCGTCGACCTGGCCCAGGAGGTCCAGCGCTACCTCCACAACGAGCCGGTCACCGCCCGCAGGACCACGGCCCTCTACCGCCTCCGCAAGCTCGTCCGTCGCAACCGCCTCGCCTTCGCCAGCGCCACCGCCCTCCTGGTCGCGCTCCTCGCCGGCCTGGCCGTGTCGACTTGGTCGATGCGCCGCGCCATCCACGCCGAACGCGACCAGCGAACCCTGGCCTACAACGCCGACGTGATCCTCGTCCAGCAGGCGCTCGCCTTGAACAACATCCGTCGTGCACGCGAGCTCCTCGACCGCCACCGCCCCCGGCCCGGTGAACCAGACCTCCGCGGCTGGGAATGGCGATACCTCTGGCAGCAATGTCAGAGCGACGCCAAAGCCCAGGTCTGCGACACCCGCAGACCCATTGTGTCGTTAGCCGTTTCCCATGATGCGCACTGGGCGGCGTTCGGAGATTGGGACGGCGGCTCCCTCTCCGTCTGGGATCTGAACGCGCACAAGGAGATCCTCCGACCGCCAGCCGGGGAAGGACCCGTGTGGGTCGCCTTCTCCCCGGTCCAGCCGCTGCTCGCCTTTACCACCTTGTCCAGGGATGCCCAGCAGCGCCTGCATTATCAAGTACATTTCTTGGACCCGCGCACCGGTCGCAAATCGATAGATCGCGACTTGAACCAGACCTGCGTCGGCCTCGCATTCTCCCGCGATGGTCAGACCCTGGTCACCAGCACCGCCGGACAGCAGGGAGAACTCACCTTCTGGCGGGTCGCCAACGGCGCGAAAGTGAGGACCGTCTCGGCCCCGCAGACTTCCTGGCAGCCGATGAACGAGATACCCTTTGCCATCACCGGCGACCTGAGCGTTGCCGCCCTCGCCCCCGATGGCGCCTTTGGCGTGATCGACCTCAACACCGGCAAGCCGCGCTGGACCAACCCCAATCCACACGGGGCGGTGACCGCCAGCGCCTTCTCACCGGACGGCAAGATCCTCGCCATCAGCACCGGCCCGAGTCTCGGGGTCACCCAATCCGCGATCCGGCTCTTCGATGCCGCAACCGGGAACCCGCTCGGCCAACCCCTCGAAGGCCATCGCGCCTGGGTCGGCGCGCTCCTGTTCATGCCCGATGGCCGCCGGCTCGTCTCAGGCAGCGCCGACCAGACCATCCGCCTCTGGGACGTGAGCGACCCCGCCCACGTCACCCCGCTCGGCCGACCCCTGCGCGGCCATACCCATGAGATCTGGCGCCTTGCGCTGATGCCGGACAACACGACCCTCATGAGTGGGAGTAAAGACGGCTCTGCGTACCTCTGGGACACCTCAAAGGTGGAGGATTCTCCGCCAGCCCAGTTTAGAGCGCTCGGTTGGGCGTTCGACGAGAAAGACGCGTCCTTGCTGCGCGCCGGTCGGGATGGTCGCATTATCCGCCACGATCCCAACAACCCGCGCAAAACCTCACTGGTTAAGGATCTCGGCCACACCATCAATGCGGCTGCGTTTGTCGGCGGGCGATTGCTCGTGGTGTGCGCGGACCGCACGCTCGAGACATGGGATCTGCGCGAAAACAGGCGGTTGACCACACGGCCCGTCTTCAAGGGCGACATCGGCTGTTGGACGCCCACCCCGCTGGACGTATGCGTGGTCTGCACCGATAACGACAACATCATCCACGAATGGGACATGCACACCGGAAAGGAACTGTCGTCCTGGCACATGCCAGGCGGCCTCAATGCGCTGGCGTTCACGCGAGACCCCGCGGACCGCTCCCGAAGCCTCCGCCTCACCCTCTCCTTCAACGGCTCCGGCATCCTGACGCGGATCCCATCCGACGTGCCCCCGATCACGTTGAGTTTCGATGGCGGCGAGGTCGAAGCTGCGTGCTTCTCCCCCGACGGAACTCTGCTCGCCATGCCCGATACGGGAGGGGACATCCGTCTCTGGAAGACCGCCGACCTGATTGCCGGAAAGCGGCCAAAACCCTCCGCCAGTCTCACCGGTTTCACGCTCCGCGGTCACACGGTCGCGTTCTCGCCCGACGGCCAACGACTCGCCGCAGGCTCCGGAGAAGACGAGACCCTCAAGCTCTGGGACATGAATAGTCGCCAGGAGGTCCTGAACGTCGCCACCAGCGGCGTGCTCATCCGCGGAACCCAGTTCTCGCCCGACGGCAACACGCTTGCCGCGAGCACCCAGGAGGAGGAACTCTACATCTGGCGCGCCCCGACCTTCGCCCAGATCGACGCCGCCGAGGCGAGCCAAGCGATCCCTCCCGCGCCAACATCCCGCAATTTCGTTGCGCCTCCGTGACGCGCGTCGCGCCACCCCCTTCCCCCGAAAAATCAAAAATCTTTCACCCCAAAACCCCAGCAAATCCCGACCTTCTGCAACCTTGATGGCGCCCCGCGCGTCACCGCCGCGCAACCTCGCCCCTATAGGTGGAGGACGCGCCAATGACCTGCGGAAACGCCCCACGTAGGGCTCGCTTCAGCGAGCGAAATCCCCCCGCCGCGTCGCACGGCGACGCCGCTCGCGGAACTTCCGAAAACTTCCGAAAACTTCCGATCCTGAAAAAAAACCAATCCAAACCTCCTCGCTTAACCCCCACCCACCCCGGCGCAAAACGAAGCCAGATACCCCTCATCCCCTCACCTCCTCATCCCCTCATCTTCAATTGCCGGTCCAGCGCAAAACGAAGCCAGATTGCCTCCGTGTCCCCTTGTTTCCTTTGCCTCCGCGCCTCGCTTTTCTCTTGGCGAATTCCCAAACCCCCGGTTACCATTTCTACTCGACGCCATGAAGGACACCGTCCTCCAGTTCGTCGATCGCATCAACGCCCACGACGTGGACGGAATCCTCGATCTCATGGCCGACGACTACCGCTTTATCAACTCCGCCGGCGACACCTTCCGCGGCAAGGCGTTCATGCGCGCCACCTGGCGCGCCCACTTCATCCAGTACCCCGACTTCCAGATCCGCGTCGATCGCGTCCTCGCAGACCAGGACGCCGTCGGCATCTTCGGCATGGCCGGCGGCACCCTCACCCGCGACGGTCAGATCCTCGAGGAGAACCACTGGGAAGTCCCCGCCGCCTTCCTGGGCATCGCCCAAAACGGCAAGATGGTCCACTGGCAGGTCTTCTCCGACACCACGATGGTCTTCGACCTGATCAAGGCCAACGAATAGGCTTACAGATGTAAGTGCTTCCCCTATAGGCCGACGAAAATCTCGGCTCCGGTCGCTTTTTGATCACGTCAACACTAATCTACTCAGCCGATTCGTAAGGGACAGGTGGAGGAATCGAAATGCGACGGTCTGTGTTACCGCTGCTGGCATTGCTGATGATCAGTGGCTGTGGAACGGGGGTGAGCGATACCGGCTACGAGCCGCACCGGCTGGGCATGACCGACTCCCAGCGAAAAGCCCTCTACGCCCCCCGGTACAGCCCCGAGCAGGCTCAGGCCCAGGCTGAGCACGACACCGAGAGCCACCGCCGCCCCGCCGGCGGAGTGGGCCTCAACCCGTCCTATTAAACGCACCGCGAATCACGTCCGTCGAAGGGTCGTTCCCGCGCGACATTTCCAGCCCCCGGCATTGTGTGGAATTGCAGGATTCAGCGAGCCTAGCATCAAATCGGTGAATGGCAGACCGATCCAACCCGAGCAGTTCGTAGCCGCGGTCAAGCCGCTGCTCGAGCGCCAGGATTTGTGCGGTCTGCTCAACCTCCTCAAGTCGCGCTGGACCCCGGATCAAATCGTCGATCTCCTCAAAAGCCGCCACTGCGATGCCCGCAAAGTGGCGGCTTTGGCATTGTCGCTGGTCGGGGGTCCCTGCTGTGTGGCCGCCCTCACCGAGCAGCTCAAGGACGCCGACCGCGTTGTCAACGAGATGGCCGAGCACGCCCTCTGGTCCATCTGGGTCCGCACCGGAAGCTGCGAGGCCAACTGCCACCTCGCCAAGGGCGCCCAGGCCATGGACCGCCAGGACCTCGACGACGCGATCGCCCACTTCACCCGCGCCATCGAGGCCGACCCGCACTTTGCCGAAGCCTACAGCCAGCGGGCGATCGCCCAGTACCTGTCCGAGCGCTGGGACCAGTCGTTGACCGACTGCCGGCGCGCCGTCGAGCTGATGCCGTGTCATTTCGGCGCCTGGGCAGGCATGGGGCACTGCCACGCCCACGAGGGCCGGCTCGACCAGGCGTTGGCCTGTTATCAGAAAGCCCTCTCGATCAACCCCCACCTCGACTGCCTCGTCGAAGCCTGCGACGAACTGAAAAAGCAGATCGGCCAGGCTTGACCGCTCGAACAGATTTTCACCATCGCCCGGCGGACGAATCACCAGCATCACCGGTTCGTCCGAGACGTCTAATGAATGGAACCGACCTCGCGCGCGCATGATTCCCAAGCACCCATCCGACTTGTTCGTCCGGGCGATTCACCGTCGGATGGCCCTGCTGCGCGGGCTCGAGCGGGTCGGGTTGTGCGTCCTGGGCGGCTGCGCGCTCCTGCTGGCGCTGATGCCGATCCGGATCTGGCGGGGCGAGCCGACCGGGATCCTGCTCAGTGGCGTGATGGGCGCGTCGCTGTTCGCGGGTTTGCTGTGGGCCGTGATCGCGCGTCCGACGCGACTGATCGCGGCCGTAACCGCCGATCGCCAACTGCGGCTGTCGGATCTCCTAAGCACGGCGCTTACCCTGCAACGAAGCGATGTGGTCGATGACTTCGAACGGACCGTCCTCGCGCTGGCGGACGCGCGATGCCTTGCCACCTCGCCGTCGGCGGTTTTGCTCAACCGCCTGGGCGCGCGGAGCTGGGGCGGGATCGCCCTGGCGGTCGCGCTGGTAGCCGGCATCCATCTCATGGCCGGCGATGACGCGCAGTCGCAGGCCCGCGCGGCCGGCACCCCGCGATCCTGGCAGGAGATCGAATCCGCGCGCGAGAACGCCAACCCCTTCGCAGGCGCCGGCGGACATGCGCCCGACCTCCGTCGCGCCAAGCCCGGTGGCGGCACTGACGACCCGGACCCGCTTAACTCCGCCGTTTCCGACTCCGGGCAAACGACCGCTGCCGCCGCAAGCAACACCGCCCGCAACGGCGCCGGCGGCGCGCAACAGGGCACGGCCGGCGCCGGCGCAGGCCAATCCGTCTCCAGGGGCGGCGCCGGCGCGGCGATGACCTCCACCGGCGGTGGGAACCACTCCGGCAGCGCGCCCGGCGGTGAAGTCGCGGGCGCCGGAGGCGGCGGCACGTCAGAGTCCACTGCCGGCGATCGTGGTGCCAAGACCGGCGCGACCGCGGGCGACCCTGCCAACGCTACGCGCCGACCCGCGCCCGTCTGGCGCAGCGACACCTGGCCCGCCGACGTGGACGCCGCGCGCGCCGCCGTCCAGACCGGCCGCGTCCCCGACACCTACCGCGACCTCGTCCGTTCGTACTTCGAACGGCCGTAACGCGCCGCGCGCCACCCCCATCCCCTGTAATTTCAATGACGCGCCCGCCGTCCCGCGGGGGGCGAAAGGCCCGCGCGCGAGCGGGCTCAACAAGCCCCACGTCTTCCGCCGGCCCTTGGTTGCATTTTGAACGCGCGGCGCGAAAATGGCCGACAAGGACGCAAGGCACGTGACCGGCGGCGGCTCGATCGCGCGGGTGTGCGATGGAGCGGTCGGCTACGGGAAGGGATGAAAATGCGCCCGTCGATCATGCGGCGTGCGCGCGCGGGGGCCGAAATGGATGTCGCATGCGAGACTCTCTGGACGATCTGGAATTTGACGTGGAATCGCCCGCCGACGCGCGGGGCCGCGCGGCGGTCGGGGCCGACCCGGGCACGACCGAGTTACCCCCCGCCGGTGCGCCCTCCCCCGCACAACAGGTCCGCCGGGCGCTGCGCGGCAAGCACGTCTGCCCGTTCTGCGGCACGGGGCGCGAGACCGAGCAGGGGCCCTGCGTCCACTGCAACCTGGAAGACACCCCGACCACCCGCTCGGCGACGCGCAGCAAGCTGGGCCCCTGGTACGTGCTGCAAAGCCGGAACCCGGCGGCGCCGGGGATGAACTTCGCAACCCTGATGGTGCTGGTGCAGAAGGGGCGCGTCACCGCGCGGTCGATCGTGCGCGGGCCGACCACCGGGCAGTTCTGGCGTCACGCCGCCAAGGTCAAGGGCCTCAGCCGCGAGTTCGGCCTGTGTTGGAACTGCGGGGGCGACGTCGCGCGCAACGCGCGCGCCTGCACCGCTTGCAAGCGCCTCCAGGAACCCCCGATCAATCCCGATATCCTGCTCGAGAGCAGCGAGTACAGCGGGGACGAGCTGGCGGAGGCGATCTGGTCCGATGACGTTTCGGGCGGTCGCTCGCCGAGTCCGGTATCGATGTCGTCGCCTGCCGCGTCGTCCGCGTCGCGTGCGTCCGGCGATCGTCAGACCGCGGCGTCGCCGGTCGAGCGCCTGGTGGCGCGGGGCGGGGTGCGGCGGGAGGTGACGCCCGTCAACCAGATGCAGCAGGAGATCGGCTATGGCGGTGGCATGGCGACCGCCACTACCGCCGTCACGACGCGCGGCGGGGCACGCCTGGGCCTGGGCGAATCTGCCGGCGAAGACCACCACGCGGCGGGCCTCGAGATGGCTGTCTTCAACGCCCACCGCCATCGCGGCGGCGGCGCGGGCCGCGCACTCCGAAGCGTCACCGGTAAGCTGTTCAAGGTGCTATTCATCGCGGTGCTGCTGACGGCGGCGGTGGTCGTCGCCTGGGCGAGCTTCGATCCGGGCTTCCGCACGAAACTGACCGACGTCACGCAGAAGAGCTGGGCGTGGGCCAGCGCCAGGATCGAATCGTGGAAGTCGTCGGCATCGTCCGCGCCGTCACCTTCGGCGGCGACGAACGGGAGCGATCGCGCGCCGGACGACTCGGTCAGCCGACCCGTTGTTTCGGCCCAGCCGACGATGGTCTTCGGACGCCCGACGTCAACGCGCGTCGGCGCCGGCGCCGCTTCGACATCCCGGGAGAACGCCAAGACGACGGCTCCCGTCGTTCCCGCCGCCGTTCCCGCCGCCGCCGCTCCCGCCGCGCCGTCACCCGAGCAGGCGAAGCTCAAGGTGTGGGAACTGTGGAAGGTCGGCGTGGAGGCGGAGAAGAAGAGCGACTTTGCCGCGGCGGTCAAGGCATGGGAGCAGATCAAGACCCTGGGGGTTGCCGAGGACGACCTGCCGCTCGGTCTGGACGCGCGTATCGTCGCGGCGAAGCGGCGCGTGAAGTAGGCCCGGAGGCAGAAGCCTCGCGGGGGCTTGCCGGCGTCCGCCACCCGCTAAAATGGGGCGCGCCCGTGTCCCCCCATGACGCGCTTCAATCCGCGATCGCTTGGCTGCCGCCCGGTGGGGCGTGGGCGGTGGGCGTCAGCGGGGGGGCGGACAGCGTGGCGCTGCTCGCGATGCTCCGAACCCGGCCTGACCTGCGCCTGCACGCGGCGCATCTCGATCACGAGACGCGCGGCGACGCGAGCGCGGCGGACGCAAGGTTCGTCGCCGAGTTGTGCGCACGATGGGGCATCCCCTGCACCGTCCGGCGTCGCGGCGATCTTGAAGCGGCGGCCGTCACCACCGCCACCGCTCTGCCGGCCAATCGCGCGGCGCGATTCCGGGCGCTGCGACTCAGCCTCTTCCAAGACGTTTGCGCCGCGCACGGGCTGGACGGCGTCCTGCTGGCGCACCACGCGGACGACCAGGCCGAGACGATCTTCCAGCGACTCCTGCGCGGTTCGGGTCCGATGGGACTTACCGGCATCCAGGTCGAGTCGTTCATCAAGGGGCTGCGAATAGTCCGGCCGTTGCTCGACATTCCCGGTCGCGACCTGCGCGACTTCCTGCGCTCGATCGCCCAGGCGTGGCGCGAGGACGCCAGCAACGCCTCGCCGGCGTATCAGCGGAACCGCGTGCGGGCGGCGCTGGCGCGTCACCCGGTGATCGCGGACGCCTCGCGGGCGATGGGATGCGCGATGGGGACATTGGTATCCTGGGTTCGAACGTGCGCCCCGGCGCTGGGCGAGGCGTTCGCGGTCCGCCAACTGGCGGAACTGCCCGACGTCCTGGCGACCGAGTCAGCCCGGCGGTGGCTCGCGGCGCAGGGTGCGCCGGCCGAGGAGCTTTCGCCGGTGGTGATTGCGCGCCTGGTCGAGATGGCGCGGGACGCGGCGACGCCGGCGCGGGCGCATTTTCCGGGCAAGCTTTGGGTGGGGCGGCGGGGGGGACGGATCAGCGTCGTCTCAGACGCCGGACCGAGCCATGGCGGCTCTTGAACCGGTGGCGCAGGCCTATGGCCGCGTCGTCGTCGCCGCCGCCGCGCGACGATCGATCAACTCCTGCACGTAAACCACCTCGGGCGGGAAGGGATCCAGCGCCCACGCGCGCTCAACGTCCGCCCGCG
The DNA here is from genome assembly GCA_036558265.1 of Tepidisphaeraceae bacterium. Classification (GTDB taxonomy): domain Bacteria; phylum Planctomycetota; class Phycisphaerae; order Tepidisphaerales; family Tepidisphaeraceae; genus RYN-433. The sequence continues at coordinate 9,063 of DATBFY010000579.1, read as the reverse complement.
CATCGTCCAGCCGATCCTGGGCGACGGCGATCCGCCCGGCCGTCGTCCAGAGCTTCCAGTAATCGGGCGCGATCGCCAGGCCCACATCGGTGACCTGTCGGGCGCGATCGTAGTCGCCCCGCGCGATCAACGCGCCCGCCAGCAGCACGCGCAATCGCGCCGACCGCGGGCTCGCCGCGACCGACCGCTCGTAAAATCCCAGGCGGTCATTCCAAGTCGCGGCGTACGTGATCGTCCGCACGCCCAGTGCGATCACCAGCGCCGCCAGGACGCCGGCCATCACTCGACGCGGCAGCCACCGCCCCAGCGCGATCGCCGCCAGGATCAGCACGAATGCCGACGGCAGGTACAGCAGCCGTTCGGCGAACACCACGCCGATCAGCTTCACGTTCGACACCATGCCGTACGTGAGGCCGGCACAGCCCAGGAGCAGCAACACCGTCCATGCCCGTCGCCGAATCGCCTCAATTGAGACGATCAGCGCGATCCCGAGCGAAATCAGTCCCACGTACAGGTACGGGTCACGCAGGTCCTGTCGTGCCGTGATGACGGCCAGGCCGTACTCCGGCGAAAGCTTGATCGGCAGCACGAACAGGGCGGTGGCGCGGCCCAGGAGCGCGACCGGGATCAACAGCCGATCGCGCACGCCGGAGTGGATCATCGGCTGCGTGGCGTAGTCGAGCAGGTTGGTTTCCCAGTACCAGGGCAGGATGTGCTCGCGATAGATCACGTACGCGGCGAAGGTGAACAGCACGAGCACGAGCAGCAGACGCCCCGCGTTCGCGTCGCGCACCGCCTTGTCACCATCGGCGGACAGGGCGGTCCATCCGTTCAGCCGCTCCGCTTGCGGAGCGCGGCGACGCCACACCCACAGCGCCATCAGCATCGGCGGCAACAGCAGACCCTGCTCCTTGCTCAGCACCGCGACGACGAAACAGGCCCATACCGCCAGCGCCCGCCCCACGGTCATCGGCCGCAGCATCAGCACCATCGCCCCCAGCATCCCGATGGCGCACAGCGACTCGGCGCGCCCGACGACGTACGCCACCGCTTCAACGTGGATTGGGTGCGCGGCAAAGAGCAGCCCCGCCGCCGCGGCGACGCGGCTGTCTTGCGTCAACCGCCCGGCCAGGACCGCCACCAGCGCGCTCGCCAACGCGTGGAGCAGGATGTTCACCAGGTGGAACGGCCACGCCCGCGCGCCCGATACCTTGCATTGCACGAGGTACGAGGTCGAGACGATCGGTCGCCAGAGGTGGTCGGCGGCGCCGGGCACGTAGCCTTCGGTCCAATAGGCGCGCCAGCCGCCCGGCGCGGTCAGCCGCGGGTCCTCCCGCGCGTGAAACACGTCGTCGTAGATCCACGTGCCGGCGAGCGTGTGGGCATACAGCGCGATCGCCAGCAGACCGGCGGACAGGGGGATCAGCCACGCATGTCGCTCGGGACCGAGGTTGCGCACGCGCGCCAAGGTAGAGCATCCCCATGCGTCCGACAACGCGCGCGCGACGTCAGAGCAGCCACTTCGACGCGACCAGGCCCAGGCCGAATCCAACCACCGCGCCGACGACCAGGGCCGCGATGACCGCCTGCGTCAGGTGCCGGTCGCGCCGGCGCGGGTCGTAGACCGCCGAGTATCGCGCGGTCATCTTCTCCACCACGCGGTCATTCAACTGCTCGCGCCGACGGGGCGCGGCTTCGGCGGCCGCGGCGGGGCTGGGTCGATCCGCGAGGTACGGGTCCGCCTCCAAGCCCAGCCGGGGCGCGACCTGGGCGAAAAAGTCACCAGGCCGGTGACCGACCATCTCGTACAACGCGTCGGAGGATCCCAGGAAATGGGCCTGGGGCACCGGCACGGCGTCCTCGATCGTCGCCTGGGCAACGGCGACGTCGGCCGTGCTGCGAAACGGGGACTCGGGCGGGCTGGCGTGGCGCTTCACGTCCACCGTCAGGATGCGGGGCGTGGGCTCGACGGACTCGGACGGGACGGCGGGTTGCGGCTCCGCCTCGCGCTCGGGTTCAGGGTTGAACTCCGGTCCGGTGTCGCGATCGACCTCGCTCACATGGTCAGGCTCGGCTTCCGGGTCCGGTTCTGGCTCGCGCTCGGCTTGCGGCTGTGGCTCGGGCTCGGCGTTCGGCTCGGGCTCTGATTCGGGCTCGGGCTCCGGCTCGGTGTGGGTTGCCAAGGCGGCGGGCACCACTGCGGGTTCAGGCTCGGGGGCGGGCTCGGGTTGGGGCTCAAGTTCCGGTTCGGGGTCCGGCTCATGAAGCGGGACGGGTTGCGGCTGCGGGACCCCGTTGACTGCCCCGCATCGCGCGCATCGACCCCGCTTCCCAGCCATGCCGTCTGGAGCGCGCAGGGGTCTACCGCACGTGCCACACAAAAACCGGATCATCACTGACGTTCCCCTGGGGAGACGGCGCCCCAGCGGTTAGGAAGTTTCAGCCCTAAATTACCTAAGTTAACGCCCTGCAACATCAATTCTGCGATTCGTTGCCGCAATCTGTCAAGCATGGCCGTGAAATCTCTCACAAATCGAAACATTATTTGCCAAGGTGAGTCACAATCGTTTGGCTGCGTCTATTGATTGGGGGGGTGGCAACGGTCCGATCAGAGTAACAGTAATAACCGTCAACGCTTCACGTTCACGGATAGGTGTGACATGAAATTGAAAAGTGGAAGGAACCGAACCGCGTTCACTCTGGTCGAGTTGCTGGTGGTTATCGGCATCATCGCCCTCCTCATCGCCATGCTGCTCCCGGCGCTGACCCGGGCGCGTGCCCAGGCGCTGAGCCTCAAGTGCAAGGCGCAGATGCGCGATGTCGGCCTCGTGCTGCGCGTCTACAGCGAACAGTTCCGGGGCGTGCTCTTCCCCATCGGTCAGGAGTACATCAATCCCAAGACCGGCAAGCGTGAGTGGCAGACGCTGGGCTACGAACCGTCTCAGCCGGACCTGGGTCGCGCCAAGCGCTGGCCGGTGCCGGCATACAACATCAGCGATGAATACACCAACGGCACGTATGACAAGATGACGCCGATCCAGCAGGTGAAGGTCACCAACCCGGACGTGCTTAAGTGCCCGTCTGACCCCGACCCCCGCGAGGATCACACGTACATCCTCAACAAATATCTCGCGGTCAGCGTGGATAAAAGCGTTAAGCTGGGCGGGCGCGTCCGCGACAAGGACGGGGTGACCCACAGCGATTCCGAGGTCGTGCTCATGGGCGAAAAGCGCAGCAGCGAGCCCGACTATTACATGGAAGCCGATCCGGATTCCGAGTTTGATCGGGTAGTTGAGCCCTATCGCCATGGACTAAAACTGGGCTCGAATTACCTGTATCTCGACGGCCACGTGGATATCCTGCCGCCCAAAGCCATCAAAGACTCCCTCGATTCGTGGGACCCGATTGGCGACGCGACCACGACTGCCTCAGCAAACTGAGCGGTACCGGCGCAAAATCTTGGAATTCGCACGCGCGGGCGACGATTTATCGTCGCCCGCGGCTTTTCGCGCTGGTTAGGGGTTTTCACTTATCCGATATTGGAATAAGATAAAGAGATCCGAATCGCCCCGTCCGTGGCCTTGGCAGGAGTTCATACATGCTGACCCAGACCGGAGAGTACGCGCTGCGCGCGATGGTTTACCTGGCGCGCAAGGGGGAGAATGCGTACAGCGGGGTGAAGGAGATTGCCGCCGCCACCGACGTGCCCCCCAACTACCTCGCCAAGATCCTCCAGCAACTGGCGCGGGCGGGGGTGCTGGAGAGTCAGAAGGGGTTCGGCGGGGGCTTCAAGGTGGCCCGAAAGCTCTCCAAGATCACCCTGATGGACATCATCGACCCCCTCGAGCGGATCGAGAAATTCAAGGGCTGCGTCCTGGGACAGCGGTTGTGCAATGACGAGGTGGCTTGCCCGCTGCACCACACCTGGAAGGCGATCTCCGGGCAATACCTGGGTGCGCTGCGGGAGACCACGCTTCAGGACATCGCCGACTTCCGCCGCAAGGCGGAGCAGGTCGAGGGGGCCGACGCGCAGCCGAATTACGGTGAATTGCTGGCATCGCGCGAGAAGCGCGGGTGACGCGCGCGCCGGGCTCGACCCGTTTCCTGCAACAACCTCCCCGCCACTACGTTATCTAGTGGTGCGACGACACGTCCGATTGGTCAGGTGCGCGTGTCGTGCGCGGAGGAATGCGACGATGATCGAAACTCAGGAATCCAAGACCCGCGATATCCCGATCTGGCTGACCGCCCTGGTCATGCTCCTGTGCATCGGAGGCGGGGCATGGTTGATTCGCTGGTACATGAAGGACCACGGCAGCCAGGTGGTGGACGTCCCGCTCGACCACGCCCAGGCGGCGGCGGCGCGGAATTACAAGGGCCCGCTGGCGGGCTTCAGGGCAGGCGGGGCCGGACGGGCGCTGGACGACATGATGTCCGGCCCGGTGGACGGCGTGCGCGCCTCGGGGAACCGGGGTAACGCCTGGATCGTCCGCTCGGGCAAGGCGACGATGTACGTCTCGCTCGACCGCAAGGGGGAACTTGACGTCAACCCGTCCTACGTCAAGCAGGAACTGACCGACGAGCAGCAGCAGATGCTGTTGTTGCGCCGGCGTCTCCTGACCGACACCGCCCTGCGCGGGCAGCTCCAGGTCAGTGACGAGCAGGTGGCCAAGCTCAAGAAGGTGGCGGATTTCCGCGGGATGGTGATCGACGCGGCCGAGCGCGCGCGGCTGAGCCAGTTGTTCGACGCCTGGCGCAAGGCGGCGGCGGCGAACCGCGCCCAGGCGGAGAAGGCACTGGTGGCGGGGCTGGCGGAGGTCGCCACCAAGGCCGCCGAGCCGACCAAGGCCTTTGACGCCAAGCGCGTCGCGGAGGTCAAGGCGGTCCTGACGCCCGATCAGCTCAAGGCTTTTCAGAGCGGGACGGCAGTTCCGCAGAAGTAGCGTGGGCGCACCCGGCGCCCGGTTGAGACGTTAGAATCGCCGCCGCGATGCGGCTCGATCCGGAGACCTTGCTCAGCGCCTACGCCCAGGGGGCATTCCCGATGACCGACCGCGACGGGCGGATCCGGTGGTACACGGCCAACCCGCGCGGCGTCTTCCCGCTCGATTCGTTCCACGTCCCACAGACCCTGCAGCAGACCATTCGCCAGAAGATATTCGAGATCCGCATCGACCATGACTTCGAGGCGGTCATGCGCGCCTGCATGGCCCAGCGGCGCGAGCACACGTGGATCGGCGAGGAGCTGATCCGGGCCTACGTCGCGTTGCACAAGCTGGGATACGCATACAGCGTGGAGGCGTGGCGCGACGGCGAACTGGCAGGGGGCCTGTACGGAGTGAGCCTGGGCGCGGCGTTCTTCGGTGAGAGCATGTTCCACCGCCAGCGCGACGCCAGCAAGGTGGCGCTGGCGGCGCTGGTCGAACGGTTGAACCAGCGGGGCTATGAGCTGCTCGACGCCCAGACGTGTACAGAGCATCTGAGGCGGTTCGGGTGCGTCGAAATCGATGAGAAGGAATATCTGAAGCGACTTCGCAAGGCGCTGCAAAAGGAGTGTCGCTTTAACTGAACCCGGCACGTACGTGCGGGCGCGCCGCTGGCGCATCGTTTTGACGATGGAAGTCTGCCGGTTATCGTTCTGGTTCCGTCCGCTGAAAGAACGGAGTGCAATGCAGACCAGACGGCAATTCCTTAAGAATGCGGCGCTGTTGTCGGGAAGCGCGGGCTTTTGGGGGGCGCTGGTGGGGCCGGTTCGCCGAGCGATGGGCATCGAACCAGTGGCGGGGAGCACCTACCTCGACGCCGAGCACGTGGTGATTCTCATGCAGGAGAATCGTTCGTTTGATCATGCTTTTGGAACGCTGCGGGGCGTGCGCGGGTACAACGATCCGCGGGCGATCACGCTGCCCAACGGCGATCCGGTCTGGGTGCAGAGCGACGCGAAGGGCAAGCGCTATTGTCCGTTTCGGCTGAATATCAAGGATACGCGGGTGACGTGGATGGGCTCGTTGCCGCACACGTGGAGCAGCCAGGTGGATGCGCGCAATCATGGGCGGCACGATCACTGGCTGCGCGCCAAGCGCTCGGGGCAGAAGGATTATGCGGAAATGCCCCTGACGCTGGGGCACTACACCCGTGAAGACATCCCACTCTACTACGCGCTGGCGGACGCCTTCACGATCTGCGACCAGCATTTCTGCTCGTCGATCACGCCGACGATGCCGAACCGCCTTTATTTCTGGACGGGGACGGTGCGCGCCAAGCCGAGCGTGGAGTCGCCGGCGCTGGTGCGCAATGACCAGATCGAGAAGCGCAACTCGATGAACTGGACGACGTTTCCCGAGCGGCTGGAGGATCATGGCATTTCATGGAAGGTTTATCAGAACGAGGTGACGGTGCCTTCGGGGCTCGTGGGCGAGGCGGACGCGTGGCTGTCGAATTTCGGCTGCAACGTATTCGAGTATTTTTCACAGTTTCACGTGGAAGCGCACGCGTTGCACCGCCAATGGGTTCTTCAGCAGGAGAAAACGCTGCCCGATCGAATTGCCGCCGCCAGAAAGGCGTTGGCGGAAACGGGACTCGGCAAGGAGGAGGCCGACAAGCGCAAGAAGCACCTGAACGATCTATTGAAATTGCAAAAGTCGATCGAATCGGAACGAAGCCGTTGGGACGCGAACGACTTTGAGAAGCTCTCCCGGCGCGAGAAGAGCCTGCACGAGAGAGCGTTCTGCAGCAATTCGGGCGATGCGTCCTATCGCGAACTGGCTCAGATCAGTTTCAAAGACGGGCAGACGACGCGGCAGGTGCAGGTGCCCAGGGGAGACGTGTTTCATCAGTTCCGGGAGGACGTCAGGAATGGGAAGCTGCCGACCGTGAGCTGGCTGATCGCACCCGAGCGGCTTTCCGATCATCCTGAGTCGGCCTGGTATGGCGCGTGGTACGTTTCGGAAACGCTGCGGATTCTCACGGAGAATCCGGAGATCTGGAAGAAGACGATTTTCATCCTGACTTACGATGAGAATGACGGGTATTTCGATCATGTTCCGCCATTTGTCGCGCCCCACCCGCGCAAACGCGAAACGGGATTTACATCGAGAGAGATCGACGCCAGCCTGGACTACATCGAGCTGGAACAGGATGCGCGCACGAAGTTTTCGAGCCCGCGCGAGAGCCCGATCGGGCTGGGCTACCGCGTGCCGATGGTGATCGCTTCGCCCTGGAGCCGCGGCGGGTGCGTCTGCTCGCAGGTGTTTGATAGCACGTCGGTACTGCAGTTTCTGGAGACGTTTCTTTCAAAGAAGACCGGCAAGGCCATCATGGAGACGAACATCAGCTCGTGGCGGCGGGCGATTTGCGGGGATCTGACCAGCGCCTTTCAATTGCCATCGGACAAACCGGAACAACAGCCCGCTTATCTTGCGCGCGATCCGTTCGTGAAGCAGATTTACCAGGCGAAGTTCAAACCGCTGCCGCCGACCTTTACGCCGCTGAGCGACGCTGAAGTTGAGGCTATTGCCCGTGATCCGAAAGGTTCGCCGCGGATGTCACAGCAGGAGCCGGGGGTGCGGCGATCGGCGGCATTGCCGTATGAGCTGTACGTGCATGGCGGGCAGAGTGCGGATGGCAGCCGCTTTACGATCGAATTTGCAGCGGGAAACAAGCAATTTGGCGAACGATCGGCAGGCGCGCCGTTCACGGTCTATGCGCGCGGCGCGGCGGGGGAGGTTGCGATTCGCAACTACGCGGTTTCGGCCGGAGATCAGATCGAAGATTCCTGGGCGCTGGCTGACTTCGCCAATCGCGTCTATCACCTGCAGGTGTACGGGCCGAACGGATTTTACCGGGAGTTTACTGGCGGGGCCGATGATCCGAGGGCGGCGGTCGGCATATCGTACGGCCAGAGCGGCGGCGCGACGGGCAGGGCGGACGGCAATCTTGACCTGATCATCGCCAATCATGATTTGCGGCGTCCTATTCAGGCGGAAATTGCGGATCAATCATATGGGGGAGGCGCGCAGAAGAGGTCAATAATGCCGGGTGAACGTGCAAGCGTGACGATCGACACGGGGCGCAGTCACCAGTGGTACGACCTGAGCGTCACGATCGAAGGAGCGGCGGCCTATCGGCAGCGGTTTGCGGGCCGGGTTGAAACAGGGGAATGGACCATGAGCGATCCGGCCATGGGGCGCGTGGAGGTGACAGATCACAAAGAGTAGGAAGAGACCCGCGAACGAATGTCCGATAGGAGGTTTGGGATTGTGACGCCCGGGACCCAACACACATCGCAGACGCAAACCGTTGATGCAACCTGCTGTATTGTCGGCGCCGGTCCCGCCGGCGTAATGCTCGGATTTCTGCTGGCCCGCGCGGGCGTCGATGTGCTGGTGCTGGAGAAGCACAAAGACTTCTTCCGCGACTTCCGCGGCGACACGATTCATCCCTCCACCCTGGAGGTTATGCACGAGCTCGGGGTGCTCGACGAACTGCTCCAATTGCCGCATCAGAGAATGGTGAAGGGCATCGCCCGTTTCGGGGAGAAAGTAATCCGCATGGCGGATTTCTCGCGTCTTCGCATCCGATGCGGATTCATCGCCTTGATGCCGCAATGGGACTTTCTCGATTTCCTATCCAGCCGCGCGCGAAAGTTCCCTGGATTTCGACTGCGCATGGACACAGAAGTGACGGGCCTGCTTTTCGACGGCGATCGCGTCGTCGGCGTGAAGGCCAGGGCGGCCGGAGTTCCTCTTGAGGTGCGGGCCAAACTGGTCGTCGGCGCTGACGGCCGCAGATCAACCTTACGGACGAGCGCGGGGTTGGAGGTCATCGACTCGGGCGCGCCGATCGACGTGCTTTGGTTTCGCGTCACCCGCAATTCCAATGACCCGCCGGACGCCTTTGGCACGTACTACGTCAGTGCGGGGCAGTTCATGGTTTTGATCAATCGCGACGCGTATTGGCAATGTGCCTACGTGATCCGTAAAGGGACCTTTGCGGCACGGCAGCGGCACGGCCTTGACGCGTTCCGCCGGGACGTGGCGAGATGTGTGCCGTTCCTCGCCGACC
>DATBFY010000578.1:0-10583 GCA_036558265.1 Tepidisphaeraceae bacterium | reverse complement strand
CACCACCTCGCGCGCCAGTTGCACCCATCGCCCGCAGCGGTCGAGGATCACGCTGTCCGCCGTCGCCACGAGCGCGTCCTTCGCCCCCGCTAATTGCTTGTCCGGGTCGAGCACCAGTTCCACCCGCCAGGGCCAGTCGTGCTCCCGGGCCACCCCCTGGATCACCCCTTTGAGCCGGCCGCTGTTCGAGACGGGCGCGTCGAGATACCAGACGACCTCGGCCGACCCGTGGCGACCCTGGATGACCTGGCCGATCCGCGCCAGGGCCGGCGGGGTCTCCTCGACGCGGCGCCATGTCCCGTGCATGCTCGCCATGTCCCGCCAGCACCCGTCGCGACCCACGATGAGCACGCCCCCCGCCAGCGCCGCCTCGACCGTCGTCAGGACGTTGTAGCCGTCGATCAGCAGCTCGCGACCGGCGATCGAATCCAGCCCCGTCTCGCGCGAGCGCCGGCCCGCCAGCCCCTGATCCGGGCAGGCGCACCGCATCACGGCCGTTCGCTGCCGCGCGCTCAGGTTGAACCGGTCCCCGACGACCTTGAGCGCCGACACCGGCGCGTACCCGCGCGACAGCAGCCACGACAGATCCGCGACCGCCCGCCTCAGCGGATCAAGCCAATCCGCACCGAAGAGTGCCGCATCCTCCGGATGCGCACCGCGATGCCGCCGTTCGTCGGGCATGTCTTTTACCTGACCGCCCCGCCGCCCTCATTCGCGCGTTGCTCTTCCGCGATGTCGGCGGTGACCGCCGCGGACAAGTCCGCCACCTTCCGCGCCTCGCGCATCGGCTGTTCGTGCCAGAAGGTCACGCGGCCGTCCGCCCCGATCACCACCGTCCCGCGCTTCGTGCAGTTGTAGGGCTCTTCCCCGGCCCACATGTCGTAGGCCTTGGCCATCTTCCGCGTCGGGTCCGCCAGGAGCGGGTACGCGATGTTGTACTGCTTGCGGAACGCCGCGTGCGAATACGGCGAATCGCACGAGACGCCGAAGACCAGCGTGTCCGGGTTCGGCGCGATCCGCCCCAGCTCCGGGCCGAACGCGCAATGTTCCTGCGTGCACACCGGCGAGAAATCCATCGGGTAAAAGAGCAGCACGACCTTCTTGCCGCGCAGGCTCGAGAGGCGGACCTTGGCCTTGTTGGCGATGTCGTCGGTGAAGAGCTCGAAGTCGGGCGCGGTGTCGCCGGGATTGAGGGGCATCGGAGTCCTTTCGGGAAAGGAGTAGATTGTCGCCATGAAGTTCGGCCGGATCAAACGTCAGCACGGTCGCGTGGGCGGGCTCGACGGCCTGCTCGACCACATCGCCCGCGATTGCCCGCACGTCACGCGCATCATCCCCGGCCGGATCAACCGCCGGCGGGGCAAGACGCCGCCAGGCTTCAAGGTGCAGTATCCGACCGACGCCGGCCTCAAGTGCCTTTACAGCGGCACGGGGACCGTGCAGGAAGTGTTCCTCATCTGCTCGGACGCGCAGGCGGCGTGGAGGTGGCTGGAGCAGGAAGGAATCGTCGACCCGCGCGGCGACGAGCGCGGCCGTCGCGATTAGCCGTCGATGCCGTCCTCCGAATACTCGCACCACGTCTTGGGCGTCTCCCACAGCGTCACGCTCGCCAGCCGCGCATGGCCGGACGCGAGCCCGGGCTTGAGCAGGCCGTAGATCACCCGCGCGATGTTCTCCACGCTGGGGATCAGGTCGCGGAACTCGGGGAGCTCGACGTTGAGGTTCTTGTGGTCGAAGCGGTCGATGACGGTCTGGGCGACGATCCGCTCGAACGCCGGCACGTCCACCAGCAGCCCGGTGTCAGCCGCCGGCGTGCCGACCAGGGTCACCTGTAATTCGTAATTGTGCCCGTGACCGTGCGGATTGTTGCACTTGCCGAACGTCCGGCGGTTGACGTCGTCCGCCAGCGCGGCGTTGTGCAGGCGGTGACTGGCGGCGAACTCGAACTTCTGCGACAGGCGCGTCATCGGCAGCTCCTCGGCGTGCGCGGACAACGACAGGAACGGGCTGAGCGCAAGCGACAACCGCTCCAGCCGCGCGGCGGGCGACCAGGCATTCTTGAGGCGGTCGAACAGCTCGACCAGCACGTTGGACCCGAAACTCCCCGGTCGGGCGCGCACGATGTCGCCCACCAGGGGAATCGCCCGGGCGCGGACCTCGCGGTCGATGTCCTTGATGTTCAGCAGGTATTGGCTCGTCCGGTCCAGATCCCCGGCGACGGTCACGCCCAGCGCGAAGTAGTGCGCAAGCCCGTCGATCGGCGGATGACCGGCGTACGCGTTGGCGGGCGGGCGGTCGTTCGCCGGCGCACCCTCCGCCACGACATTGACGGCAAATCGCACCTCGCGCGACAGGCGGAACATGGCGGCATTATAGGGCGCGAGGCTCTGACGCCGCAGCGCGCGCCGCAATGCCGTGATCCGGTCCCGTCTCCCGGACGCGACCCGTTGCGAAGCTCCAAGGACCAAGCTCCAAAACTCAAACGAATTCGAATGACCAATGAGTCAATGACCCGAACGCGCCCGCACGAGCGCCGACCGCTTAGGTCAGGGAGCTTGAGAAGGGAACCCGTCCCCGTCCTGCGAGAGGGCGCGACGCCGTCGGATGACCCACACCAGCGGCGGGATCGCCGTCAGCAGGACCACGGGCCATAAGGGTAGCCGCACGATCCGGAAGCCGGCCACGGACCGCCCAGCCGGATCGCTTCCCGGCGGCCAGACGCGGTCGGCGATGGTCCAAAAGAGCCGTCCGTTCGTCGCCGTCAGATGGTATTCATGATGGTGGGTATAGGTGGAGTAGAGCTCCCCTGGCTGTGCAATCCAAAGGTAGACAGCGACGACACAGACCAGCAGACACACGAGCGTTGCAGCGCGCAGGACAAACTTCTTCATCTATGTGGGACCATACTGGTGCCTCGAACGGCAAGCAAGCGCGGGCGATCATCATGCCTCGACGAGGCTTCGCCCCCGGGAGGGTGGACGGCTGCGGGCTTCGCGGGACGTGTAGGCCGGGGTTTGGGTGGAACCCCAATGGGCCGGAATTCGACCTTGGCTCAGCCGGATGGAGGCCCAGGCGTGTCGCGAAGGCATGGCGATCACGCCGAAGCTCTGCCGGCGGGAACGGAACCACATTCGGGGCACCGATCCGGGGTCGCGCGGAGGTCGTAGCCGCAGCGAAGACATAGCCCCGAATTCAGCCTCTGCGTCCGCCTTGCCCGAGCCATTTGCACGAGAAGCATCGCAGTGGTCGAAGCCGGCAGGATCGCCCATATCGGGACAAGCACATCTACCGAGACCGAATAGTTGTCGGTATACGGCGTCCCCGCCATATTCCATGCAAAAGTCGAGTTTCGACGCAGCCGCCACCAGTTGCCGTCCGGCGAAAAGTATCCGGAATCCGTTCTGAAACGGAACGAGTCTGAAGCGTCGATGACCGTGCGCTTGATCCAAAGGTCGCCCCCGCCGAAGGCGACGTGGCACGAGACCCGAGGGCTGCGCCACCAGAACACGTCCGTGACCACAAGGCTGCGGAGGACCAAGCCCAACAACCCTAAACCTAGGACCACTGCTATCGCCCTCGCAGCATTCACAGCAGATCGGGGAAATCGTCGTCGCATGCGGACGAACAATATACCCCCGCGCTCTCCTTGTGCCTCCATCCGGCGGAGTGAGGTTGGAATTGGCGGCCCGCCCCTCTCCCACGGGCGTTAAGCATGCCAGCTATGAATACCCAAGGTCGCCCGCGGGAGAGGGAGAAAGATCGCCGATCATCCGCATTTCCTCCGATGACGGCGGGTGGATCGGGGTTACCCAACGTCATCGATTGTGCTGACTGTCCGCTCGCCGGCACCGCATGCGCCACCGCGGAGTTCCGCCCGTCACCCTCCCGCCCCGCCGGGCCTCGTCTGCTTGTGCGCTCGAATCGTCTCCGGCGTCCCCCTCGTTGCGGTTGATTCCGCCGGCGCTAGCGTCAGCGCGCCGTGTCCATTGACGGCGTTCACGCGGAATTCCCGAGCGTAGATCGGATTGTAGAACCGGATGTTCCCATAGGTCGCGTACTTGCCGACGATCGCCACGCGGACCGGAGATCCGAAGATGTTCAGTAGGGCGAGGGAGACGGCCAACCCGAAGACCACGTTCGCGGTGGTGATGACGATCCAGTCGGATCTGCTTATCCTCGGGAAGACCAGGCGATTCAGGGGCACGGACGACAGGAACAACGCGAGGGGCACCAAGACCAGGAGGAATCGTCGCAGTCGCCAGCGCTTGCGGCACGCATTGCAGATGCGAACGTTGATTCACGCCGCCGTTACCAGCGGGACGTTCCACGAATCGTCGGTTTCCCGCAGACAAACGCAGCACGATCGCGGGAACTGCACGTCGAGGATGCACCCTTTGCGTCTGACCCGAATCCAGCCCGAGGCATCGGGGAGTGGGGACATGCCCTGATAGGGCAAGACGTCCGATGCGCTTCGCGATTCGCCGTCCGCATCCGCCATGCCGGCGCAGCTTACTTGATCGCTCTCAGGACGCTCAAGTGACCGGTGGGCCTTCAAGATGCGCCCCGCGGCCGTTTGGGTCATTCGAATTTCGAATTTGAGGTCCGTTTGAGATTTGATGCTTGGCTCTTGGAGCTTTCCCATCCATCCCGCTGCCCGCGCGCGAGCTATTTCCGCTCACGCCCCTTCGCCGCTTCTTCGAACCGCTTGAGCTGGTTCCGCAGGAACCGGTCATTGGGCCGCGCCCCCACGACTTTCGCCTCCAGCCGCGCCGCCTGGCCGTAATGCCCCAGTTGATAGTGCGCCTCCGCCAGCGTGTCCACGAACGCCGCGTTGTCGGGCATCGCCTCGCTCGCCTCCAGCGCCAGCCGCAGCGCCTCCTCCTTCTGCTCGCCGCAACGGGCGCTCAGCCATGCCAGGTTGTTCTTGAGCATCGGGTGCTCGGGCGTGCCGGGCCAATTGTCCTGCAGCCCCTGCCGCATCCGCTTGTAAAGGTCGCTGGCCTCCTCGACCCGCCCGCGCGCCCGCAGCAACGGCACGACGTCGTTGGCCACGTCCGGATTGGCAAGCGGCGCGGCCGTGGACGATGCGCTGGCGAGCAGCTCGCCCAGCCGCCGGTCGACGTCGGCCTTGTCCCCTTTCGCGACCGCCGCCCGCAGGTAATGCCAGTTGATGTCCTGCCACATCTCGGTGTCGCTGGCGCCCGTCAGCTCGCCGTGACCCTTGTAATGAAGCTCCATCGCCTGGCGCATGTGCTCGGCCGCGACGTAGTCGTCCTCCCGCGCCGCCGCCACCTGCGCGAGGCGGAAGTGCGCGTTGGCCTGGTCCAGCTCCGCCGTGAACTGCACGCCGGGGCGGTTCGCCGGCTTGCGCCGCCCCGGATCCGTGCTGTGGTCCGCCGCCACGTCGAAAATCGTGCTGAACTCCCCCTCCGCCAGGTCCAGCCACCCCTGCCGCAGCAGGAAATCGCCCTGGTCGAAGCGATCCTGCACCGACACCAGGTCCGCCAGGTGCGCCGAGCGGTACGTCGCGGCCGCGAGCAGCGGCTGCCCGGCGCGCTCGTAGATCTTGCCGATCGCGAACATCAGCCGCGCATCGCCGAGCTGATCCTTGTACGTCTCCAGATCCTTGTCGAACCCGTTCAGCGGACCGAACTTGGCGTGGGCGGCGAACAGCTCCAGCACCGCGCGCGACGGCTCCCCGTCGCCGTCCACCGCGTTACGCGCCGCACGCATCCGCAGGAGCTCGGCGACGCGGTCGTACTCCCCCGCCAGCAGCGCCAGGTTCTGCAACCGCTCGTAAGCGATCTCAACTTCGCCGCCGTCGCCGGCGGGGTGCTGAGCATCGATCACCAGGCTCTGCCGCAGCAGCGCCGCGCCCTTGCGGGCATCCTTGGACATCCACGCATGGCCCGCAGCAGCCAGCAGCGGGGCGCTGGCATCCCCCGTGGTGTCGAGCTTGCGAAATCCCGCCAGCGCGGCCTCTCGAAAATTCGTCCGCACCGCCGCCACCACCACCCATTTCACGTCATCGCTGGGTTCCTCGACGATCAACCGTTCCATCGCCTCGAACCCGTGTTGCGGCAACTCCGACAACCTGACCACCACCTGCTTGCGGTGATCCACGTCAAGCTGACCGTATTGCTGGAGCAACACGCGGACGGCGGGCGAGTCGTCGGGAAGGTACCAGGGGAGTTTGAGCAGCAGTTCGGACGCCCGGGCGCTGAGTTCCGGGTCGTCGCTGCGCGAGGCTTCGAAGACGGCGCGCCGCGCTTGCGCGCCAAGGCCGATCAGCGTCGTTGCCGCAGCATCGCGGTCGGCGGGGTCGCTGGACGCGAGGTGCGCGACCGCGGTCGCAATCTTTATCTGGAGGTCATCTGGATCAGCGGCGCGCGCGGCCGCGCACGCGGCGATCAGGACCCCCAGCAGCACGCGATAAACCACCCGGCAGGTCACGTGATCGATCCTACGCCCTGCGCATATGAAACCGCAACCCAAAGCCCTCTCCCAGCGTATAATTTAAGTGGATTTTGTGCCTGATGTTGGCGCGGGTTTTTCCACTCACTTTGACCCCCCGCGGCGATGGTAATCGCCCCCGGATTTTGCGATAATCCGCGGACACTTACCTGGCCCCTTCCGGACCCGAACCCGGCGAGCGGATTTGTGCCGGATCGGATCCGAGTTTGACGATTTGTACCCAATCGAACGGAGCTGTTGATGGCCGACGAAAGACCGACCAGTAATGACCCCTCGTCCACGCCTGCCACCCCCAACGGAGGCGCTGCCGACGCCGGAGGCGGATATGACGCCCGGATGATCAAGTCGCTCGACGACGTCGAGCACGTCCGCACCCGCCCGGGCATGTACATCGGCGGCTACAACCCCCGCGGCCTGCACCACCTGGTCTACGAGATCGTCGATAACTCGGTTGACGAAGCCCTCGCCGGCTTCGCCAGGCACGTCGAGATCCGCATCAACCCCGACGGGTCGTGTACGGTGACCGACGACGGCCGCGGCATCCCCGTGGACATCCATCCCGACACCGGCCTGCCCGCGGTCGAGATGGTCTTCGCGAGCCTGGCGACCGGGGGCAAGTTCGAGCACGACGAGGACAGCGCGTACAAGACCTCCGGCGGATTGCACGGGGTGGGCGCGTCCGTCGTCAACTTCGTCTCGGAGTGGCTGGAGGTCGAGGTCAGCCGCGACGGTAAGGTGCATCACATGGAGTTCGACCGGGGGCGCAAGAGCAGCGACCTGAAGGTCATCGGCAAGAGCACGAAAACCGGCACCAAGGTCACCTTCAAGCCCGATCCGACCCTGTTTACCGAGGACAAGGGCGGCGTCGCCTTCGTCCACTCCACCCTCGCCCAGCGGCTGCGTGAGCTGGCTTACCTGAACAGCGGCGTGGAGATCATCTTCGTGGACGAGCGCGTCGCCAAGAGCGAGACCTACAGGTTCGAAGAGGGGTTGGTGGAGTACGTAAAGCACCTCAACGAGGGCAAGAACGTCCTTCACAACGTGATCGCGTTCAAAAAGGACGACCCCGCCAATCGCTTCGAGGTCGAGATCGCGCTGCAGTACAACGACGCGTACAACGAGACGCTGCTGACGTTCGCCAACAACATCAACAACCATGACGGCGGCACGCACCTGTCGGGCTTCAAGACCGCGCTGACCGGCACGATCAACCGACACGCCGAAAGCGCCGGCTGGATCAAGGAAACCCGCCCCAGCGGCGACGACCTGCGCGAGGGCCTGATCGCGATCATCAGCGTCAAGCTCCCCGAGCCCAGCTTCGAAAGCCAGACCAAGGACAAGCTGCTCAACCCGGAGATCGAAGGGTTCGTCGGCTCGGCGGTGACCGAGAAGCTCGGCCGCTTCCTGGAGGAGAACCCCCGCGAGGCCAAGGCGATCTTCGAGAAGGGGATGCTCGCGGCTGAGGCGCGCGAGGCGGCGCGCAAGGCGCGCGAGCTGACCCGCCGCAAGAACAGCCTGGAAGGTGGTGGCCTGCCCGGCAAGCTCGCCGACTGCCGCTCGAAGTCCAACGAGGAGACCGAGCTGTTCCTGGTCGAGGGCGACTCCGCAGGCGGGTCGGCCAAGCAGGGGCGCGACTCGAACATCCAGGCGATCCTCGCGCTGCGCGGCAAGCTGCTCAACGTGGAGAAGGCCAACCTGGTCAAGATGCTCGGGCACGAGGAGATCCGCACGATCATCCAGGCCATGGGCTGCGGCATCCGCGACGACTTCAACGAGGACAAGCGCCGCTACGGCAAGATCGTGATCATGACCGACGCCGACGTGGACGGCAGTCACATCCGCACGCTCCTGCTCACGTTCTTCTTCCGCCACATGCAGGAGCTGATCAAGGCGGGCCGCGTCTATGTTGCGCAACCCCCGCTGTACCAGGTCACGCGCCGCAAGAAGGTCGATTACGTGCTGAACGACCGGGCGATGCGCCAGATATACGCCGAGCTGGGAATGGACGGCACCACGCTGCTGATCCGCGACGCCGAGACCGGCGACCCGATCCGGCGGACCGCCGCCGACGAGCTGCGCCAGGTCGTGGACCTGCTCGCCAAGCTCGAAGAGTCGGTCAAGATCGTCCAGCGCCGCGGGATCGATTTCGCCGACTTCCTGCGCCTCCGCGGCGAGGAGGGCCGCCTGCCCCTGTACCGCATGATCGTGGACGGCGAGGAGATCTTCGCCTTCGACGCCGACGACCGCGATCGCAAGCTCAAGACATTTGGCCTGGGGATCGAAGAGGAACGGCCGGCCGAGCCCGCCACAGCTGCCAATGGCAACGGCAACGGCCAGTTCCACCAGCGGGTCAAGATCGTCGAGCTCCACGAGGTCAAGGAACTCGAAAAGCTCTTCGTCCAGCTCGCCGCCTACGGCATCGACATCAACGATTACTACCTGACCCAGGAGGAGTCGGTCAGCGGCGAGAAGCTGCTCACCCGCTACGCCCTGGTGAACGAGGAGAAGACCGTTGACGTCGCCGGCGTCGGCCAGTTGCTCGCGGAGATCTTCAACCTCGGCAAGCACGGCATCGAGGTCAAGCGATTCAAAGGCCTGGGCGAGATGAACAGCGGTGAGCTGTGGGAGACCACGCTCGATCCCGGCAAGCGGACCCTGCTGCGCGTCACGCTCGAGGAGGCCGGCGAGGCCGAGCGCCTGTTCACCGTGCTCATGGGCGAGGACGTCGAGCGCCGCCGGCAGTTCATCGAGGACCACGCCTTGGAAGTGAAGAACCTCGACGTGTGACGCGCCTTCGTGAGCGCGAAGAATATTAAATTGACCGATGTACACGCGCGGGCGGGCCGCCCCAGGCCCGCCCGCGTTGCGTTTTGGGGATTATTCGTTCATTTCTCCCTTGAGTTTTCCCCACGGGTCAGGGGTAGAATGCCCTGACGCGCGGCGATGCGGGTGTCCGTACGCACGCCCGCGGGAGATTTGCGGATGCTGGCCGACTCGAACCAGTACTGGACGTGGCTGACCGTGGTTGGGTGCGCCTTCGTCGCCGCCGGTTGGGTGTTATCGCGGGTCTGGTTGATCCGGCGCATCGCGCAGACGCGGACCCTGCGCGCCCGCCTCACCGACGGCTCGCTGTCGCCCCGCCCGCAGCACGCGGCGTTCGCCCATTCGACGCTCCGGGCGCTGGCGGCCGAAGATGCCGAGGCGCTGGTCATCGCCCTCACCGCACCGGGCGCCGACGAGTTCCTCGCCCAGGTCTGGGACGAGGTTGGCAGGCAGGCCGTCCGCAACGGCGAGCAACCGGCGGCGCTGGCCCCGGTCGGCCTGGAGGCGATCCCCGCCCGCGTCGCCGGTCGTCCGGCAGGCGTCGTCAAGATGCCCCCGCCCCGGGCCGCCACCGAGGCGCATTTCGTCGCAATCGTGATGAACCACGAACTGGCCGAGCCAGCCCGACCGGCCCCCGCGCCCGAGTACTATTACTTCACGCTCGAGAAGAGCGTCACCGGGGAGGCGGATGGCTATCGCACGGTTTTCGGGCAGTGGGACGAAGGCGTTCACCGCACGTTCGGCCCCAGCCCCGTTCCCGCCGACGCCCGCGCGTTCCTGGACCGCGTCGCCCAGCACCTCGCGGGCGCCGACGCCGCGCCCAGGCCCGCCCCCCACGCGAACGCGCGACCCGGCGGCGGGCATCCGGGCACTGGCGAGGGTCCCGCCGCTCCGACCTGATGCGACGCGTGCGCGGTGGGGGCGTCCGGCGATCAGCATTATCGGACTTGACTCACGCAACGCATCGCCGCCAACCGATAGAGGGGATGCACAACGCGCGCGTCGTGCCTTCCGCGCCGCCGCAGCTTCCGAACGGCGGTCCGCCCAAGGCTGGCCCGCGCCGCGCGAACCAGAGGAGTCGTGTCACATGTCTGTTACGGTGGATCGTCAGCCGCTGGCAGCCCGGGAAATGGGCCTGCTCACGCTCGGGCAGTTGCTCGCCCACCTGCAGAAGGACAACCGCCTCGTCGTCAACGTGCTCATCGACGGTCAGGCGCCCGACCTCGCGCAGATGGGAACCGTGCGCAAGCTCCCGCTCGAGAGTCACACCCTCTTCATCGAGACTG
>DATBFY010000577.1:0-4671 GCA_036558265.1 Tepidisphaeraceae bacterium | reverse complement strand
CTTGCTGGCGGTCTGGGCATTCCTGCGCTGGCGCGACCGTCGGTCCGGCGCGTGGCTCGCCGTCGTCGGGGCGGCCGTCGGATGGGCGGCCATCACCCGTCCCCTCGACGCCGTCTGCGTCGCGCTGCCGCTGGGCGTCGGCATCGCACTCCAACTCCGCGGGGAGCGGATCAAGCGATGGTTCACCACCGCGGCCGTCGTGGTCGTCGCGGCCCTGCCGTTCCTGACCCTCCAACTCCTGTGCAACAAGGGCATCACCGGTCGCTGGACCCAACTCCCCTGGTCCTACTACGCGCAGCGCTACAGTCCCTACGACTCAATGTCCGATGCGCCCGTGAACCCCGATTACCACGCCACGTCCGTCGTGCCCGAGGTCCGCAAGTTCGAGGACGAGTTCGTGGTCCCGGCCTATCGCGCCAAGCTGGCGACGCCCTACCCGGCGCGGCTGCTGCGCAACGTGTTGACGCCGACACTCGACGATGCGCTGCCCAACCCACTGCTGCTCGTCCTGGTCCCGGTCGGGCTTCTCGGCCTGTTCGCGCGGGGCCGCTATGTGCTGGCGGCGATGCTGCTGCCGTTCCTCCTCATTTACCCGCTTTACCCCTTCTTCCTGGCGCAGTACGCGACCGTCGCGGCGCCCGCGTTGATCCTGCTGGCACTGGTGGGCTGTGAGGCGATCGTGGCCATGCCGGGCGTTGCTGGCCGGCCGGCGGCGCGAGCGTTAGCGGCGCTGGCGATCGCCGCGCTGGCGCTGGCGGCGTACCCGCAGTTCCGACCGGGGGCGCCCGCCGACGAGTGGGACGTCGCCCCGATCTTCCGCCTGATCGACGCGCGCCTCGCGGACCTGTCGAGCAAGCCCGCGGTCGTGCTCTTCCGCTTCGATCCGATCCATGGCAATCCGCACGTCGAGCCGGTCTACAACACCGATGTCGCCTGGCCGGATGACGCCCCCGTCATCCGCGCCCATGACCTGGGACCCGAGCGCAATCGCGAGTTGTTCCGATATTACGCGCGGCAGTCGCGCGAGCGGGGCACGCCGGACCGCGCCGTCTACCTCTACGACCTCTCCCCCGACGCGCTCCAGGAACCCCCCCGATACCTGGGAAAGGCCTCCGAACTGGCCCGGATTGGGGGCTAGCGGCTTGGTAGGCTGGCTCTTCAATATTTCTGGTCATTTTCACCCTCCTTTGCCGAAGGAAGTCGATGTGGACCTCCTACTCCCCATCGCCAAAGCCAGCGTCGCCACCACCCAGGCCTGGGCGCCCCTGGTGCCGTCGCACTGGCCGGCCCAGACCGACCTGCTGACCGCCTGCCAGACCATGGGCCCCGGGGAGGCCTGCATCCTCGTGATCCTGGGCATCATATACCTGATGTTCGGCTACGCGATCTTCCGCGCGCTGGTCACGCTCAACGCGATGGCGGCAGGCGCGTACCTGGGCGCCCTGATGGGCAAGAGCTCAAACGCCATGGCGGCCGGCGCGCTGATCGGCGCCATCATCGCGGCGGCCATCACCTTCCCCCTCATGAAGTACGCCGTCACCATCATGGGCGGGATCTTCGGCGCCGCGCTGGGTGCAAGCCTCTGGCGGCAGGGGGGTCTGCAGGCCGACCTCGCCTGGGCCGGCGCGCTCTCCGGGCTGATCTTCTTCGGCATGCTCTCCATGATCCTCTACCGCGGGAGCGTGATCCTCTACACCAGCCTTCAGGGCGCGGTCATGCTGGTGTTCGGCATCCTGGGGCTGCTCTACAAGTACCAGTCGATGGCCCCGGACGTGACCGCCGTCTTCAGCAAGCGCGCCTTCATCCTCCCGACCGTCGTCCTGATCCCCGCGCTGGTCGGCTTACTCTACCAGCAGTCGATGCACCCCGCCCCCGCCCCCGCCAAAAAGGGCTGAGCGCGCAACCATCTTCCATCCTCCATCCTCCATCTTCGCCTTCAAGCCTTCGCGTTCACCTTCGCGGCAAATCCCCCCCGACGCCAGGGCTCGCGTCGCCCGCCCGATCGTGGTAATCATTGGGAATCCTGACGCGGGAGTGGCCCTTATGCGATGGATCAGCGCGTTCCTCATTTTGGCGTTCGCCATGGCCGGCGCCGTTGCCCGATGCGGCGCCGACGAGACCAAAAAGGATTCCGCACCCAAACCATCCGCTGCCGCCGGTGGCGATAAGGTCGAGCTGAAGCTGGAACTCCCCAAGCCGCTCTTCGCAGGCACCCCCAAAAACCTGCCCCCCGGCACCACCGTCGAAAAGCCCACCGGCAAGCCCAGGCCGGCCCTCATGGTGCCCAAGGGCACCGAATTGTTGTCCCGCGGCAAGCCCGTCAAGATGAGCGACGACAACCCCGTCGCCGGCAAGGCGGAGATGATCACCGACGGCGTCAAGGAGGGCAACGACGGCAACTGGGTCGAGCTCGGCCCGGGCCTGCAGTGGGCCCAGATCGACCTGGGCAAGCCGGCGCAGATCTCCGCCGTCGTGATCTGGCACTATCACGCCGAGCCGCGCGTCTACCGCGACGTGGTCGTCCAGGTAGCCGACGACCCGGACTTCATCGAAAACGTCCGCACCGTGTTCAACAACGACCAGGACAACTCCGCGGGACTGGGCCTGGGCAAGGACAACGAGTATTTCGAGCTTGCCGAGGGAAAGCTGATCGACGCCAAGGGGGTCACGGGGCGCTACGTGCGATGCTACAGCAAGGGAAGCACCTCGGATGAACAGAATCACTACATCGAGGTCGAGGTGTGGGGAAAGTGACCGCCTCGAGCGAGTCATCCTGAGGAGGCTCCGCCGACGAAGGATCCAGGCCGGACCGAGGGGGACCGTCGTTCGGAGCAAGATCCTTCGCTTCGCTCAGGATGACGGCTTAGCGCCGTTTGATGAAGACCGCAAGGCACACTGCATTTTCGATGACCAATCGTTGGGTCTACTTCGGTTTGCTCGTGCTGATCGTGACGGGGGCGGTGTTGTTGCGGGCGCCGCGCCTCGCCGCCCGACCCATGCACAACGATGAGGCCGTCAACGCCGTCAAGTTCGACGAGCTCTGGCGCACGGGGACCTTCAACTATGACCCAAACGAGTATCACGGGCCGACGCTCTACTACCTGACCCTCCCGATCGTCTGGCTCACCGGGGAGCGGGATTTTGCCCAGACCACTGAAGTGACGTATCGGATCGTGCCCCTGATCTTCGGCGTCGGGCTCATCCTACTCCTGCCCCTCGTGGCGGACGGCATCGGACGCGGCGGGGTGCTCTGGGCCGCGCTGTTCACGGCCGTCTCCCCGGCGATGGTCTTCTACGGCCGCTACTACATCCACGAGATGGTGCTCGTCTTCTTCGCCTTCGCCGCCATCGCCTGCGGCTGGCGCTACCGCCGCTCCGGACACCTCGCCTGGGCGCTGGCCTGCGGGGCGATGGTCGGAATGGCCTATGCCACCAAGGAAACCTGGGTGATCGCGCTGGTGGCGGCGGCGGGCGCGGGCGTGGCGGCGGCGACGATCTGGCGCGTCCTGCTCAAGCCCGTCCACCATGGCCTGCACTTCCGCTGGCGGGCGCTCGCCGTCGCGGCGGCGGCATTCGCGGTCGTCTTCGTCATTTTCTTTTCCGGTTTCTTCACGCGCTTCGCGGGAGTCAAGGACGCGATCGCGACCTACACCCACTACGCCGGCCGCGCATCGGGCGGCGTCCACGACCACCCCTGGAACTACTACCTCGCCATCCTCCTCTGGTGGCGCGCCGCCCCCGGACGCGGTCCGGTCTGGACCGAGATGGCCATCGTCGCACTCGCGGCGATCGGCTTCGGGTTCGCGGTCTTTCGCAAGCCGGCGCTCCACGGCGCGACGCCCGCCGCCCCTCACGCGGACGAGCCGTCGACCCCCGCCGCGGTCTCCGCCGCCCGCTGGGAGCGGCACTCGATCCCGATCTATCCGCCTTTCGTCCGGTTCATGGGATTTTATATCGTCTTTCTGATCATTGGATTCTCCGCGATCCCCTACAAGACGCCCTGGTGCATGCTGGGGTTTCTACAGGGAATGATCGTGCTGGCCGGATTCGCCTGCGGGCAGGTCGTGCGGTCGATCGGCCATCCCGCCGTGCGCGGGATCGCGCTCGGGGTGTTCCTTGCCGCCGCGGCGCACCTGGCGTGGGAGGCCGATCGCGCCACCAACAACTTCGCCGCCCACGACCCGCGCCAACGCGGACGGTACGAGGCCAGCAATTACAACCCCTACGTCTACGCCCACACGTCCAATGACATCTTCACGTTGACCCGTCGCATGGACGAGATCGCCCGCGTCGGCGTTCAGGGCCGAAACGTCTACGTGCAGGTCGTCACCGCCGACTGCTGGCCGATCCCCTTCTATCTCCGGTCATTCCCCAGGGTCGGCTACTGGGCCACCCCGCCCGAAAAGCTCGACGGCGACGTGATCATCGGAACCCAGGACGTCTGGGAGCGCCTGAACGACCCGGCCGCGCCTCGCAAATACCAGGCAAGCTCCTTCGGCCTGAGGCCCGGCGTCGTGCTATGGATCTACGTTGAGCAAAGCTTGTGGGACCGCCTCCGCGAATTGTGGCGCGCACAATCCGGCAATAACAATCGATGATCGCGCCTGTAAGGGGAGTTATGACCCGCGCTCATCGGCTCAGTCGAAGATCGTTCCTCTCCGCTTCGGCCAC
>DATBFY010000576.1:0-6752 GCA_036558265.1 Tepidisphaeraceae bacterium | reverse complement strand
TGAGCTGGCCGCGCTGATCGAGGAGCGCACGCGCGACCTGCAGCGGGAAAAGGCGCGGGCCGAGGAGGCGAGCCGCGCCAAGAGCGAGTTCCTGGCCAACATGAGCCACGAGATCCGCACCCCGCTCAACGGCGTGATCGGCATGATCGAGCTCCTCGCCGCCACGCGCCTCGACGAGCGCCAGGCCCGCTACGCCCAGGTCGTCCGCGCATCCGCAGACACCCTGCTGGCGCTGATCAACCAGATCCTCGACTTCTCGAAGATCGAGGCCGGCAAGCTCGAGCTGGACGACGCCGAGTTCGACCTGCGCCTCGCGGTCGAGGACGTCGCCGAGATGCTCGCGCAAAAGGCCGCCAAGAAGGGCCTCGAGCTCGCCTGCCGGATCGACCCCGCCGTCCCCCATCTGGTCCGCGGCGACCCGGATCGCCTCCGCCAGATCCTCATCAACCTGGTGAACAACGCGATCAAGTTCACCGAAAAGGGCGAGGTCGTCCTCCGGGTTCTCTCTCCCGATAGTCCGGGAGGGCGAGGCTCCGTCCGAGCTTCTTCTCCCTCGCCCGGTACTCCGGGAGAAGCGAGCGGAATTGGCGACTGCCCGCGAGCGGGCGGGGATGAGGGCCTTCCCGCTTCCCGCTTCCCGCTTCCAACTTCTGCGCCTCAGGACTCCCCGATCATCCGCTTCGAGATCTCCGACACCGGCATCGGCATCCCTCCCGACCGCATGGACCGCCTCTTCCAGTCCTTCTCGCAGGTCGATGCCTCGACCACCCGCAAGTTCGGCGGCACCGGCCTGGGACTGGCCATCTCCCGCCAACTCGCCCAGCTCATGGGCGGAAAGATCGGCGCCGACAGCCAGCCCGGCAAGGGCTCCACCTTCTGGTTCACCGCGCGCCTTCGCACCCAGCCCTCCCACAAGTCCCAGGATGTCCCCCTGAACCTGACCGGCCGCCGCGCCCTCGTCGTCGACGACAATCCGACCCACGCCCAGATCCTCCGCGAGCAGCTCGCCAACTGGCGCATCGACGTCACCTGCGCCGCCAGCGGCGCCGAGGCCCTGCAGGCCATCGAGCGCCTCGGTGGCTCGCTCCGCTTCGACCTGGCGATCCTGGACCTGCGCATGCCGGAGATGGACGGACTTCAGCTCGCCGCCGCCCTCCGCCAGCACCCGGGCGCCGCCAACTGCCGGCTTGTGCTGCTCAGCGGCGTCGAGGTGCTCGCCCCCGAGCGCTACCGCGCCGCCGGCTTCGTCGCCGCCATGACCAAGCCGGTCCGCCACTCGCAGTTGTTCGACACGCTCATGCGCGTGCTCGCCGCCCCCGCCGCGCGCGACGCCGCGGCCGATTCGCTCGCCCTGACCACGACGCCCAAGTCCAGCGCCATCCCGATCAGCGCCGCGCTCAAAAGCGCCCGCATCCTCCTCGCCGAGGACAACGAGGTGAACCAGCTCGTCGCCACCGAGCTCCTCGCCCGCGCCGGGTACGAGTGCGACGTCGTCCCCAACGGACGCCTCGCCGTCGAGGCCGTCGCCACCGGCCGCCATCAACTTGTCCTCATGGACTGCCAGATGCCCGAGCTCGACGGGTTCGAGGCCACGCGCCAAATCCGCCAGGCCGAGCAAGCGGCGGGCGGCACGCGCCGCATCCCGATCGTCGCCCTCACCGCCAACGCCGTCAAAGGCGACCGCGAACGCTGCCTCGACGCCGGTATGGACGCCTACGTCACCAAGCCCCTCAACCCCCAGGAACTCTTCGACGCGATCGAGACCTCCCTGCGCCACGCCGTCCGGTCCGATCCCGAATCGCTCGACCTCGCCGATCCGCCCCCGCCGACGCCTGCGCCGTCGCGCCGTCCGCCGGAACAGGCACCCGCCGCGCCCGAGCTGCCGTCCGATCCGATCGACGTGGAATCGCTTCTCCCCCGCTGCATGGGCAACGTCGCGTTCCTCGAGCGCATGCTCAACAAGTTCAGGGACCAGAGCGCCGCCACGCTCGAACAGATCGTGACCGGCCTCTCGGTCCGCGACGCCGCCGCCACCGCCCGCGCCGCCCACGCCCTCAAGGGCGCAGCCGCCAACCTCTCCGCCGACGCCGTCCGCGCCGTCGCCGGTCAGATCGAGCAGCTCGCCCGCGACGCCCAGCTCGAATCCGCCGAACGGGCCTTGGACGACCTCCGGCAGCAACTCGCCCGCTGCCTCGACGACATCCCGGGCGCCGTCACCCGCGCCCGCCACCACAAACCACTGGCCACCCCACTAACCACTAACAACTAACCACTAACAACTAGACGTATGCGAATCCTAATAGTCGATGACGACGAAATGTCCCTGAGCATGTTGGAGAACGCGCTCCAGCAGGCCGGTCACGAGGTGCAGGCCGCTCGCTCCGGCGACCAGGCCCTCCGCATCCTCGAGGCCGGAACCCATCGACTGGTCGTCTCCGACTGGGAGATGCCCGGCATGGACGGCCTCGCCCTCTGCCGCGCCATCCGCAGCGGGGACTTCGGCGGCTACGTCTACACCATCCTCCTCACCGGCCGCGAAGGCGCCCAGGACACCGTCGTCGGCCTCTCCGCCGGCGCAGACGATTTCATCACCAAGCCCTTCAACCCCGCCGAGCTCGCCGTTCGCGTCCACACCGGCGAACGCATCCTCTCCATCGAAACCCGCGACCTCGCCATCTTCGCCATGGCCAAGCTCGCCGAATCCCGCGACCCCGAGACCGGCGCCCACCTCGACCGCGTCCGCAACTATTCCAAGATCCTCGCCCTCGCGCTCGCCGGCAAGCCCGGCTTCGAAGGCGTCGATCCCGCCTACGCCCGCCTGATCTACCTCACCAGCCCCCTGCACGACATCGGCAAGGTCGCGATCCCCGACTGCGTCCTCTTGAAGCCCGGCCGCCTCAGCGACCGCGAGTTCGAGATCATGAAATCGCACACCACCCTGGGCGCCCAGACGCTCGACGCCGCCCTCGAAGCCCATCCCGAGGCCCATTTCCTCCGCATGGCCCGCGATATCGCCGCCTGCCACCACGAGCGCTGGGACGGCGGCGGTTACCCCAGTGGCCTCAAGGCCAAGGACATCCCCCTGTGCGCCCGAATCGTCGCTGTCGCCGACGTTTACGACGCCCTGACCTCCAAGCGCGTCTACAAGAGCGCCTTCACCCACGAGGTCGCCCGCTCGATCCTCCTCGGCGACGCCGGCACCCACTTCGACCCCGACATCATCATCGCCTTCCAGGCCCAGGAGCAGGAATTCATCGAAATCCAAAAGCGCTTCACCGAAGCCCAGGCCGCTGCCGCTTAACCCCAGGCAACCTTCCGTAATCCCGCATACTATGTGAGGCAGCGACTATTATCTTTCGACAGGTTGGTCCGATAACGACTAACCGCTTGGCAGGCTAACGGTTCATATCTACAATTGGGGTGTTCGCAGGGAAGAGACGTGTGGTATTTGTTTCAGGTGGGTCCGCTTGCGAAAAGCGGTAACACGGACTCCCTATGTTGTTGACCAACGCAAACGATCTGGCCGAAAAAATCAAACACCTCCAGGCCGACCGCCAACGTCACGTTGACGCCATGGCCGAGATCGATCGCGTCCTCCATCGCATCGAACAGGTACTCGGAGCCGTGTCCAACGCGCACACGGCAGACCTCGTCGACAATGCGACGCCTGCCCGCCGTCGCGGCCGTTTCAACCAAACCGGCATCCAATCCGTTCTCGATTTCATCGCGCGCGAGGGACGACCATCCACCGCCGACATCAACCGTCACTGGCGTTCGGAAGGCCGCAAGGGCACGGCCAATGTCACGCTTCTGAAATTGCTCAAGGACGGCGCGATCCACCGCCAGGTGGACCCGGACGTTCGCGGCAGCCGCTATATCGCCGGCATCCATAATAAGTCTGTCGCCAACGAGGCGACCGTTGCCGGACGCTCCTGATCGGCCGGAGGGAACATTGCCTAACGCGATGGAGTGCCGTAAATTCCGTACCTGATCGTCATGATGTTTCCGACGGAGGTTACGTGCAGGCTGGGAAGATGAGAAACACCGACGCGGTGTCGGGCAACGCCGCGCAGGGGGCCGAAAACTCCATTGAAGGGGACTTGGCGAGCAAAATCCGGCAACTCCAGGCCGACCGGGAACGGCACGCGCAGGCGATCGCCGACATCGACCATGTTCTGCGGGACGTCGAGCACGCCTTGGCGGCGATACGGGGCGAGCCGGTCCCGCAGCGCCCCGCCCCCGCTTCGATGTCGTCGCGGCGCCGCTACCAGAAGTTGCCCACCACGGGGGAGGAGTCGGTCCTGGCATTTGTCCGTCAGAACCGCAATCCCACGACCGCGCAGATCAACGCCCACTGGCGCAACGAAGGCCGGCCCGGCGTTGCCAATCCCACCCTGGCTCGACTGCTCAAACGGGGATGGTTGCGGCGGGAGGATGACCCCAGGGTACGCGGAAGCCGCTACCGCGTAACCGAGTCAGCGGCCAAACACAAATCGTGAGTGCGCGCGACGCGCCATTGATCCCCCGCGCGTGGATCGACCGCGCGATCAGTAACCCGATGGGATTTCCTCGGCTGCCGACGCGGCCTGGAGATCGGCGATGATCTCACCCAACCGCCGCAAGCGCTCGGATATATCCTGCAACGCATCCCCGATCGACACGGCCGCGTCACCGAACGCGCCTTCGACCGCGCGGCTCGGCGCAACCGGCCCCGCCGGTTCAAGCATCAGCGCGATCAGGCCGTCTTTGACCTTCTCCGCCTCGCTCGTCAACTCATCGACGCGCGCACCCAACAATCGACATGCCTGATTTAGCTTCATTCTCTACCGCCCTTTGCTCCAAAGTTGGCTTCAGGTTGGCCGGAAGGTATCCAACTTGGGGTTCGATTTCCAGAAGAAAGTGGGAAATTGGCGAAATCAGCCGAATTCAGGCTGTTTTTCAATAAATTATCGCGCCGTCGCGCCTGGCGCGCACCGGTCCCGTTGACCGGGTGCAAATACCGCCCCCGCCCGGTATCCTACGCCCGCCCCACTATGGCCAAGGCCGCCCAAAACCCACCTGCCGTCGATGTGCTCGTGCTCGGGGAACATCCCGCCGCCTACCTGGCGGCGGCGCTCCTGAAGCAGAAGTCGAAGCTCAACGTCCTGCACGCCGTCCTGCCTGACGAGCGCGTCCCCGACCGCCTGGTGCTCATCAATCCCGAGATGTTCGACCTCCACCCGCTGCTCGGGCCGGTGCGTCGAAAGCTCGATACGGAGTCGATTTACGGCGTGCAGTTCCTGGCCGACGATCCCAGCACGCGCTCGGAATATCGCGCCAAGTCGATCCTCGCCCTGGTCGCGGCCTACAAGGACGTCCGCGCCGCGTTCCAGAAGGTGGCCGCCAACGAAGGGGTGGACTTCATCACGCCCAAACACGTCCGGGTACACCGGATCGACGACCGCGGGCTGGACGTGACCGTCGGCAAATCGCAGGTTCACCCGACGGTGCTCGTGCTCGCCGGCCGCCTGCCCGAGGAGCAGCAGAAGATCCTGGGCATGCCCGAGGCCTGGGGGCGCGACGTCGTGCACCGCTACACGTTCGTGCGGTTCAAGGGGGCCAGGCAGGTCGAGCTGGGGGGCAGCAAGACGATCGTCCCGATGTCGCTCGACCTCCACGGACGCCTCACCTGGGCGTGGCTCCTCCCCTGCCACAACAGCGTCCAACTGGCGGTCGAGCAACCGGTGGAAACGCTCGACCAGGTCAGGCCGGCCGACCTCCTGGCGCACTGGGTGAGCGTCCTCAAGCGCCACAACGTGCTGCACGCGGACGCCCACGTTCCGCTGGACGAGGCACAATCGATGGACCTGCCGCTGGGCGGAGCGCTGGCGCACGAGGGGCTCGCCAACCGCACGCTCCTGGTCGGCCCGGCAGGGGGGTTCTACTCCGCCAGCGGCGAGGACATTTATCCCAACGTCTGGAGCGCCCTCTTCGCCGCCGACGCGATCAAGAAGGCCCTCAAGGAGCCGCACCTCCAGGACGCCCTGGGCCCCTACCGCCACCGCTGGCGGACCACCCTGGGCGACTACCTCCGCGGCCCCCAGCAGAACCTGCGCTTCCTGCTGCCGCTGGTCTATCGCAACCAGGTGATGACCACCCGCCTGGCCGAAGCCATCCTGCTGGGCAAGGGGATGGTGAGGTAGGGCGGCGGGGAAGGCAAAGGGCAAAGGGCAAAGGGCAAAAGTGGAGGCACGGAGGCAAACAGGGGAAGCCGGTTCGGAGTTCACGCTTCAGCGTGTCTTCAATTCAACCGCGCGCTGAAGCGCCGACGGGAAAAAGGGACGGGACGGACGGGACCCTTTTCCTCGCCCGGGAGCCTTTCCTCGGCAACGCGAGGCGGCCGGGCGACTATAGGTGGTCCCATGTCGTTGCCAGGCCGTAGTGACGTTCAATACAAGCTCGAGTACGCACCCTCCAAGCCGCGGCGGGTCCACTGGGGGCTATGGGTCATCGGCCCGGTCGCCGACGACGGAAAAAGCGACGGAAAAAGGGACGGGAGCCTTATTCTTCCTCCGTGGGATTTAAGGCGGTATCGCCTTCCTGGGCGAAACGGTTTTGCCGACGAACCGGCCGGTGAGGTAGGCTTACGGAGCCGTGGATTCCGACGACTGCGCGAACATCGACGATCCCGAGGAGGCCGCGTGGGTGGCGGCGGAGCGCCAGCGGGTCATCGAATATCTGGCGGATCAGGGCGTCGAGCACGCCGGCGTCTC
>DATBFY010000575.1:0-9926 GCA_036558265.1 Tepidisphaeraceae bacterium | reverse complement strand
CCAGATCCGCGATCTCCTCTCGCGGCTCACGCCCAACAGCCTGGCGCCCACCTTCGTCTTCGACGCCGGGTACGACCCAGAATCCCTCGCCCGCGAACTGGGCGAGGATGGCGGGCAGGTGGCCGTGCTCGTCAGGCTCCGACGTGACCGCTGCTTCTACGCCGACCCCGTACAGGTGCCGCGTCCCCGTGGCGGCCGTCCCCGCCGCCACGGGGCCAAGTTCGCCTGCCGCGATGAGGGAACGTGGTGGGTGCCCGCCGCCGACCGCCACGAGGCGGACGAGCAGTACGGCCAGGTGCGGGTCCGCGCCTGGGCGGACGTCCACGCCAAGAGCCAGAACCACCCGGCCAAGGGCAGCCGCCGCACCCGCGCCTACGCACGGGGCACGCTCATCCTCGTTGAGGTGAGCCGGTTGCCAGCCAAGACGCGCGAGCCCCAGCAGCTCTGGCTCTGGTGGCACGGGCCGGAAGGAACGATGCCCGATCTCGGGCTCGTCTGGCAGGCATACGTCCGCCGCTTCGACCTGGAGCACACGTTCCGCTTCATAAAGCAGGGGCTGAACTGGGACACCCCCCGTGTGCGACACCCGGAGCAAGCCGACCGCTGGACTTGGCTGGTCCTCCTCGCCTACACCGTGCTACGGCTTGCCCGGCCGCTGGTCGAGGACCGCCGTCTGCCTTGGGAGCAGCTGCGTCCGCCGGGGCGGCTCACGCCTGCACGCGTGCGACGAGGGTTTCCGCAGCTTCTTGTCGCGCTCGGCACCCCGGCCAGCCCGCCAAAACCTTGCGGGCGCTCGCCAGGCCGGCCGCATGGCCGTCGCTCGGGGCCGGCACCCCGCTTCCCCGCCCGCAAGAGAGCCGCTTGACGACCACCCGTCGAAGAGCGTCAAGGTTAAATCACAAGCTAAGGTCGTCGAGCGGTTGCCACGTCGCCCACTGCGTCAACGACGACGGCCCGTGCTCGTCCTCCAACCAGACCTTGCTGCGGTCGCCAAGTCCGCGCTAACTCTCGTAGCTGCTGCGCGTGCCCTGGAGCGCGTAGTAGTAGCCCAGGTGAGGGCGGGGCGAAGCGAGGTCGATACCGAGTTGGATCGCTACGCCGCGCGTCGTCGACATCTGGAAGAGGCGCATCGTCGGGATGGTCACCTCCGGATCGAATGTGCTGCCGGGCACGATCATGGCATTGGCTCAGGCGATCCGGTCGTCGACGATCGCCAGGAGGGGATCGAGGCGATGGGTGCAGGAGACGCCGTGGTCACGTGTGCCGCGCCAGGCGAGGAGGCCATTGCTGGTACGCCAGAGGTCGCAGATGTCGAGCAGGTGGTCGCTCTCGGTGTAATAGACCTCGCCGAAAAGTCCCTCGGCGCGCAACTGCTGCACCAACTCGACCTCGCCGAGGAAGCAGAAGTTCTCGGCGAGCATATAGGTCGCGCGACTCCCTCGCACCGCCCGCACGAGACTCCGCGCCTCCGCAATGGTGGAACAAGGAAGGACCTCGCACAGAACGTGGATGCCGGTCGCCAGGGCCGCCTCGACCTGAGCAGCGTGGGCGGGAATCGGCGAGGCGATCACCACCGCGTCGGCGCTGGCCAGGAAGTCGGCGAAGTCGGTGAACGGGCGGGCGTCCAGCGCCGACGCCGCCTGTTCGGCGCGCGCTAGGTCGACGTCGCAGTAGGCGACAATGAGCGCCCCGTCCAGCGCCCGCAACACAGTGGCGATCTGCATCCTGCGCGAGGCGCCGACGACGCCGATGCGGACGACCGACGATTGCTAGTTCACCAATTGCCTCCTTGACCTCCGGTTGCCCGCCTCTGTGGGCAACCGGAGGTCGGTCGCGCGGCAGTAGACGGCGGTACGACCGACCTCGCTCGATGTTCCGGGAGGCGAGCTTGATTCCCGGACTACTCCGAGGCGCACGCCTCCCGGAGACCGGTATTGAGTCCGGAGAAGGCGACGTACATGGGGCTCAGGCGCTTGCGGATGACTTGGAACTTGTAAGGCTGCACCGTGTACATGTTGGGAACCTCGGTGGCGATGATCTCAAGTATGCGGCGGTAAATCTCGTGCCGGCGCACGTCGTCGCCGATGGCCAGCCCCTCATCGTAGAGCTGGTCCAACTCGTCGCTCTTCCAACCGTCGCCAAACCACTTGACGTTGGCGGCGGTCCCGGTGCGGAAGTCGAGGACGTAGCCATTCGGGTCGCCGCGCATGCCGCGTCCGGTCGAGGCCCATTCGAACGTCGCATCGCCGATGTTCTTGGCAAAGGTGCCGATCTCGAGCGGCTGGACCGCGACGTCGATGTTGAGTTGCTTGACCTGTTCGCTGATTACTTCGGCGACCTGGGTGTAGTCGTGCGGTGCCGAGATCGCCTGGAGGGTGACGCTGAAGCCGTCGGCATATCCCGCCTCCGCCATCAGCGCCCTCGCGGCTTCAACATCGAGGGCATACAGTTGCGCCAATTCGTCCTGGGAGAGCGGCCAGGTGCCAAAACCGGGCGGAATAGCGCCGGTCAATTGGGCTTCGCCGCCGTAGACCTTGTCGATGATCTCCTGCCGGTCGACGACCTTGTTAATCGCCTGCCGCACGCGCATGTCGCGCCACGGAACGTCGCCGGTGGTGTTGAAATGGATGACACGCGGACCGGAAAAGAGACCGCGCAACACCTCGAGTTCTTCGTCGTTCTGGAGGGACAACACCACGTCTGGCGAAAAGCTGGCGCCGTCGATCTCGCCCGCCCGCAGGGCTGCAACCCGTGACTGTTCGTCCGGCAAGACCTTCAAGGTGAGGTCGGCGACACAGGGAACGCCGTCTTTCCAAAAGTCGGGGAACGCGGTGTAGACTACTCGATCGTTCGGCACGTACTCGACGAGCCGGAAGGGGCCGGTTCCGATACCTTCGGTTCGCCAGTCGATTGTATCCCCGCTTCCCTCGGGAACGATCGGCGTATCGACTTGCCAGGCGAAGACACCCGGGATCGTCGGGTCCGGTTTCGACATCGTGATCTTGACGGTCAACTCGTCGACCGCCTCGACAGCGGCGACGTTGTCGAGGAAGGCAAAGGGGATGCCCGGCGGCGGCGGGTCTTTCGCCAACTCGATCGAGTATTTGACGTCGGCCGCCGTCAGCCCTTTGCCGTTGTGGAATTTGACGCCCGGCCGGAGCTTGAACACGTAGCTGGTGGCATCGGGTGAGACTTCGTATGACTCGGCGAGCGCGGGCAGAATGTTGAGGTCCTTGTCCCATTCCAGCAAGGAGTCGTACATGAACTCCTTGCCCCAGTTGTTGGAGACGCTTGTGGCGCCGAACGGTACCAGATTGACCGGGTCCGATTCGAGTGCCCAGGTGACCGAGCCGACCGGTTCTCCACCCTGGGCAGCACCATCGTACACCCTTAATAGTGTGGCGATGCCCGCCGTACCGAGGCTCAGCGTGGTCGCGCGTGCGATCAGTTCCCGGCGAGAAAGGCGGCCGCAAAGGACATCATTGAGCAGCTTCAGCGACGGGATATCACGTGACACGCTAGTACCTCCTGCCGTAGTCCTGAGCCGCTGGCGCCCTGCCGGCGATCTGAGCGGCCCGCGAAGCGGCGAACGAATCCGGATTGGGAATGGTTCGCGGAGACACTAGGGCATCGGCACCCTCCTTCGCCGCCAACGAAGCACCGCTCCCGCATGACAACGCGACTACAAACATGAAACTACATTTTGTTATTTAAGGCCGATTGTATGAAGGAGCGTGAGTCGTGTCAAGCGGTGGTGCCGAGCCGCCAGGGTCTTTTCATCACCGGGGCGAGCGGGTAGGATGCGGCGCCGTCCCGCGTGATCGAACCGGAAGGCCCGCGCCGTGCCCAAGCCGCTCCCGCTCGCCCCGCCGGCCCCGCCCGGCAGCCTGGCCGCCGCGCTGGCGGCCGTCCCGGATCCGCGCCGGCCCTTGGGCTGGCGGCCGGATCGCTCGCCGCTGCCGTTGGTGGGCATCCTGCATACCGCCGTGGCGGCGATGCTGTGCGGCGCCCGCAGCCTGTACGCCATCGCCCAGTGGGGGCGGGAACGGACCGAGGACGACCCGGCGGCCCTGGTCCCGTTGGGGCTGCCACCCGGCCGCAGCCCCAGCGTGGCGACCCTGCACCGGGTCTTCGCGGCGCTGGACGTGGCCGCCTTCGAGGCGGCGCTCGGGGGCTGGCTGGCGGCGAGCGGGGTGCGGGCGGACGAGGCGCTGGCCCTGGACGGCAAGGCGCTGCGCGGCATCCACGGCGACGCGGTGCCCGGGGTCCACCTGGTGGCGGCCTTCGCCCACCGGGCGGGGGCGGTCCTGGGCCAGGCCGCCAGCCCGGGCAAGGGGCAGGAGCTGGCGGCCGTCGAGGCCGTCCTGGGGGCGGTCGGCGTGGCCGGGCGGCTGGTGACGGGCGACGCCCTGCTGACGCAGCGGGGCGTCTGCGAGCGGGTGGTGGCCGGCCGGGGGGACTACCTGCTGCCGGTGGACGCCAACCAGCCCGCCCTCCTGGCAGCCTGCGAGGCGGCCTTTTCCCCCGTGGGCCGCGACCGGCGCGGACGGGTGGGGCCCGCCGACGGCGGCGCCCTGGTTGCTGGCCGACCTGGCGCGGCTGGGGGGCGGGCTGACGGCGACGACGCGCCGCGACCCGAAGGCCCGCCACGGGCGGCGGGAGGTCCGGATGCTCTGGGCCCTGGCCGACCCGGCGCTGAACGCCCGCGCCGGTGAGGCCGGGACGCGCGGGGCGGCCTGGCCCCACCTGGCCCAGGTCTGCCGGGTGGAGCGGGAGCGGGTCCACGTGGGCACCGGCCTCGTCGAGCGGGAGGTGACCTACGCCGTCACGAGCCGCGCCGCGCGCCGGGCCGACGCGGCGGCCTTGCTGGCCGCCCTGCGCGGGCACTGGGGCATCGAGAACCGGCTGCACCACGTCCGGGACGTCACCTTCGCCGAGGACCGCGCCCAGATCCGCACCGGGGCGGCGCCCCAGGCGACCGCCGCCTGCCGCAACCTGGCCATCGCCCTGCTGCGGCGGGCCGGCCACGCCAACATCGCCGCCGCCTGCCGCACCTACGCCGGCCGGCCCCACGAAGCCGTCGCCCTCGTCGCCTCCGCCGGCATCACCGTGATGAAATGACCCTGCCGAGCCGCGAGGGGTGCGCGTCAAAGATTCGGGAAGAGACTAAGTGGTCCAGTCGCCAAGTCTCTGGTAGGATAGCGCCTCCCGGAGGAGGTGCCCCGTGCCCGCATTGCTGCTCCTGCGTCCGCTGACCGACGACGAAGCGCGCACCATCGACCGTCTCGCGCGCTCCCGCACGGAACCGGCCCGCGCCGTCGAGCGGGCTCAGATCGTCTGGCGGGCGCACCAGGGCGCGCGGGTGCCGGCGATCGCCCGTGCGCTCGGGATCACCGAGGCGACGGTGCGGACCTGGCTGAAGCGCTTCAACGCGGAGGGGGTGGCGGGGCTCGCGGATGCCCCGCGCGGTGGGCGCCCCCCGACGTACTCGCCGGAGGAAGTGGGGGAGGTGATCGCCGCCAGCCTGACCAAGCCGGACGACCTGGGGCTGCCGTTCGGCAGTTGGACCCTCGATCGGCTCACCGCCTATCTTCAAGAGCACAAGCACCTGGCGATCGGGCGGACCCGGATCGGGGAGATTCTGCGCGCCGAGGGCCTGCGCTGGCGGACCCAGGAGACGTGGTTCGGCGAACGCCCCGACCCCGACTTCGTGGCCCAAAGGGGGCGATCGTCACCCTCTACACGGCGCCACCTGCGGATTGTGTCGTAGTCTGCTTGGACGAGATGGGACCGGAGGCGGCCAAGAGCCATCCCGGCTCCGCAGTGATCCGCTCCGATCCCACCGGTGAGCGGCGGGAACGCGCCAAGCAGGAGATCGATGACGGTCGGCGGGGCAGCGGCTACGTCTTCGGCGCCTTCCGCCCGGCCACCGGTGAGGCGTTCACCGCGCCGTATCCCGGCCGGACGATTGCCAACTGGGTCGACTTCCTTGAGCGGGTCGACGGGTGGGCGGCGCAGGAGGCGGCGCGGGTCTACGCGGTGCTCGACAACCTCTCCACCCACCGGGCGCGGGATGTCCTGCTCTGGGCCGTGGGCCACCCCCGCTGGGAGTTCGTCTTCCAGCCGACGTACGCCGCCTACCTCAACCTGATCGAGCCCTGGTGGAAGGTGCTGCGCTCCCTGGCCCTCCGGGGACGGCGGTTCGAGAGCTGGGACGAGATCGCGCGGGCGATCGAGCGCGCGACCGCCTACTGGAACGCCCACCGCCACCCCTTCGTTTGGGGACGCCGCAAGCGTCGGCGGGCGGCGCGTCGATCCGGTCTCGCCCACCTCCCCTTGGCCGCATGAACTTGGCGACTGGACCACTAAGGCACCGCACCGGCATGCCTGGTGAGGCGGGTCTGCCGGCCGCTTCGCCGCCGGGGTGCCGCTGCCGCCGAGCCCCGCGGACGGTCCCCACAAACGCGCCCCAGTCTACCCCCAAACAGCTCCAAATCGTGCCGGTGCCGACCGTTCCAAGACTTTGAGCGCACCCATCAGCGAGCCCCCCCCGATCCTGCCCAACTGCACGGGCGACGGACCAGGGTAAGGATCGAGCTTGGTGGTGCGTCACGCCTCAATTGCCAGCAGCGGGCCGGCCCCCGCAGGCTGCGCAGGTCAAGAACTGGGTGGCAATACAACGTTGACGTACCACTAGAATCTCGCGTACAGAAAGGGGAGCGCCGGCGGAAACATCGAGCGCATCGCGACCGCGGTCGCATCCGGGGGAGCACCCCAGCCGCGAATCGGAAAGTCGTCCGGATCGTATCCTCCGTAGACGAGGGCGGAGACGGCATCGCTGGCCAGATCACAGTCGGCGTCGGTGGCGGGAGTGACGCGAAGCAGGCCGTCCACCGACGCGAATGTGTGCGCTCCCTCATTCCAGGGGCACCAGCGATCCGTGATCCGCGCCGTAAAGCTGCCTGGACCGACCTGGAGTCCATCGAGCGCATCGAGCGAGATTATCCGCGCCATCGGCGTCCGGTACAGATTCGGTTCGGGGAGGCTGATTGCCGCTCCCACGTCAACGAGCCAGGTTTCGAAGCGAGCATCCGGCGGCAGGATGACGCCGACCGACTCCACCTGCTCTGCGTGGCGACCAAGCCATTGCAAGAGCAGGTATTTTGCCGTGCCGCCGGCAGCGGAGAACTCGTCAGCAAGAAGATCACCGCCAAACCGGCTAATCGCGTACGTCATTGCTCCGCGGATCACACCGTCCACGTGGGCGAACGCAATCCAAGATTCGGAACGGTCGGGCCAATGCGTCGCAAACGATCGATGCCCGAGTGCGAAACCGTGGATCGCGGGTTGGATCCGCGTGAGGTACGCGTGATAGCGGTCAAACCCCTCTCGATGTGGGAGAAGCTCGATCTCACCCGGCAGCGGTTGGCGGACCAGAAGGGCGAGCCGCTCCGGGGGGAATTGAACGAGCGAAACGGAGGGAAAGCCAATGAAGCCGAATGTCGCATAGAACGACGCACGCGAGGGATAGAGGGCAGCAACGGTTTCGCCTCGCTCGCGCATATTTGCCAGAAGCTGACCGATGACGCGAGTCTGGTGCCCTTGGCGGCGCGCTCCGGGGTGCGTGGCGACGAAGCTGATTCCGGCGCCCGGCAGGAGCTTGCCGCGCACCGTTTGGGTGAACGGAACACTCGTTGCCGTCGCCAGCGGGCGACCGTCGTCGAATAGGACCAAGACACAACACGCGGCGAGGTGGTCGGCATGTCCGACCCAGCGCTCCGGATCGGCAGCCGCCGGCGAGCCGCCGAAGGCGTAGGCACGGAGCGGAAAGGCGGTCGTCAAAAGTGCTTCGGCACGCACCTCGCGGATTGTGATGTTGGGCACCTCTCCCCTCCTCATCTACCAGTCGCGAGGATCGGGGATGGCGATCGGCGCGCCGCCCGCCGCCGCCGATGCGTCGGCGAAGATGCCGGGCAGCGTGAAGTCGAGCCCGCGATAGACGTCAAAAGGTGGAGCAATTTCGCCGCGCACGGCGGAGATGAAATCGGCGAGCATACGCCGATCCGCGCCCTCTTCACCGGGGACCGACACCGCCCAATCGGCGAGATAACGAGGCGCGAGGTCGGCCAGCGGATGCCATTTTGCCCAGGAGCGACGCGAGGAGGGTCCGTGCTCATCGGCCAGCCAAACCTTGGGCGCATCGCCCAGTCCGCGCCAACTCTCGTAGCTGCCGCACGTGCCTTGCAACGCGTAGTAGGCTCCGATCGGTGGCCGTGGCGAAGCGAGATCGATCCGGAGCCGCATCGCCGCTCCGCCGACGGTCGTCATCTGCATGAGATGCATGGTTGGCTGGGTCACGTCGGGGTCGAACTTGCCACCCTCGACGGTCAGCGCGGTCACCGTCGCGACGCGGTCGTCGAGGATTGCGAGAAGCGGTCCCAGACTGTGGGTGGAATAGACCCCGACTTCTCCCCGGCCACGCCAGGTGAGTTCTCCGCTTTCGCCGCGCCACAGCTCGTGAATGTCGTTTAGGTGATCGCTTTCGGCGTAGTAGACCTCGCCGAAGCGGCCGTCCCGATGTAGCCGCCGTACCAGCTCCACTTCGCCAAAGTAGCAGTAGTTCTCCGCCAGCATATAGATGGCACGGCTCGCCCGCACGGCACGCACGAGGCTCTGCGCCTCTGCGATCGTGGCGCAGGGTAGGACCTCACAGAGCACATGCTTTCCCGCAGCAAGAGCCGCTTGAACCTGAGCCGTATGGGCGGGGATGGGCGAAGCGATGACGACAGCGTCAACGCCAGAATCGAGGAAGGAATCGAAAGCATGATACGCCATGGCGCCGACCGTCGTCGCGGCGGTGACAGACCGGTCGCGGTCAACATCGTAGACCGCGACCACCTGAACGTGGCTCAGATCGCGGCAAACTTCCGCCAGTCGCAGGCCACGCGATGCGCCAACAACACCGAAGCGGAGATCGTGCATGGTCCGATTCCTTCCGTCGCCGGGAAATTCGGGCGGCGCGGTCGGGCTGGTTCTCGGCTTCCCAGCCGGTCTGGCCAATGCGGAGATTCCGTTGAGATCCTAACATTGCGAAACAGCGTTTCACAATATGATTTGCGCAATGGATTTGTTCCCCAATGGGGTCCCAATAACTCGGCACCGCCAGCCGTCCATTTCCGTCCAGCGTACCCACCGGCCGGCGACGATGGCGTCGCCGTCGGCCACAGCGCGACTCGGTTGCACTACCAGCCCTGGGACTTGCCGCTCGACAGCGCCCGGTGCTCGTCGGCTCGGCCTTGGCGGGTGCCCTGATCTGGCGCGACGGAACACCGCGAGTCGTTGGGATTCGTCCCGAGATCCTCGCGCTCCCGTGGTGGGCACCGCCACAAGGCGGCAATGGCTAACGATCGACACGATAGTCTCGAGCACGATGATCAGGAGCGTCCAAAACACCGCGCCCTGGGATCGCACACTGTCGGTCACGCTTACTAGCAACCGGCTATCAGCCTGATCGATGAACCTCGTTGGGACAGCGACCTGACCAACCTACTCCGATAGCCTGGATTATTCATGAGCGGCCTACCGGGCAGATAGTTGGCCGGAGGTGCAGCCCACGGGGCCAAACCTGCGGTACGCCGCCTCCGCTCTGCCTGCCCGGAGTTGCCCCGGCGGCCCGCGCTGCCCCCTCCTCGCCGCCCGCCACGGCCGCTCATCGATCACCCAGACGCGTCCCATCCTGACCCGCTGAATTCAACCCGCATCGCGGTACCATTCGGCCTCGGCATGCGTCGGCGAGAGACGACTCCCGCCTCGACCGACCGGCACCGGGAGGGGACGATCATGGAACATCCGATCGCGATCGTGCCGTACGACGAGCGCTGGCCGGCGGAGTTCGAGAGGATCGCCACGCCACTGCGCGCGGCCCT
>DATBFY010000574.1:0-3017 GCA_036558265.1 Tepidisphaeraceae bacterium | reverse complement strand
ATTCCCCGAAACTCCCCAGAACTCCCCATCCTGAAAAAAAATCGAAATCAGACCACCCCGCTTAACACCCCCCCTCCCTCCCCGCGCCAAACGAACCCAAATCCCCCTCCGTACCTCCCCTAAATGTGCTTCA
Organism: Tepidisphaeraceae bacterium; assembly: GCA_036558265.1. Classification (GTDB taxonomy): domain Bacteria; phylum Planctomycetota; class Phycisphaerae; order Tepidisphaerales; family Tepidisphaeraceae; genus RYN-433. Next base: position 2,884 of record DATBFY010000574.1, on the reverse strand, counting down.
GCTTATTCAAGCCGTTCAGCGCCGCCACCTTGTACGCCTCCGCCAGCGTGGGGAAGTTGAAGACGTTGTTGATGAAGAACTCGACCGTGCCGCGCGGATTGCAACGGGCACCCGCTCGATGCGCCAGGTTCATGGATGAGCGCTATCGAAACCGGCGCGGCTGTCTCCGGCTTCCATGCAAAACCGCGATGATCTCCACGGACCGGTTCTTCGTCACGACACGGTAATAAACGATGAATGGCGGGACCGGCATCGCGTGCACCGTCTTGGCGGTGTCCTTCCGATGCTCGTGGATCTTGTAGCGGTGGGGAAGTATTTCGAGCGAGTCGATTGCATCGAGCAGTCGCTTGGCGACGATGGCGGCGTTCTGCGGAGATCTCTGTTCGATGTACGTGCAAATGCCCACGATGTCGTTCGAGGCACGGGGCATCATCCGGATGCGGTAGCGATCCACCATGAGTCGGCTTACTTGATGAACCGCGCCCGCAGTTCCTCCCGCACCTCTTCCCACGACCAGCCTTCCCCACGGGCCGCCTGGGCAAGTCCTTCTTCGAGCGCGGCCTGCGTCGCGGGATCGAGATCCTCGAAGTCGTCGCCTTGAACCTGGTCAAGCGTCTGCAAGGCCACGCGCACGAGCTCGTCCGCAGTATCTACACCGGTTTCCTTCATCCGCTGTTCGATGAGTTTCTGAGTCTCGGTGCTGAGGACGATCGCCATAAATGGACCTCTCCTCACCCTACTATAGCAACCCGCATCGCACGCGCAAAGCCGCTGTGCGCGCCCGCCATCTATCAGATATGCCGCAGCTTGTTCAACCCGTTCAATGCCGCCACCTTGTAGGCCTCGGCCAATGTCGGGAAGTTGAAGACGTTGTTGATGAAGAACTCGACCGTGCCGCCGAAGGCCATGACGGCCTGGCCGATGTGGATCAGCTCCGTCGCCCCGGTGCCGATCGCGTGGACGCCCAGGATGCGGTGGTCTTCCTGGTGGATGAGCAGCTTGAGCATGCCCAGCTCGTCGCCCAGCAGTTGCCCGCGCGCCAGCTCCTTGTACTGGGCGATGCCGGCCTCGTAGGGCACGCCCGCCTCGGTCAGCTGCGCCTCGGTCCGGCCGACCATCGAGATCTCGGGCACGGCGTAGATGCCCAGCGGGAACAACTCGGGCATGGACTTGGTCTCGACGCCGTAGGCATGGCAGATGGCCAGCCGCCCCTGCTCCATGGCCGTGCTCGCCAACGCCGGGAAGCCGACGACGTCGCCGACGGCGTAGATGTGCGGCACGTCGGTTCGATAGTTGGCGTCCACCTTGAGCCGCTCGCGGTCGTCCGCCTTCAGCCCGGCGTTCTCCAGCTTGAGCGCGGCCGTGGTCCCCTGCCGCCCGATCGAGTAGAGCAGCGCCTGCGCCCGCAGGGTCTTGCCGCTCTCCAGCGTGGCCTGGACGTTGGCGGCGCTGCCGTTCTCGCCGTTGCCGCCCACGCCGTGGGGAAGTTCCTCGATCTTCGAGACCTTCTCGCCCAGGCGCAGCGTCATCCCCATCGACCGCATGTGATAGTGAAAGGCCTCGGCGACCTCGCTGTCGAGGAAGCCGAGCACCTCGTGGCGGCCTTCAACGAGCGTGACCTTCACCCCCAGCGTTGCCATCATGCAGGCGTACTCGGTGCCGATCACACCGCCGCCGACGACGATCAGGCTCTTGGGCAGGCGCTCGAGCTTGAGGAGCCCGTCGGAGCAGAAGATGGTTTTCTCGTTAAAGGGCACGCTCGCCGGCCGCGCCGGGCGGGTGCCGGTGGCGATGACGAACTTGTCGGCGGTCAGGTGCTCGGAGTCGTTGGGCCGGACCACGTGCAGGCGGTTGGGCGTCTCAAACTCGGCGGTGCCCCAGATCAGGTCGATCCCGTTGCGGTCGAAATGGGCGCGGACCAGTTGCAGCTCGTGCTCGATCACCTGCCGGGAGACCTGGATCAGGTCCGCCACGGTGATGTCGCGCTTGACGCAGTAGGCCTCGCCGAAGAGCCCGCGCTTGTTGGCGCCGGTGAGGTGGAGGACGGCCTCGCGCAGGGCCTTGGAGGGGATGGTTCCGGTGTTGATGGTCGCGCCCCCGACGGTCGGGTTCTTCTCGATGATGGTGACCTTCTTGCCGAGCTTGGCCGCCTGGATGGCCGCCTTCTGCCCGGCGGGGCCGGTTCCGATCACTGCGCAGTCGTAGTGCCGCATGGGATGAGTCCGATCTGCAAACGGTGCGTCCGCGCCCGCGCGCGTCGGGCGGGGCCGATAACGTTCGGTCCAGCGTCGCCGGGGGGCGCGCGGCGTCTCATCGTGAACATCGACTCATTGCGCAGGGTGCTTTGGTACGATTCGTGCGGAATGTGACGTTTAGAGTTAGCTTGACGGTCACTCCAGGATCAATCCCGGGGGCTTGGCAGCGGACCGGGCGGGCTTTGGAACGGCCGGCCTCGTCAGATCAATCGCAAATCGTGCGTTTTGATGCCATGCGCTCTCTCCTCCTCCGCTTCAAGAAGCACCCCGCCGGCCATGCCGCCGCACTCGCCTGCACCCGGCCGGACGGCTCGGTCACGTGGCAGCGGCAACGCCCCCGCCACGCCGCGTTCTTCACGCGCCATGACCTCACCCACTACGCGGTCGAAACCGTCCTGGCTTACCGCCGGGGATTCTTCGGCCTGATCGCCGACGGGTGGAACTTCGACGACTTCGGCCATCCCTGGCCGCGCGGCCCGATCCCCGCCGACGCCGACCCCGCCGAGTTGATCGTCGGCTTCTTCGATGCCGAGCGGACCAGCCCGACTCCCTGGAGCGCCGAGGACTTCAACCGCTACGCCGCGGGCTGCTTCGCCAGCCTGGGCGTCCCTGGCGCCGCCCCGCCGCCG
>DATBFY010000573.1:0-10486 GCA_036558265.1 Tepidisphaeraceae bacterium | reverse complement strand
GATCGAGGTGATGACCGTGCGGGCGGAGCTGAACGTGACGGAGCCGCCCTTCAAGAGGAAGTTGGCGGTCGTCGGCACGCCGCCGTCGGGCAGGAAGGAGCCGGCTTTGAGGATGTAGTTGGTGCTGGCGAGTGAGCCGGTGGCCTGGAGGGTGCCCCCGGCGACGATGGTGTTGCCCAGGTAGCCGTTGCTGGAGGCGGCGAGGACGAGCGTGCCGTCGCCGGTCTTGAGCAAGTCCGCCAGCAGGCCGCCGCTGGAGGCGTCGTTGCTCTTGATCTCGCCGGTGATGACGGCCTTGTCGCCGATGGAGTTGGGGTTGTCGAAGACGCGGAACTCGCGTGCGGAGGGGAAGGTGTCGTTGGTCGCGCCGTTGAGGTTGATGTTGTCGTACCACTCGATGACGGAATCGGCGTCGCGCGACCCGAAGAAGAGGGCCTGGTCTTCGAACACGAAGTTGCTCTGCCGCCAGCGGAGGTCGTCGCGGGTATCGAGCGCGCCCAAGTCGACGCGGGCGGAGCCGTTCATGGCGGCAAAGCCGCCGCTGCCGGCTTCGACGGCCGCGCCGCCCCAGGTGACGCGACCCCCGCCGCTGCCCAAGGTTCGACTGAAGACTCCGCCGCCGTAGATCTCCAGGACGCCTCCACGGAATCGCACGGTGGTCTGGCCGAAGGGAAGGGTTGAGGGTTGTCCGGCGGTGTTGGTTTCGAGGGTGCCGCGGAGCGCACCGTCGAGGATGTTGACGTTGATGCTGGCGCCGAAGGTGCTGGGGGCGGCGAAGACGAGCGTGCCGGGGCCGTCCTTGGTGATCGGGTTGTTCTGAAGCACGCCGGGCGTGCCGGTGGGGCCCAGGCCGGCAAGATCTGCGTTGAGGACGAGCGTGCCGTTGGGGTCGGCGACGTGGAAGTAGCGGGTGTGCCGGCCGGCGATCTTGCCGCCACCGGTCGAGCTGATGGTGAAGGTGCGCGGGCCGGCCAGGATGTAGCCGCTGATCTGGAGGTCGCCGTCGCCGTCAATGGTGAGAGTCTGGTTGTCGGCGGCGGGTGCGATCTTGAGGGTGTTGAGGGCGAAGTTTGCGCCGCCGCCCGTGCCGGCGGTGGTGGCGGAGGCGGAGAGGAGGGCGTTGGCCGCCGCGTCGCCACCGGGGGCTGTGGGGAAGGGGCCGGTCGTGACGGGGACGATGCCGGCGGCCGGGTCGTAGGCGGCGAAGTCGTTACGGTTGTTGACCGTGAACATGCCTGTCGAATTGGGGAAGCCGTTGGTACCCTCGACACCCAGCGTGTTGTTGACGATCGTCGAGCGATTGCTGGAGAAGCCGGTCCAGAAGACGTAGCCCGTGGGCGCGCCCAACATGATGCGAGGCGCGTTGCCGGTGGCGAAGGGGACGTTTGCGGAGAAGTCGAGGGTGGCGGTCGTGTTGGCCTGGCCGAGGCCCGGGAGCGTGAGGACGGTGGGTGCGGCGGCGGCGTTGTGGACGACGCGGACGTTGCCGGCGCCGGAGTAGGCCACGATGGCCATGTCGCCGAAATCCTCGGAGGTTCCGGCGGCGTTGCCGATCAACGTGACCCCGCCGCCGCCGGAGACCTGGATGTAACCGCTGCCCTGGACGCGGTCGTTATTGTTAATGGCGGAGTTATCGAGGACGAGGGTACCGCCCTTGACGACGGCGGCGGTGGTGTTGCCGGGGCTGGACGGCGTGGGGCCGGTCGGGGCGACGATGCCCTTGGGGAAGAAGACCGATTCGCCGGCAAAGACGAGGTTGGCGGATTGGGCGAGGGAGACGCCGCCGGTCAGGTCGATCGCGCCGGTGAACGTCTGGGTGCCCAGACCCTGCATCTGGATGCCGCCGGAGCCCGCGCCGGCGGTGATTGCGGCGGCGGTGCTGCCGTCTTCGGTGAGGATCAGGTTGAGTTTTTTGCCGGAAGACTGGACCGCGCCGGTGCCGATGATCGTGCCGGCGGTGAGCTGGGTGGCGGTGGAACTGCCGCCGCTGAGCGTGCCGCCGTTCAAGGTGATCGTGTTGGATCGGAAGGCGGCGATCGGGCTGCCGCTCCTGGCGCCGGCCTGGAGGGCCCCGACGATGGCAAAACCGCCGGCAAAGTTGCTGGGAACGTAGTTGAGCTCGAGGGTGCCGGGGCCGGTCTGAGAGATGGGCTGGATGCCGGCGAGGCCGCCGTTGACCTGAAGCGTGGTGTCGACGGCAACGGACCAGGTGGCCGGGGAGAGTGGGAGGAGAAGCGGGTTAATGGCGGCCGTGCCGCCGCCGGTGACCGTGATCCCGCCGCCGACGAGGGTGAGTGTGCCGGTGCCGTTGACCGTGTAGGGACCTTCGGTGTTATCGATGGTCAGCTCGGAGGCGCGGGCCGCGCCGGCACTGATGTCGGGTTGATTGACGGGAATCCCCGCGGGAAGGAGGGCCGAGTCGCCGCCGGTGGGAACGGCGGCGGTGGACCAGTTGGCGGGGTCAAACCAGTCGGCGCTGGTGGCGCCCTGCCAGGCCGGGCTGGCGGCGCGTGTGCCGGAACACAGCGTGGTCGAAGCGACGGCGGCCGCCGCCGAGACGATCGCGCGTCGAACAGTCGCACCTTGCTTTCGATGAGCCGACGAATCGGGCGATGGCTTCACGAGATGTTCTCCCTCTCCCGGGTGGGATGCGAGCGCGGCGCCACAAATGGCGCGCGCGCAACGGACCTTGCCTTTATAATCGCGGAGTACGGACCGTTTGAAGCAGGCGCTAAGACGGCGCTTGCCCCGCGCGCGTGATTCACAGGTGAGCGTCTGTGGTGGTTGGCGGGGAGTTTACGTGCGCCTCCAAGTGGCGTCAATTTCCGAGGCTTGTTCGCGTCAGGTCCGGCGGGCGGATAGACTGCTCGTCGGCGACTATGAGCGACGACGAACGATTCATGCGAATGGCGATCGAGAAGGCACGCGAGGGGATGGCGGCCGGGCAGTCGCCGTTCGGGGCGTGCATCGTGCAGAGCGGAAGCGTGATCGCATGCGCGCACAACGTCGTCTGGCGCGATACCGACGCGACGGCGCACGCCGAGGTAACGGCGATCCGCACCGCCTGCCGCGCGGTGAGGGGGATCAAGCTCCCGGGTGCCACGATCTACTCCACGACCGAGCCCTGTCCGATGTGCTTTGCGGCGATCCACTGGGCAGGGATCGCGCGCATCGTGTACGGGACGTCGATCGCCGATGCGCAGCGGGCGGGGTTCGGCGAGCTGGCGATCTCGAATTTCGATATGAAGCGACTGGGCGGGAGCGGCGTGGATGTCGTGCCGAGCTTGATAGCGGGCGAGGCAAACGAGTTGTTTGACCGGTGGCTGGCGGGTCCGAAGCGGCGGGTTTATTGAGTCGAGGGGCGGGCGGCGCGGAGTTGATCGCGAACTTGGAGAAGCTGTGCGACGATGCTCAGGGCGATCTCGTAGGGGTGGTTCGTGCCGAAATCCAGTCCCATCGGGCAGTGGACGGCGTCGAACGCATGGGGCTCGATGCCGGATTCGAGGATGCCGCGGCGGAGGGCGGCGCGCTTGGCGTCGCTGCCGATCACGCCAACGTAGGGAAAATCAGAGCCGCGCCGCAGGGCCTCGATGAGGATCGGCGTGTCGGTCGAGTGGCCCTTGGTCATCAGCAGGACACATGCGCCGACGGGGAGCGTGGCGATGCGCGAGGCAAGGTCGTCCGCGCACACGCGCTCCAGCCTGGGCGATTGAGGGAGGCGGGCGATCCATTCGGGGCGGGCATCGAAGCAGGTAATCCGGCAATCGAGATTCAGCAACGTGCGGACCAGCGCCTGGGCGATGTGACCGGCCCCGAAGATTGCGATCGGCCACGCCTCGGTGGCGAAGCGCTCGAAGAAGAGTTTGACCGCGCCGCCGCAGGTCATCTTGACGTCGTTCTGGAGGTTCCAGTTGACGAAGAGGGTGTTGGGACTGCCGGGGGCGAGCATGGTCCGGGCCTGGTCAATTGCTTTGGCCTCGATGCGCCCGCCACCAACCGTGCCGAACGTCAGTCCCTCGGCGGTGACGATCATTTTGCTGCCGGCGTCCTGGGGCGCGGAGCCGATCGCGTCGATGAGCGTAACGCTGACGAACGGCATGCCGGCGGCGAGGAGTTCCTGGACTTTCTCGAAGTAGCCTTCCATGAGCGTGAAATCTCGAAGTACGCGCCCCCGCCCGTGACTCTTGGAGGTTCACGGGCGGGGCGCCCGTGCTACGGGGCAATTTCACATTCCGGCCGTCAACGCCTTGAGGTGCTTCTCGAAATGCTCGGCCAAAACCTGGTCGTACAGCTTCTGATTGCCCTCGAGCACCTTCCGCACCTGGCCCGACAGTTCCCCGTGCGTCAGGACCGATCCGAACGTGCAATGCAGGATCTGCCGGCCTAGCCCGGTAAAGCCCTTGCCCGCGGGCGCCTTCGACCAGTCGCCAATGTACACCTCTTCGAGCTTCTTGGCGTCCATGTTGTCGGGCTTGGGGCCGTCGGAGAGTTTCGCGGAGACGTGATAGGTCGCCTTGTCGGTTTCGTAGCGCTGGAGCGCGAAGTTGACGATCCGGCGGAAGAGTCCCAGGTCCGTTCGCACGACGACGCGCAAGGCCTCGAGATAACTCGTCCCCGCCGTCTTCACGTGGAAGCGTCCCTTGGTGATCCGCGCGAACGGCGTGTAAATCGAAAGCTTGTCCGACCCTGAGTGCAAGCTGAGCTTATAGGGACCGAGGAGTTCTGAGATGGAGGCGTGGTCGGCCAGCGACTTCTCGAACGCCTTCAAATCGCCCTTGTAATCGACGCCCTTCTCGAAATCGCCGATGTATCGTGGCGCCAGGCTCACCAGCTTCATCCCCTCGTCGGTACAGCGGTGGGCGACGATGTAATGCTCGGCCAGCGTCGTGGGTTGAGGCGTCTCGTCTACGCTCAACTCGACCTCGTAATCTCGTCCCTTGGCTTTCATCACCTTGTCGATGTGGCGGGAGAGCGAAATCGCGTGGTTGACCGCCTTCCCGTACTTGAGCGCCGCGCGGCGGACGCTCAGGGCGTCCATCCGGATCCGCGTCTGGTTGGGCAGTTGGATGAGCTGGTCCTCGTACTTGGCGAGCCACTCGACGTCGGCCGATTTTTGCAGGTCTTTAAAGCGCCGCTCGACCTCCTGTGGCGGGTAATTGTCGGCCTTGGGGTCCACGTGATCGGAGGGGTCGATGGTGAAGAAGACGAACCCGGCGGCCGCGGTGCGATCGATGTCAGCGGGGGTCTTGAGGTGGTCGGCGTCGGCCCCCTGCTTGCCGGTCCAGTCCGCTTGCTTTGTGCCGCGGAGCGCATCGTCCATCACCTGTTCGGGGGTGCGGTTGGTGCGGGTCATTTCGCGGATCGACTGCTGGGCGAAGATCGGCGCGATTCCGTCCCCCGCGCGCCGCATCGCCTCAACGTGGCCCGGCGTCGCCAGGCCGATACGGTCGCCGAACCCGAAACTCGCCTGCAGGCTCAGCGTGCTCACGACGTCCGATGTCGATTCTCGTTGTTGTTGATCTGCCACGGTGACAACTCCTTCCATGGTGAAGCGGGTCAGTATAGCGGCGTGATCCAAATCGTCGCCCCCCATGCTTTGGAGACTTGCCCGCCGCCGCAACGCTCGGATATCATCCGGGGTATCAGAGACAGGAAGTCCTGTTTCAAGTCAACAGTCAGGGTATCGGTCACCCCATTCTCCCATTCGGAGGAACGACATGAAGAAGTCCTTCTTCGCGGGCGTGCTCATCTCGGGTCTTCTTGCCGGCGCCGCGTTCGCCGCCGACCAGAAGTTCAACGGCGTCCTGATCGACGCTAAGTGCGGCAAAAATCAGATGAAGAAAGACGACCCCGAGGCCGCCGCCGCCGGTCATCCCAAGGCCTGCGCCATCAAGTGCGGCAAGGACGGGGACATGGCCCTGATCTCCGGCAAGGAGATGCTCAAGCTGGACGACGCCGGCAAGACCAAGGCGATGGAATACCTGGCCAAGAACGATTCGACCAAGGTCACCATCGAGGGCACCAAGGACGGCGACACGCTGAAGGTCAGCAGCATCGAGGCCGCCAAGTAAGCCGCGACCGCCTGTTCTGCTTGACGAGTGAACTCAAGAGGCCGTCCGACCCGCGCGTCAGCGCGGCGGGCGGCCTCTCGCATTGAGTCAACGCATAAAGGCCTAACACGCAAACATAAAGCGCGTGCCGTATGTCGGACCTGTCCCGTGCGCACGTTATGTGTTTGCGCGTTACGTTTTACCCGTTGCCGTTCGTCCATGCACCACGATCTACCGGCCATCCTCGTCACCCGCCAACTCGACGCCGGCATCTACGTCGGCGAGGTGCTGCTGTTCCCGGAAGTCGTGGCTTTGCATGGTGATCCGCAGCGATTGCACGACAAGCTGAAGGCGCTGGCGCGGCAGGTGTTCACCGCGGGTTCGCCCGCCGAGGTCTATCGCCGACTGGCCGGCGCCACGCCAGAGGTTTCGCGCGTGCTGGTACCGCTCGAGCCGCCGAAGAAATCGCCCGCGTGGAGCCACCCGATCATGCTCCAGTTCGACGTGCTCCGCTGGCGGCACGGCGAGGAAGCCTCGGTCGCGTACGTGCCGGCGCTGGGGATCGAGTTGGCCGCCGCCCGTGACGAACAACTGGACGAACTGATCCCGCGTCACATCCGCACGGCGCTAGCTCGGACCAAGGCATCCCAGCGCCTCTTCGACCTGGCGCAACTGGATCGGGTCGAGTCAACGACCGTCGACCGCGAAGCGGTCACGCCGGACATCCCGACGCCCGCACAGGTCGGCGCCGCGGATCGGTCCAAACGGCAGGAGAAGACCAAGCCCGTCATTGAGCAGGCTGGGATGGTCCTGACCGACGCCGCCGTGACGCCAGCGTATGAGATCGACGGCCTGGTCGATCGCCTGGCGGACGCGCTGGCCGGCCGCCACCCGAAGAGCGTGCTCCTGGTCGGCCCATCGGGCGTGGGCAAGACCGCGGCGTTTCATGAACTTTTCCGGCAGCGCCGTCGGTACCGGCTGGCGAACGCCCCGTTCTGGACGACTTCGGGCGCCCGCCTGATCGCCGGCATGAGCGGCTACGGCCTGTGGCAACAGCGCTGCCAGAGCCTTTGCCGCCAGGCCAAATCCGCCGGTGCGATCCTGAATGTGGGCAACGTGGTCGAGCTGATGGAAGTGGGCAAGGCCGGCGGTTCGCAGTTCGGCATCGCCAGCTTTTTCCGCCCGTATCTCGCGCGCGCCGACGTACTCGCCGTGGCCGAGTGCACGCCCGAGCAGCTCCCCTTGATCGAGCGCGACAACCCGCACCTGCTCGCGGTCTTCCAGCAAATCCGCGTCGAGGAGCCCGGCCCCGACGCCTGCAAGATGATCCTGTTCAACGCCGCCCTCAATTTCGCGGCGGAGCAAGGATCGGCGAGCCGCGCGATCGAACACCTGGACGCTCAGACACAGGATCACCCAGCGAACGATGACGAAGAGGACGAAGAGGAATCCCAGCCATCACCGCCCGCCACCCCCCCTGCCGCCACACTGCCGCCCAGCGCTCGGACGACCTCTCCGATGACCGAGGACGCCCTGGACACCCTCGACCGCCTGCACCGCCGCTACGCGACCTACTCCGCCGCCCCGGGCCGCCCGCTGCGCTTCCTCAAAAACCTCCTCCAGGATCGCGCCGCCGCCGCGGCAACCTGGAACCCGGCACTCGGTACTCGGAACTCGATTTCCTCCTCCGACGTCACCTCCGCCTTCTCCCGCGAGACCGGCCTGCCGGTGGTCCTGCTCGACGACGCCACGCCGATCGACCTCGACGCAGCGCACGCGTATTTCGCCGCGCGCGTGATCGGCCAGCACGGGGCCGTGGATCTCGTGACCGACCTGCTCGCCACCGTCAAGGCCGCCCTCAATCGTCCCCGCCGCCCGATCGCCTCGCTCCTCTTCATCGGCCCCACGGGCGTGGGCAAGACGGAGATGGCCAAGGCGCTGTCGGATTTCGTCTTCGGCGCGGGGAGTGGGGAGAATACGAAGATGGAGGATGGAAAATGGAGGATGGCGACCGATCAATCTCCATCTTCCATTCTCCATCCTCCATCCTCGTGTTCGAGCAACCTCGTACGCTTCGATATGTCGGAATTCGCCACGCCCGCCGCAATTTCGCGACTGATCGGCAACGCGTGGGAATCACACGGCCTACTCACGTCAAAGGTGCGCGAACAGCCCTTCTGCGTGCTCCTCTTCGACGAGTTCGAGAAGGCCGACCCTGCCTTCTTCGACCTGTTGCTCCAGGTGCTGGGCGAGGGGCGGTTGACCGACTCGGCCGGACGCCTGGCCGACTTCTCCAACGCCATCGTCGTCATGACCAGCAACCTCGGCGCGGCCGAGTTTCAGTCGGGACCCTTCGGCCTCTCGCGCGTCACCGCCGACGGCGCCTCCCGCGCCCGGTCCCACTTCACCGACGCCGTTCGCGACTTCCTCCGCCCGGAGCTCTTTAGCCGCATCGACCGTGTCGTCCCGTTCCTGCCGCTGGACCGGCCGACGATTGAGCGGATCGCCGCCCGCGAGATCGACCTGATCCGCCGCCGCGACGGCGTGAGCCGGCGCGACCTCGTCCTCGACGTCAACCCCGCCGCGATCGCGTACCTGGCGAAGGCCGGCTACGACCCGCTCTACGGCGCCCGCCCCTTGAAGCGCCGGCTTGAACAAGACCTGCTCGCCCCCCTGTCCGACGCCGCCAACCAGTACGCGGCGGCAACCGCCCTGATCGCGCGAGTGGATATGCGTGACGGCACGCTGAGTGTCGAGGTGCGTGCCGCGACCGCTGAACAGAAGACGAAGATGGAAGATGGAGGATGGAAGATGGACAAAGGCGACGGCAGCCGTGATCTGCCGCCATCCTCGATCCTCCATCCTCCATCCTCTCTTCCTCCCCTCGCCCGCCGCGCCTCCGCACTGCGCCGCCGCGTCCAAGCGATCGCGCGCTCGCCGGCGAGCCTGGCGCTTGGGAACGAGCTATTCACCCTCAATCGCCTCCTGACCCGTCGCCTGGCACACCCGGGCCGGCGCTTCGTCGATCCGGCCCACCGCGAGCGGGCCAAGCGTCTCCGGGCGATCAGTGATGGGCTGGCGTCGCTCACGAAGGACGTCACTGCCCTGGAGGATGCGCTCCTGCTGAGCGTCTACGAAGCCGCCCCGCTTCCCGCCGCCGCGCCGGAGATCGAAACGCGCCTGGCCCGCCTCGATGCCGATGCGGCTGACCTGTTGCTCCACCTCTTCACGCTTGAACACCCCGACCCGCACGCGGTCACGCTCGCCCTCTTCGGCGCCGCTACCGCGGATCTCTTCGCGCTCGCCCGCGGCTATGTGGAACTCGCCAGGAGCAACGCCCAGCGTCCTCCATCTTCCATCCTCCATCCTCCATCCTCGTCTTGTGCCGTTTCGTACTACACGCGCCACGGCAAAACCGCGCTCCAGCGGACCCTGCTCGACGCCGACGAGGTCGATGCGTTTCTCGCAAACCCGCGCGGGGGCATCCTCGGGATCGTGCTGGCGATCCGCGCCCCCTTCGCCCGCGCGCGCCTGGAGACCGAGACCGGCCTGCACGTGATCCAGGAGACCCCGGACAAGAACCCCCACCCGATCTGGGCCGATGCCTCGCCCAAGGCGCCCGCCGATTACGCGCCGCCCGAGAACGTCGAGTTCCGCGTCGCCCTGGCGGGTCAGCGCCGCCGCACCTACACGCTCGACCGCCAGGAAGCCGCCGACCCGCCGACCCGCCAGACTTACCGGTGGACCAGCCGCACCCTGGCCGACCCGATCGCCGCCGCTACCACCGAGCACCTGAGGCGAAGGGCGGAGGGGATAATTAACGAAGAGGAGGATGAAACATGAAGACATCAAACTTCATGTCTTCATGTTTCACGCTTCACTCATCCCCAATCGCATAAGCCTTCCACGTATGCCGCGCTGCCATCTCGCAGCCAGCCGTCGAGCTGGGCTTGTTCTTTGAGCTGCTGGCCGCGGCGGCGGGGGACGACGAAGAAGGCGCACGCCACGCCGGCGAGGCTGCTCATGTCGCTCCAGAGTTTTTCCCACTGGGCGACGGGGTAGACGTCCTCCTGGCCGTGGCCCCAGCGCTTCTTGACGTCCTTCAGCGTGATGTAGGTCCGCACCCGCCCCGCCAGCCGCCGGACCGCCGCCGCCACCTTCTCCTCGTCGGCCAGGTCGTCCCGCGTCAGCCCGAAGACGCCGAGCAACTGCTCGACATCCACCCAGGTGGTCAGCGCGTTGTAGTAGGTCAGCGCGAACTCGTCCTCCTCGCGCGGCAGGGCCAGGCCCTCGACCAGCCGCACCCGGCCGTCCACCCGCGCCAGGCCGCCGCCGCGGTCGCTGACGCGGCGCGGGATCACCTCGAAGGTCAGGCAGCGGCCGCTCTCCATGTGCAACCCCAGAAGCGCCGGGTCGAGGTCGGCCCCCAGCGTATC
>DATBFY010000572.1:0-9799 GCA_036558265.1 Tepidisphaeraceae bacterium | reverse complement strand
CTTCGACACGCACGTGCGCCTGTCCTTCGCGACGGGCATGGAGCAGATCGACAAGGGGATCGATCGGATCGAACAGTTTTTGAAGAAGATCTCGTAGCTTCCGCTGTACGGAATATTCTTAGTTGAATTCGCGATGAATGTTCCGCACAGCGGCACCTACGAAAATAAAAGCGCCCCCTGCACAGGGGGCGCTCCAAGGAAGAGAGAGTCACACGAGATCCGTTTCAACCCGCCGCGACGCACGCGAGGACTCTCGATCCCGCGCCCGGCGGTTCGTATTCCACGTGGCGGCTTCCTACCCCTCCATCCCGTGTCGGCCCAGTTCTTCGCGGTAGCTGCCGTTCCAGGACTGTTCGAGCTCGTGAATCTCGGCCGACCGCCGCTCGGCCCACTCGCGGAGGATCTGCGCCACGACCCACGACCGCGGCATGACCATCTGGTCGCCCATGCGGTCGATCGCGTCGAGCGTCGCGCAGTCGAGGTGACCGTAGACCGTCACCTCCGACGGATCACCGCTTCGGGAATGGGGGTGCTTCACGGCCTGCTTGCGCGTGCTGATCATGTTTGTTTTCTCCTGGCGCATCGCTCAAGAAATCCAATATTTTGCTCGGCCCGGCAAACACCCGGCCACCCGCCGGCCTGGGCGAGCGGATTATCGGGCGTGACCCGGACGTGTTGCGTGGTTTCACTGATAAAGGGAGACGTGTCGTCCCGGATCTCCCCGGTGCCCGGAACAGGGCATTGCGGGGCACCCGCTTTGCGATCAATCATCTGACGGGCCAACAACGCCGACACTAACGTGTCAAGAGTTTATAACGCCCCTCCATCCCGAGACCGCATGCGTGACAGAATGACTCGATCTCTCGCCCCGCTTTGGCTCAGCCTGCTGTGCCTCGCGGTGATCCTGCCGGTCCAGGCCCAGGACCGCGGCGTCGCCGTCACGACTCGCAAGCCAATCCTCGGCGATTTCGCCGCCGAGATCCGCCGCCCCAATGGGCACATTGACATCGATGCGAACATCCAGGCCCTCAAGGCCCTCAACGCCAACACCTACTTTTATCTGATCTGGCACGCGGCCTCGGATTGGGACGACCTGCCGGCCTTCGCCTCCGCCGCCCAGCGCGAGGGAATCGACGTCTGGGTTTACATCATCCCCTGGTCCGAGACGCCGCTGGTCAAGAAGTCCTGGGGCTACTCCGAACCCTACCGCACCGACTACGTCCGCTGGGCCCAGGAGATCGCCCGCCTCTCGCTCGACCACCCGAACATCGTCGGTTACGTGATCGACGACTTCTACACGAACTCCACGCAGCCCGACCGCTTCACCCCCGCGTACGTGCGGCGGATGGTCAACGCCGCACGCGAGATCAACCCCAGGATCAGGTTCTACCCGCTCCTCTACTTCCAGCAGCCCTGGGCCGACTTCATGAGCCGCTTTGGCGACCTGGTGGACGGCGTCGTCGCCGCCTATCCCAAGTCGCGCGTGCAGGTCGGCAACGCCCTGGCCTACCTGAACGACGAACCGCACGGCGCCACCGCGATCGTCGCCTATCCCAAGAGCCGCCCCTCGCGCGTCGGCGACAAGGGATCGATCTGGGCGGACCTCCGCGTCACCGACCCCCAGAACGCCACCGTCTCCTTCTATTGGGACGACGACGACCACACGACCAACCGCGGCTACCACATGGCCTTCGTCAAGGTGGACGGGCGGATCGTCTGGCAGGCTGACACCGCCGGCGACGTGGACGACCACGTGGTCGAAGTGGACCTGGCGCGCCTCGTGCGCGGCCACCGCTCGGTGCGCGTCGAGATGGGCGTGTACGAACGGCAGGCCGTCTCGAAGTACCCCGTCACCGTCCGCTTCGACGACATCCGCCTGACTGGCTTCGACACGCCGACCGAAATGGCCTCAGAGCGCCTCTGGAACCGCAAGCCCACCGGAAACTTCTCGGTGGACCTGCTGCCCGCCAACAAGGCGCAGGGGCGATATCACCTGCCGATGATCCTGATGCCCGCCGGCGAGCGCGAGCAGCACGAGAAGCGCTACAGCGAGTCCGGCAGCCCGCGGAACATCGCCGAGAAGGTCCGCATGTGCTTCGACCTGGTTCGCCAGGGCCGGGTCGAAGGCGTGGTCACCTATTGCCTGCCCAAGGGCGCCGACGACCCGACGTTCGACGCGGTGAAGCAGGAATATCGCCGGGCCGCGGCGGACCTGTTCTCCGATCGTCCGCCGGCGCGGGGCAAGGGTCGATGAGGACCAGCCTCGGCGGCTGTAAAGCCGTCATCCTGAGCGAAGCGAAGGATCTTGCTTCGGAGGAACGAGATCGTTCGCGCCTGCAAGATCTTCGGTCGTTTGAGACTCTCTCATAATCAGGATGACGAAGCGCGAAACCCACCGGTTCGCGCTCACTCCGCACTCTTGATGATCAACTCCAGTAGCCGCACACGCGATTCCCTCTCGGCGATCATCTGATCGCTCTCGGCCCCAGCCTTGAACATCTGCTGCGTCCGCACCAGGTCGGTCCGCGCCGCATCCAGCGCCACGCCGGCGATCGATTTCAGCAGCGCCAGCCGCTTCTCGGCCGTCTTCAGCGCCTCCCCCGCCGACTCCAGTTCCAGTTCCGTGACCGTGCCGTTCTTGCCCTGTTGGCTGGCAATCTTGTATTTGACGCTGGCCAGCCGTACGGCGCCGGACGCGTCCACCATCGTGTTCGCCAGGTTCACCAGGTCGAGCTGGACGCCGCCGACCGACGCTGCCGCCGCCAGCGCGGGCCCTGAATCCTGTCCCCGTCCCGCGCCGCGCCCCGCCCCGGGCGGCAGAGCCTGACCCCGACCATGGCCCACGTCCGCGTCCGCTCCAGCGGCACGCAGTGCCCGAAAGGCCTGGTCCTCTTGCGCCTTGAGCTGCGCGATCTGATCTTTGAGCGTCGTGATCTCGCCCGCCAGCGCCTTCTCGCTCAACGGCATGGAGCGCGCGAAGCCGCTGGGCGCGATCCCCGGGTTATCGCCGAGCTTCATCTGAAGGTCCCGCCATTCGATGGCGTACTTTTCCATCCGCTCGGCGAGTCGATCGATGGTCGCCTTCTCCTGCTGCAGCCGAGGGTTGTCGTCCCCGACGCCCTGGGCTCTAAGTCGCGCCAACTCGCCTTCAAGGTTCTGCCGCTCCTTGACCAGGTCCCGCATCTGCGGGTCGAGGATGGAAATCTGGTTCACGGTCAGTTCGTGGATTGCCTTCGCCCGGGCGTCCTTATTCTGCTTCGTCGCGTCGAGCGCCATTTCGGCCTGGCCCAGGCGCCCCCGAAGCTGCTCGATGCGGGTTTCGACCGGCCCGGCCGCGGACGGAGCCGACTCACCTTCGCCCGGCGCCCCTGTCACCACCTGCTCAACCTGCGGCTTAGATCCCGGCGACAAGTCGGTCGCCGTCTTCGCCGGTTCGCCCACCGTCGCATCTTGCGCCCTCGCCGGTCCGACCCCCGCGAACATCGCGCCCCCCACGACCGCCGCCAGCGCGACGGTCGCGAAGATCCCCCGGCACCACGTCGAGCACCGCGTCTCCAACGGCTGAGTTCGTTCCAGCAACATGCGCATTCTCCGGTAAAAGGCCGACCGACCTCGAAGAATCCCCATCGATCCCACCAGGATCCCGCCCGCCGCGCCGGACCGCGCCAGCGCCACCAGCTCTTGCGCGTACGCGTCCTTCCCGTCCGCCCGCGCCGCCCAGTCGTCCGCCACCAGCTCGCGCGACAGCTCGCACCACCGCCGCAGCAGCCAGTAGAGCGGGTGGAAGTACATCAACGGCAGCGCGGCGCACAAGAGCGCATTTCCCCACCGGTCCCGCTGCCGCACGTGCGCGATCTCATGCCGGAGCACCTGCCGAAGCCGCGCCCGGCAATCGGTCGCAACCAGCGAAGCCGGCAGCACGATCACGGCCCGCCACAACCCACAGGTGAACGGCCCCGCCACGCGCCGCGACACCAGCACGCACAACCGATCTGCATCCTGTTTCATCCCTGCTAATTCGATCACCCACGCTGGCGCCGCCATCGCCCCGCCGACCACGCGCCACAACAGCAGATGTCCCAACGCCAGCCACCCGCAGCACGCCGCCGCGACGACCAACCACCCAGCCGAAAGCCACCGACCGAGATCGATCGAACGTGTCGCAACGGATGGCTGTGCTTGGGGCCAATCGACAGGTCGAACCGGCGGATCACTCAGCTTCGCGACCAGTTCCGGTGGAATCTCGGCGACGGCGATCTTCAATGGCGCGCCCGATGCCACTGCGTTCGAAATCGGCATGGAACGTGCCGCCGGCGGGACAATCCGGCGCCCATCGCCCCACCCCACCCGCGGCATCGGCACGCACGCCAGCAGCGCCCACGCCATCGCGCATGCCACCGTCGTCTCGCAAACCCGCTGCCGGTGCAACGGCGCGCGACACGCCATCGCCACCAGCACGCCGACCAGCAGCAACGCGCTCATCCCGCCCGCCAGCATCACGCCGTTCTCCACCAGGAATTCCAACAGCGCGCTCATAACCGACCTACTTGCCGCGACCTTTGGCGGCCTTCTGCTCCCGGATCAGCTCTTCGAGCTTACTCAATTCGTCCGCCGTCGGCTGCCGAACCGACAACGCCCGCTGCACCAACTGGTCGATCGCCCCGTCAAAGACGCGCTGCAGCACCCCGGACACCAGCCGCCGCTCGGTCTCCCCGCGCTCGCTGGTCGGGCGATACACGAACGTCCGCCCGCGCGTCCGGTGGCGCACCAGCCCCTTCTCCTCCATCGTGCGGAGGAACGCCTGCACCGTGTTCTGCACGATCGGCGCGGTGCGGCTCATTTCCTCGTATACCTGGCGAACCGACGCCTCCCCGCGATCCCAGAGGATCTTGAGGATCTCCAATTCGCGCTCGGTCGGGGGCCCAGCAGGCATATCGCAACATCCTCCCGTCATTCACTTAGACAACTAAGCGTAGCAGTCTAAGCGAAGAGGTCAAGAAAAATCTCCGCGGAATCCGCGGAGCTGTTTCACAGGACTCTTTGCGGCGGGGTCATCCTGATTAATGAGGGAGCCTCCTCATAATCAGGATGACATTGCTCCCGCCAGCGGAGAGGTCAGCGGAATAGTAGCGGCGCGCCCTACGCCGCCTCGCGGCTCATCGGTTCCACGCGTTCCCCCATCATCCCGGCCGCGGGACGCCGGCCGTTCATCTGCATCGATTGCAGCGCTACCAGGAGCTGCCGCTGGAAGTCCGGGTTCTGACCGTTGAGCTGCACCGCCTGCTCCAATCGCTCCATCGCCAGGTCGAACTCCGCCTCGCCGCAGTAGATCAAACCCAGACGATAGTGAAGGTCCGCATAGTCCGGCTTGATCTGGATCGCCATCTCCAGCGCGTCGATCGCCCCTCGCACGTCGCCGACCTGATGCTTCACCAGCCCCAACTGCACCCACGCCTCGGCATAGCCCGGGTTGTCGCGCGCTGCCTGCTCGAAACATGCCGCCGCGTCGTCGGGCCTTCCCAGCAGCTTGAGCAGCATGCCGCAGCGCACCCGCATGTCGCTCCACGATGGGTGGCGCTCCAGGAGATATTGATACCGCTCCACCTGGGTCTCCAGCCACTCGCGCTGCCCGTCGGATTCTGAGCGCGAGGCGTCGTCATCGGTCAACTGTTGCGCCGCCGGGTCGAACGCCGC
Source organism: Tepidisphaeraceae bacterium (assembly GCA_036558265.1). Classification (GTDB taxonomy): domain Bacteria; phylum Planctomycetota; class Phycisphaerae; order Tepidisphaerales; family Tepidisphaeraceae; genus RYN-433. Next base: position 4,105 of record DATBFY010000572.1, on the reverse strand, counting down.
GTCCGCGTCCGCCGCCGCGTCGGCTTCCAGTTCGATCTGCCCCAACTGCCCCAGCAGCACGTCGCTGTTCCCCGCGATCCGCCGCGCCGCCGCCAGCATTTCCTCGGCCGCCTCCGCGTTGCCCATGCGGTTGAGCGCCACGGCCAGTCCCGCGTACGCCTCCACGTTCTGATCGTTCACCGTCATCGCGTGGCGGAAGTGGATCAGCGCCCGCTCCATCCGCCCCATGCGCAGCTCGTGCCGCGCCAGCGCGATGTGGCAGTCCAGGTAATCCGGGTGCACGTCCAACGCGGCTCGATACTGATCCGTCGCCCGCGCGTCCTCGCCGCGATTCGAATACAGGTTCGCCAAACGCAAATGCAGGTCCGGGAATTCCGGATGCTGTGTGACCAGCCGCCGCAGGTGCGTGACCGCCTGATCGCTGTCGCCCATCCGCTGTAACTGTTCCGCAAGCTCGAGCTGAAGCTCCCAGCTATCCGGCTCCATGCACAGCGCCTTCTCGTACTCCCAGACGGCCTCCTTGTGCCGCCCGAGCAGTTGCAGGAGGTGCGCCAGGCTCGTGCGCACCGCCTGTTCCTGCGGCTCGACCTCCAGGATCGCGCGGTGATGTTCGACCGCCTCCTCCAGCTCGTCGTGCGCCAGGAAAATCGCCGCCAGGCGATAGTGCGCGAACAGTTCCGGCGTCCCGTCCTGGGCCAGCGCCTCCTGATATCGGAACGCCGCCGCCCCGTGGGCGCCAAGCCGCTCCAGGCAGAACCCCGAAGCGCATGCCAGCGCCGCACGCTGTCCGTTCGCCTCCTCCGTCCCCAGCACGGCGTCGATCTGCTCGACCGCCTCGGCGTGCCGCGCCAACAGGTCGCACACCGTCGCCAGCGCCAGCCGCGCCGCGACGTATCCCGGCTTCTTCTCCACCGCGGCCATCAGGTGCTTGCGCGCCAGCCCCAGCTCCTGCCGCCCCAGGTGCGACAACCCCAGCTTGTAATGAACGTCCGGATAACGCTCGCCCCGCTCCACCCGGCCGACCAGCTCGTCGTGCACCGGCGACGGCAGCGGCAGCGGCTTGACCTGCAACAGGTCCAGCAGGTTGCACGGCAACTGACGGCCCAGCATCTGAATGTGTACGCTCATCGCAGACAATCCTTGCGCTTCGCTCGACTGCAAACAGGAACTCATCGACGGCCGCGCCCGATGGTGATCCGCGCGGCGGGCTCGCCGCCCCTGCTGTGTCTATCGGCAAAGCCGCGCCGCAACATCGGACAAGTTGGCCCCCGCGAAATGTTTCAAGTTCGACCCGCCGCGCGCACGATCAAGGCTCGATCACGCCGCCCATTTGCGCAGCAACGTGCCCGCCCGTTCAAAGACGGGGTTGATGCGCATCGCCCGGTACAACTGCCCGCGCGCCTCCTCGTCCCTCCCTCGCGCCTGCTCAAGCTCCGCAAGCTCCACGTGCAGGTCCGCCCAGGCACAACCCCGCGCGACCAGCCCCCTGAGTATCTCGATCGCACCGACGTACTCCCCCATCTTCCCCAGGATCGTCGCGTGCAGTCGCAACGCCTCGACGTAGGACGGGTTCGACCGCAACGCCCGCCGAACCGACCGCAACGCCCCCGCCTGATCCCCCGTCCTCAACTGCAACCGCGCCAACGCCAGTTGCCGATCCGCATGGCACGGCTGGTCTTCCACCGCCTGAGCCAGCCGGGTTGCCAGCGCCCCAATCATCCGGCGATCGCCTTCGCTGTCCGATGACAACCGCTCCAGCGCCGCCAACAACCTGCCGTCCTGCGCGACCCGCCCCAACCAGTCATCCGCATCCATCCGGATCGACGCGCCGCGTCGCGCCCGCTCCGCGTGAGCCTCTGCGCGCTCGTGCTCTCCCATCGCCCGCTGATACATCGCCATCTGGCGATGCAGGACCGCCGACCCGGGCAATCGATCCAGCCCCTTGCTCAGCACCTCGATTGCCGCCGGGCGCCGTCCGACCTTCCACTCCAACTGCGCGGAGAGTATCCATCCCTGCGCGCGTGCCGGAAAGTTTAATGTGAAATGTTGCGTGACCGCGCGGGCATCATCCACGCGCCCGCTTCGCAGGTATGCCGTCATCAGTCCGCGCACCGCCGCAAGACGGCCAGGCTCCCGTTGCACCGCTATGCAGAGTGATCTCGCGCCCTCTTGCCAATTCCCCCGAAGCAGGTATTTCAATCCGTCGCTAAGCTCGCCCATCTCTGGACCTCTAAAGCGCTTATCGGCCAGAACGCCGCGCGCCTGAGGCCCCTAGGGCACGATGACGCTGTCGCGATATCTCCCCCACACCTTCTGCCTGGTCGCCACCGCCGATTCATAGGAGTTAATCGGACCCACGCGCACGTACTGCACATTTCGCGCATTATCCTGGAATCTCTGCGCAGGATATCCCAACTTCTTCAAATCCATCGTCGCCGCGTCCGCCATCGCCGGGCTGGCGTAGGTGCCGACTTGCACGTAGAACCCGCGGGCACCCTGGTGCTCCCGGGCGCGCTCGGCTTGGGGGGTGTTGGGGTACTGTTGCTGCACCGTCGCGAACCCTTTGTCCGCGTCGTCCCAGCTTCCCATCCTTTGATAGCACAGGGCGACCCGGTAGAGCGTCCAGGCCTTGTCCGAGTCCCGTTCCAGCTTGTCCAGACCCGTGGCCAGCTCGTTGATGGCGGCGCTGTACCGGTCCTGGAAGTAGAGCACGTTCCCCATCCCCACGTGAATAAGGCCTTCCAGTCCCGGTCGCGGTTTTTGGGAGAGGGCCTGGTTATAGACGTCGTAGGCGTCGGCGAAGTCTTTCTGGGGGCTGGCGGCGTCGCGTTGGCCCTTCTCCTCGAGCGCGCGGCCGCGCAGGTAGAGCGCGTCTGCCGCCGCCGGACCGGTCGGGTTCTCCTTCAGGTACGCGTCGGCGTCGCTGGCGATCTCGACGTAATTGGGATTGGGGCTCTCCAGTTCCTTGTACGCCGTGCCGAGTTGCTCGCGGGTACTGGGTCCGCTCGAACATCCGGCGAGGATCAGCGCTCCCGCGCCGCCCGCGATACAAACCGCCCGCCAAAATCCATTTTGAACCTTGAGCATCCATGCCTCCGGGGGGATAGAATTACCGAAGTATTTGGCTAAGATCGCCGCCCTCGCTATGCTCTTCCAACCGCTCTTCACCCACGCCCAGCAGATCCCGCAGGACATCGCGATCATTGACGAACGGGGCCGGTACACCTACCAGCAGCTTGCCGCCGCCGCCGCCGGGCTGGGGCTTTACCTGGGCATGCAGACGGACAAGCCGAGCGTCGGTCTGCTCCTGCCGCCCAGCGCCGGCTTCGCCGCCAGTTTCTACGGGACTTTATTAAGTGGCAAGAGCGTGGTGCCCATTAATTACCTCCTGGGGGACCGCGAGATCGCTCATGTGATCTCGGACAGCGGGATCGACACCGTTGTCACGATTCCGCAACTAGCGGCCCGGATTAAAGATGCGGATCTGAAGGTGGTGGATCTCACGCAACTGCCGCAGACGCCGCCGTTTGCGATCACCCCCAAGTTCCCCAATCCCTCCCCCGATGATACCGCTGTCCTGCTCTATACCAGCGGCACGTCGGGTCTGCCCAAGGGCGTCATCCTGACGTATGCGAATTTACAGTCGGATGTGGACGCTGCTATTGAAGCAGCCAACCTCCAGCACCGGCACAAGTTCCTGGGAGTGATCCCGCTGTTCCATGCCTTTGGGTTGGCGGCGGGGCTGCTGGCGCCGGTGCAACTGGGGGCGTCGGTCGTATACATCGCGCGTTTTTCGCCGGTGGCGATGCTCAACGCGATCAAGGAGCACGAGCTTTCGATCGTCTTCGGCGTGCCGGCGATGTTCGGGGCGCTGGCGCATCTGAAGAATGCCCAGCCGGACGATTTCAAGTCGATCTATGCCCTGATCGCGGGGGGCGACGCGTTGCCGGCGGCGCTTCGGGAGGGGTTCAAGGCGCGCTTCAACATGCCGATTTACGAAGGTTACGGGCTGTCGGAGACCTCGCCGGTGATCTCGCTGAACACGCCGCAGGTCAGCCGGCCGGGGTCGGTGGGTCAGCCGATCCCGGGGGTGCAGGTGCGGATC
>DATBFY010000571.1:0-1737 GCA_036558265.1 Tepidisphaeraceae bacterium | reverse complement strand
CTCGCCGTAGAGCAACGCCTGGCGGTAGATCAGCCGCAACGGATTCAGGGTGTTGCGAATCGTGCTCGGGTTGAGTCCGGTGGTGAGCAGGTAGTCGACGAAGCGCTGCACGTCGCCGCGCGTGACCTCCACGACCATCATGTGGCCCAGTCGCGGCAGGATCCTCAGCTTCAGTGCCTGCTCCAGGTTGCGGATCGCACTCGGCTTGTACTCGTCTCCCGACCGCGTACGCACGGCCCCGCTCCGGATGCCCTTGATGAGGACCTCGGCGGCGTCGCGGATCGTTATCGGTCCGCCCGCCGCCATGGTCCCCTTGCGAAGCGCCGACATCGCGTCGTGGCGCCAGTTGCGCGCCGCCGCCAGCGTCGAGAACGAGCGCCGGATCTTGCGGTTGTCCCGCGCGATCCAGATCTCGGCCTTGTACGCGGGACTGCAGGAGCAGTACTTGCCGCCCCTGTACGTCGCGCACTTGCGCGAGTGGATGACCTGGATGCCGTGGTGCTTCGCCGCCATCGGATCAGTCGAGCGCCTTCGTCGCCTGCTCCTCCATCCAGCGCTCGAGCTCCTTCACCGGGATGAGCCGCCGACGGCCCTTGCGCACCACCCGGAGCTCGTGCATCACGTGGTCCTCCAGGAAGTCGACGCTGATGCCGAGCGCGTCCGCCGCCTCGACCTTCGAGAGGGCGAGGCGAACCTGCTGCTTGTGGCCCGTGACGGGCCCTGAGGTGCTGCTTGTCGGATTCATATTCCGACAGAGGGACGACCGGAAAACGTGGCCCCCCGGTGGGCCGGTCTTGGGCCGGTCGGGGGTCTTTTGGGCCGGTTTTCGCCGGTTTGGAGCGGTCCCGCGACACTCAGTACAAGAGGCCAGAACCCGAATGGCAGAGCGGAAAAACCGCCTCTCAGAGAGACGGGGCAGCCAGGACTCGAACCTGGAATCGCCGGTTTTGGAGACCGGTGCCTTGCCAATTTGGCCACTGCCCCAGGCGGGAGCGATTGTAGGCGACCTCGCCGGGGAGCCGACCAGCCCCTTGCCCCGCGACCACCCGCCCGGTTAGCGTCGGCATCAGCACCGCCGCCGCACATCCAGCGTCGGCACGAGAGCTCAAAGGAGCACACATGACTCGCAGCAGGCTCGCATCGTTCGCGCGTCACAACGCGATCGCCCTGCTCGCGCTGTTCGTTGCCCTCGGCGGCACCGGTTATGCCGCCTCGAAGTTCAACGGCAAGAACATCCGCAGGCACACGATCAGCGGCACGGCGCTCAAGAACAACACGCTCACCGGAAAGCAGATCAAGGAGTCGAAGCTCGGCACGGTCCCCAACGCGACCCACGCCGGCACGGCGGACAGCGCCACCAGTGCCACCACCGCCGCGAACGCCAACGCGCTCGGCGGCACTGCCGCGACCAGCTTCCTCCAGGCCGGCTGCGGCGCGGGGAAGGTCAACGCCTACGTCACGATCAATGGGAGCGCCGCAAGCTTCCCCAACACCTACACCTCGTCGGCGCCGTTCATCCAGAACGCCTTTAACTGCTCGGGCCAGCAGATCCAGGTCCGCCGCAGCAACATGGGCTTCTACTTCGTCAAGTTCCCTGGCAACCCGGGCAACATCGCGTTCGCGAACGTCCATAACTGCGTGGCGCAGCTCTGCGTTGTCGAGACGGAGGACGACGTGGAGGTCGCGAAGGTCACCACCGGAAACGACGCCGGATCGTTCCTCGTCCAGGTGAACGCC
>DATBFY010000570.1:0-25339 GCA_036558265.1 Tepidisphaeraceae bacterium | reverse complement strand
CAGCCGCTGCACCATGTCCTGGTCCGTCCCGAACGCCGCCATGTTGGTCCAGAGCGCGCCGATTGTCGCCGACCAGAGCGTGAAGTCGCTGCCGATGGTCAGGCGGATCCACTCCCAGGCCGTCATGTGGTCGATCCCGCGCGACGCCATGTACGGCTTGACCAGGCTGTCTTCCCACCCCAGCAGGAAGTATCCCTCGTGCGTGCGCGTCTTGGGCACGAGGTTCCCCAGCGCGTGCAGGCCGTTCGAGAGGTTCCAACTGTCCCCGCCGATGTGGTACAGGATCGTGACGATCGCCACGATCGCGCTGCCGAACATCAGCGTCGCCTGAATGACGTCGGTCCAGATCACCGCCTTGATCCCCCCCGCCGCCGTGTAGAGGCACGTCAGCAGCGTGATCAGCACGATCGCGATGACGTACGGCCCCAGCGTGTCCGCATGCTGCACTGCCCGCGCCCGGTCCCCGGACGTGATCGCGTGCCACGCCGCCACCATCACCAGGGTGGGCACGAAGACCCGCGCCCCGGACGCCAGCGTCCGCATCACCAGGAAGAGCCCGGCCACGTAATTCTTGCTGCGATTGCCGAAGCGCACCGCCAGGTAGTCGTAGACCGTGTAAACCTTGTACGTGTAGTATGGCTTGAGGAAGAAGTACCCGACGACCACGCGGCCCAGGATCAGGCCGATCACCAATTGCCCGTAGACGATCGACTGCGCCTTGAACCCCTCCCCCGGCGCCCCGATGAACGTCGCCGCGCTGGTCTCCGCCGCGATGATCGACGCCATCACCGCCCACCACGGCACGCTCCGCCCGCCCAGGGCAAAATCGTGCAGCGACCGCTCCCGCCGCCCCATGTAAAGCCCGATCGCGATGATCGCGACGAAGTAGCAGACGATGATCAGTCCGTCGATCAGCAGTGGCATGACAACAACGATTGGCGAGCGCGCGGTCCAATCCCTCGAACCTATTTACCTATCGCCCACCTGACGGCAAGACTCGCCAAAAAATAGTGCCGCGCGCCGCGCGGCGCCCCCGCCCGAAGTGAACTTCCGATAAAGGGTCACTTTCCCGGGGCACCCGACGACCGCCGGATGATCAGCTCGGCCTGCAAGAATCGGTTTTCCACCGGCGCCCCTTCGTGGCGGATCCGCTCGACCAGCGCCGTCACCGCGCCGTGACCGAGCTGCACCAGCGGCTGGCGAAGCGTGGTCAGCGGCGGCGCGAGGAACGCCGCGCTCGCCGGGTCGTCCACCCCCACCACCGACAGCGTCTCGCCGATCTTCAACCCCACCGTCTGCGCCGCCGCGTACACGTCCAGCGCGAAATCGTAACCCGCGGCGAAGATCGCCGACGGACGGTTTGGACCGCTCAGCAGCCGGATCAACTCCGTCCGCTCGCGCTCCTCCAGCCGCCAGCCCGCGCCCTTGAGCACCCACTGCGGCTTGTTGGGCAGGCCGTGGTCCGAAAGGCCCTCCGTGAACCCGATCCAGCGATCGCGATTGCTCGCCAGCTCCGCCGGCCCGCCCACGTAGCCGATGCTCGCGTGTCCGTGGCCCGCCAGGTGATCCACGGCCTGGCGCGCCAGCCTCACGTCATCGACGTCGATCGATGAAACGTTGGGCGATTCGGTCCGCGCGCCCACCACCATGATCGGCGTGCGCCGCTTGCTCCCCGATGCCAGCGCCTCCACCTCGGCGAGCGACGGCTTGAGATACAAAAAACCGTTGCACTCCTTCCGCACGTCCTCGTCAAAACGCAGCAGCACCAGGTCCACGTGTAGCGTCTGGGCAGCCTGGCGGATTCCGTCCAACACCTGCGCGTGGCAGGAATCGGCGATCGACGCCTCCGCCGGGATCAACAGGCCCACGCGGCTTTCGCCCACCGTCCGCCGACCTTCAAGGTAAGCCTGGTGGACGAACGTCCCCTTCCCCTGCGATCGCTGCAGAACGCCCGCATTCACAAGTTCCTGCAAGGCCCGATGCGCGGTGACCAGCGAAATCTCGAGCTGATCGCTCAGTTCCTTGGTCGAGGGCATCTGCTCGCCGGGATGGAACAGCCCCGAGTCGATCGCCTCCCGGATTCGATCTTTGGCCGCAAGGTAGAGCGGTTTACCGGGTTGGGGCTGCACGGGCTTGAGTTCCTTGATCACGGGCATGAAATGCACCCCGTCGGACCGGCCGGGAACGTCTGAGAGGTCGCGCGGAATAAACGGCCTGTGCGCGTTTCCGCCGGTCTTCTATAATTATCCGCAGAGGCTCGCGGAAACACAATCGAAATCCGCCGCAAAACCCGCCATGGACCGTCCCTGCGCGCGAGGTGGGGAACCAGTCGAGTGTAAGACGGATTGTAATCGTTTCATTGCGGATCGCTACCGAAGCGTGGTTTGGAGTTCACGCTCCAGCGTGTCTTCGATTCGATCCCGCGCGAGAATTCCCCTCGGATCAGGGACGCTGCGGCACCAATCTCGCCAGGCCCAGCGTCGCCCACGCGCCGGCGGCGCAGTTGATCGGCGTCAGCAACTTCGCGCTCCCGGGCCGGCCGTCCGGCGTGCCGCGCGACGTCATCGGCCAGCTCCCGTCCGGCTTCTGCGTCGACACCAGGAAGTCGATCCCGCGCCGAATCTCGACCCGCTCCGCCGTGAAACCGCCCAGCGCGAGTACGTACAGCGCCTGCCCAGTGGCGTAGGCGTCGCTCGCCGGCTGCGCGTCCGTCTGGGCCCACCCGCCGTCACTCCGCTGCATCGACAGCAGCTCGTTCAGATCTCCCTGCACCTTCTCGCGCGCCGCCCCCCCGCGAATCGCGACCAGCAGCTTCAAGGCCTTCACCTGGTGACGGTCCAGCGGCTCGGCGGCGGCCAGCCACGCCATCCCCTTCGCCAGCGCCGCCCGGTGCGACGCCGGCACGTCGGGCCCCCTCTCGGCCTGCAACGCCATGAGGATCCATGCCACGTCGGTCGCCTGATCCTGGTTGATGGGCGGCCGGCAGAGGAAGAACTCCCACGAGCCGTCCGCGGCCTGCTGCTTCTTGACGATGTCCGCCGCGATGTACGCCACGCTCTGCCGCTGTCCCTCGTCCAGTGACGGCCCGAATCCCGCGACCGCCGCCATGAACACCGCGCCCGTGTTTACGCCCCGGGCCATCGGCCGGGGGTCCGGTGGCGCCGCCGGATCGGCCTCGATCTTCGAGTCGATCATCTTCTGGCGGCCGCCCAGGACCGACTCGAAGGTGTCGGTGACGAACTTCTGATCGATCGCGTACCCCAGCCGCCCGGCCTCGCTCATCGCCCACAGCGGCATCGCGGCATGATGACACGCCGCACATTTCCGCTGCGCCATCCACGCCGCGCTTTCCGCCCGCAGATACCCGATCGCGCGATCCACCGTCTGCTTCACCTGCTGCGGCGTGGCGGGAGGCGGCTCGGCGAAGGCGATCCGCGGAATCCAGAACCCAACGAACAACAGGCCGATGCGCCAAGGGTGAGCCATATGCAGCTCCGCGTCATCACGTCTTCACGTTTCACGCTTTACGATTCACTCTCTGAGGCCCCTCGCCACCTCACGAACCCCTCGATCGCCTCGTACTCCGCCAGCCCCAGCTTGTCGTACAGCTCCGCCGTGTTGCGGTTGCGATCCTCCGCCCGCTGCCAGAATTCGCGCGGGTCGTTGGGCCCGGGAAACAGCGCCTTGTCCTTCTGGCTCTCGTGCTTGAAGATCGCCTGGCGCTTCTTGGTCACCTCGTCGGGCGACAGCGGCACCGCCATCTCGATCTCGTCGATCCCCCACTCCTGCCAGGCGCCGCGATAAAGCCACAGTTCACAATCCTTCACCCACGGCCGGCCTTTAAGCTCGTCGAGCGCCTTGAAGATCGCCGCCAGGCAGACCCGGTGCGTGCCGTGCGGGTCCGACAGGTCGCCGGCCGCGTAGATCTGGTGCGGTTTCACCTTCTCGAGGAGATCCTTGATGATCCGGATGTCCTCCTGCCCCAGCGGGCGCTTGCGCACCCGGCCCGTCTCGTAAAAGGGCATGTCCAGGAAGTGGATCCGATCGTCCTGCTTGATCCCCGAAAACCGCGCCCCGGCCCGCGCCTCGGCGCGGCGGATCAGGCCCTTGATCTGCTGCAATTCCCGGCTGTCCACCTCGCCCGGGCGCTTCTTGCGCAAAAAGCCCTCGATCTGCGTCTCGATCCCCGCCGCCACCTTCTGGTCCAGGCCAAACGCCTGCGCATACTCCCTCACGAAATCCGCGTGGCGCAGCGCCGTCTCGTCCCATACCGCGATGTTGCCGCTGGTCTGGTACGCCACGTGCACTTCGTGTTCCTGCTCGCAAAGCCGGATGAACGTCCCGCCCATGCTGATCACGTCGTCATCCGGGTGCGGCGAGAAGAGCACCACGCGCTTGGGGAAGATCTCCGGATTGCGGTGGTGGAACGCCGGCACGTCCACCCCGTGATCCCCCTGATCCTTCGCGTCCGCCTTCCCGCCCGGCCACCCCGTGATGGTGGACTGCAGCGACTTAAAGACGTCGATGTTGATGTCGTACGCCCCCCCGCGCGACGCCGCCAGCTCCTGCAAGCCGTGCTCGTTGTAGTCCTCGTCCGTCAGCTTCAACAATGGCTTCTTGACCTGCTGCGCAAGCCAGATCGCCGCCTTGCGGGTCATCGCCTCGTCCCACTTGAGGCCAAAGTCCTCCAGGCTCCCCAGGAGCCAGGGCGTCTTGAACCGCGTCAGCTCCGCCGCCGCCGCCTGGTCCAGCACGATCCGCGCGTTGGGATGCTGCTGCAGGTACGACGCCGCCACGTGGCTGGTGATCTCCCCCTCCACCGCACGGCGGATGACCGGGGCCTTGCCCTCGCCCCAGGCCATCAGGACGACCTTCCGCGCCGACAAAATCGTCTCCACCCCCATCGTGATCGCCTTGCGCGGCACGTTCCACTCGCCGAAAAAGTCCGACGCCGCATCCAGCCGCGTCACCCGGTCCAGCGTGATCAGGCGCGTCCGGCTGTCGCGCGGCGAGCCCGGCTCGTTGAAGCCGACATGGCCGGTGCGGCCGATCCCCAGGATCTGGTAATCCAGGCCCCCCGCCTCCTTGATCTGCCGCTCGTATGCCGCGCAGAACCCCGCCACCTCGTCGCGCCCGATCGTCCCGTCCGGGATGTGGATGTTCTTTGAATCCACGTCCACGTGGTCGAACAGGTGCTCGCGCATGAACCGCACGTAGCTCTGAAGCTCGTCCGGGTTCATCGGCCAGTACTCGTCCAGGTTGAACGTCACCACGTTCCTGAACGACAGCCCCTCCTCCCTGTGCAGCCGGATCAACTCGTCATAAAGCCCCGTCGGCGTCGACCCCGTCGCCAGTCCCAGGACCACCTTTGCGTTGGACCCCGCGCGCACCTTGATCAGGTCCGCGATCTCCCGTGCCACCGCCGCCGACGCCTGCGTGCTCGTCGGATAAACCGTCACCGGGATCTTCTCCACGCCAAAAGCGGGCGCGGCGTTAAGTTCAATCGGGGCAGTGGGTTGTGTGGCACTGGACATTTCGTCAAGTTCTCCTGCAGTACAAGGCCCAGCGGGCGCAAATTCGGTAAACTTAAGCGTTATCAACCGATGATAACGATTCCGGCGGCGGATTACACCGACTTGCGGATTCCTGTTCGCGCAATCGCACGCACATGAGAGCACTCGGCATCGACATCGGCGGCACATCGGTCAAGGCCGCGCAGCTCCAGGACGGCCAGGTCGCCTGGACCGGGCGCAGCCCCCCGTTCACGCGGCCCGACACCGCCCAACTCGTCGAAGCCATTCGCCAGGCGGTCGCCGCACGCGCCCCCGGTCCCATCGACGCCGTTGGCGTCTGCTGCCCGGGACTTCTCGACCGCACCGTCCGCACGATCACGCTGTCCGTCAACGTGCCGGGGCTCGTGGGCGTTCCGCTCGACGACATCGTGTCGCGGGCGCTTGGCGCAGGCCTGCCGCAGGCATGCATCCTGAGCGACGCAAATGCCGTCGGATATGACATTTACGTCTCACGACGTCTTTCCGGCCGCTTGCTCTGCCTGACACTGGGTACCGGCGTGGGGGCGGCGGTGGTGGACCACGACGCCGGACGCTTCCTCCACGTCAGCGGCGAGTCCCCGGGACACCTGGGCCAATTGGACGTCTCGCTGGACGCCGACGCCCCGCTCGGCCCCGACGGTGGCCGCGGTTCATTGGAGGCCTACATCGGTTCCGCCGCCCTCGCCGCCCGCTACGGCGGCGCCAACGTCATCGAGCGGCTCGGCGTGGATGAACCGCCCATCCGGGCATTGGTCCGCGCCATCCGGATCGGTCACGCGATCTATCGCCCGCAACACGTTTGTCTCACCGGCGGCGTTGGAATTCGCCTGGCGGGGATCGCGGGCGAAATCAAGGCCGCCGTGGATCAAGCGCTCACCGCGGTGGCGCGCAAGGATTGGACTCTGCTCACCGGCCAGAGCGACTTCCACGCGGCATGCGGCGTCGCACGATGGGCGGCGGCAGCAGCCTCTGCGACGTCTCCTTGATTCCCTCGCCCGTTTACCCCCCGGCTTGCGAGGCGCGAGTTCGGCCCGCAACTTCGTAGCCTGTGACATGTGCGGAGTGTCGCCAATCGGAATGCCCGAACAACATGATGATCAATGCCAATCCGTCTTAAAAAACGGCATGAACCGCTCATCGGGTTGATGGGTGAACAGGTAGATCAGCGTGACCAGTGTCAGTACCGCTCCGACGCAAACCAACACCTTGCCTAAGAAGATCAGCTTGCGCTTCCGCGCGAGTTGTTTCTGCCGCGCATCGGGCCGCGTCATCGGACCCGCGTAGTCCAGCGTCTTCATGCCTGCTCCTTTTCAATAACGGCAAATCCTCGGGCAGATCGCTGTCTTCGGCGCCACCACCTTACCAAGGTTACGACGGGACAGGTGCCGAACAACAACAAGAGTATCCAGTGCGGTATCGAGACCGTGCGATCCCAAGACTCGTATGTTAATTCGCCGAATCGCTGTGCCTTGTACTCAGATGCCCAACACGGGATGAACTCCGCGTAATCAAAGCGAGGATTGGCGATCTTCACGACAGGCTTGCAGCGATAGGCCCAGGGGTCGAGGATCATGTTTCCGTTCACGGGGTGCGTGTAGGTCTGATTGCGATCCGTCAACGTGGAGAACAGGACGCACCCACGGCCCACCACAAGGCTGTGTACCCCACGCCACATCGCACGGGGTTCCTCCTGCTTCCAGAACCGGCCAAAGGTATCTCTGGCAAAGTAGCTCCGCGACCATGAGCACGAGGTCGCGACCGCGAGAATGGCGAGGATGAGGACGACACCGGTCGCGAGCCAGTTGGCGACACGTCGAAAGGTTCTCATTAGTAAACCTCTGAAACGCAGCTCCCGCACCGTAATCGCCCGGTGCGGGAACTGCTTGATTTGATATAGGAGAACAACCCAGAGTCAACCAGGTCAGCCCACCGTAACGGTATTGTCCTTCGTCACCCCGCTGTCACTAGCGGTCAGGTGTATGTAGCCGAGTCCGCTGGTGTGGTTGCCGGGGTCGGCGATCGCCGTGACGGCGACGTAGGCGGTGCCATCCAACTGGCCGAGGGTCATGATGCTACCGCCATCGGACACGAGGTAGCCGCTCGTAGTCCAGTCGATGCTCACGCCGAAGACCGGGTCACCCTGGTCGTTGCTCGTCAGGACGGTGAACGTCTTGGTCTCGCTGAACGCCATGCTGGCGTCGTCGATCGTGATGACGGGGTCTGAGACGTGGACCGGGATGGTGGTGAACGCCGTAGGTCCGGCACCGCTCACGGAGAAGGTCCCGCTCCAGTCGCCGTAGACGTCCGCCGCGGTCCCGCCCTCCACGTCACAGTAGGCGAAGCCGCTCCCGTTCGTCGTCAGGTCCTCATCGACGAAATTGAACTTCCCGGTGGAGCCGGTGTCCACGCTCCATGTGACGTTCTGGCCGGCGTAAGGCGTCGTGCCGTCGGCCTTCGTCACCTTCACTGAGTAGTAAAGCTTGCCTCCCCGCACCGTGTGGGCGCTGTTGCCCTGGAAGATCGGGTTGGCCACCAGGAGCTGGTCGAACGTCACCGGCCCGGGGTTGTGGGTGGTCGTGCTGATGGTGTAAGTGTCCGCGTTCTTCCCGGAAATGTGAAACGTCGCGAAGCCGCCCGCATCCGTCAGTGCTGATGTATGATCCACATTGAGGTTCGGAGTACCTCCAAGGGATAGGTCTACCAGCTTGCCAGCGACTGGATCGCCGTTGACGTCGGTCGCCTTGACCTTGAATGTTTCAGGGAACACGCCGGCAGGCCCCGCGGTGATCGCCTGGTTGAGCGGGCTTTCCTCCCCGTCGCTGCCGAAGACCTGCGTGTTCGCGTCGTCGTCGTTCAGTTTGATGCTGGCCGTCAGGTTATTGACGCTCTTCAGGTAAGGGACGCCGAAGTCACCGATCGCGATGATGCTGTCTTGGAGCGTGATATCCAGGATGCGCTGGGTCTCGACGTCTGGGTTATCGGTCGAGTGAATGATCACGTTGCTGCTTGCCTGGCCCGGACCCATCTGCAGGTCATAGGTGCCGTCCGGACGTTCATTGCAGAACTCTCCCGTCTCGACTTCGTATTCCGACGGGTCGGTGCCGGAGATGGAGAAGATCACGTCGATCGCGGCAGACGAGTTGTCCCGGCTGAAGGTGACCTCGCCGGTGTTGCCCTCGGGAGCAGTGGAGTCCTCTGACATCGCATTATCCGTCGCCGATCAGGATCAGCGTCGGCGGCGCGTCGGGCCGCGCGTGGTAGACCGGCGCGTCGTCATCGATCAGCGGCGTGGTCTGCGGGTTGGGAACCCCCCGCTCCTTGCGGATCGTGAAGTGCGTGAACACCTGCGGGCTGAACGGCACGAGCCCCGCGATCTGCGCGGTGGACACGTGGTAGGGCTTGAGGAACTTGGGGTCGTAGCCCAGGGCGGCGGTGAGAAACGCGCCCGCCGAGTGCCCGCTGATAAACACCCGATCCCGATCGCCCCCGCGCTCGGCGACGTGCGCCAGCGTCCACGCCACGCTCGCCGCGGCGTCGTCCAGATACGCGGGATACTTCGCCCTGGGCGACAGGCGGTAATTCACCGCCACGCAGGCGACGCCGTTTTGCGCCAGGGCGGTGGCGATCCGGGTGTTGACCCGTCCCGACTTGTCGCCACCCTCCAGGCCACCGCCGTAGAACCAGACGACCGTCGCGAACCCCTTGGCACCCGGGAGGTAGAGGTCGAGCTTGCAGCGGTCCCGCTCGTAGGGGGTCAGGCCGTCACCGCTCTTGTACGGCAGATCCTTGATCACCGTGACCGCCGCCGCCGCCTGGTCGTCCGCTCGGGAAACGATCGGCAGGAGGGCACAGGCGACCAGCGCGATCACTTCGACAAAGGTTCTCATGTTCGATTCCTCATGGGTCATTCGTGGCGGAAGCGCCGCTGGGACTTGGTCTGGCTGCGGGTCTTCTTTCCCTGGAGGCGGCGCTCGCGGGCGCCCCTGGAGGGTTTGGTCTTCTTGCGGCGCTTGGGTTCCTTGATCGCTTGTTGGATCAGCAGCCGCAGCCGGTCCAAGACGGCGCCGCGGTTGCCTTCCTGGGTGCGCTCGGTTTCCGCAACCAGGTGCAATTCGTTGGCGGCGGTCAGCCGCGATCCGGCAATTTGACGCAGTCGCGCCAGCGCCGATTCGCGCAGACCCATGATCGCTTCAAGCGGCACCCAAAGCTGGACCCGCGTGTTGACCTTGTTGACGTTCTGCCCGCCCGGGCCCGAACTGCGCGAATATTGGAGGCGCAGCGCGGACTCGGGAGCAAAGACCCCGGGCGCGAGGAGGATCGAGGAGGAATCCGGGGGCATCGGGTCACCGCTGATCGGCGGGGAGGGTGGTCGGAGCGGTCTGGCGGTTGGCACGATCCCGCATCGCGGAATCCCGCACGTATTTGAGGCTGGACGCACAAAGGACGGCCAGGAAGAGGATCAAGAGGTTGATCGCAGCCCCGCTGCGGTGCCAGCGCGGGGGTTCTTTTGGCGCGAGCAAGAGCAGCGCAATCACCATCGCGGCCACCCCGAGGAACATGTGCGGCCCCCACAAGTGCATCACATGGCGGTGAATCTTGTAGTCATCCCAGGCGCGCCAGGTGTTGAAGGCGCCGGTCAGGAGGAGCAGGAGGATGCAGGTGTGGATGAGCATCTTGAAGACCCGGCGGCAACGGAGGAACACCGGCTCGCGCGACGCGGCATCGGCTTGCGCTAACCCGAGCGGCAGGATGACGCGCATGAAAAACAGGCTGCCGATCACGAGGGCCGCGGCGATGATGTGCAGGTAACGGCTGAGGATGACAAGAATGGGCATAGTCGGGGTTTCGGGTTTAGGGTTGCGGGTTTGGATCTTATAATAGATCGGGTTGCGACAGGAGGCCGTGATGGCAAAAGTTGGCGTGGTGCTCAGCGGGTGCGGGGTGTTCGACGGGACGGAGATCACCGAGGCGGTGGCGATCCTGGTGGCGCTGGACAAGCGAGGCGCTCAGATCACGTGCCTGGCGCCCAACGTGGCGCAGTCGGGCGTGGTGAATCATCTGACGAAGCAGGCCGATTCGCATTCGCGGAACGTGATGGACGAATCGGCGCGGATCGCGCGGGGGAAGGTCACCGACATCGCCAGGGTCAAGGCCGCCGACCTGGATGCGCTGGTCTTCCCGGGCGGGTTCGGGGCGGCGAAGAACCTGTCGAATTTCGCGTCGGCGGGGGCGAACTGCACGGTGAACCCGGAGGTGTCGCGGCTGGTGACCGAGATGCACGCGGCGCGCAAGCCGATCGGGTTCGCCTGCATCGCGCCGGTGCTGGCGGCGCGGATCCTGGGGAAGCATTCGCCGCAGCTCACGATCGGGACGGACAAGGGCACGGCGGACGCGATCAACTCGATGGGCGGCCGGCACGTGAACACCGAGCCGACCGGCGTCTGCGTGGACGAGGGGAATAGGATCGCGACGACGCCCTGTTATATGAACGAGGTGGGACCGTGGATCGTATTCCAGGGGGCCGAACGGATGGTGGAGGAAGTGCTGAGGATGGCGAAGGCAAGATGACCCAGATCGAGGATAGAGGATCGAGGAATGAGGACGTCCTGACCGCGCGGGCGATTCGGGCGGTGCTGTTCGACTTCGGGGACACGCTGCTGGACTTCGAGCCGATGGACACGCGGGCGGTGTTCCGGGAGGCGGCGCGGGTGACGTACGATCACCTGGCGGGGCTGGGGGCGCGGCTGCCCGCGTTCGAGCGGTACGCGCGCGGGCACTTTCGCGCGGTGCGGTGGGCGTACTTCTGGGCGAAGCTGCGGCGGCGGGAGTTCAGCTCGTTCGAGCTGTTGCGGCGGTTTCACCAGCGCATGGGGCTGCCGACCGAGGACGGCCTTCTGCGCGACCTGGCGTGGATGTGGTACGAACCGTTGACCCGGCACACGCGGGTGGAGGACGGATTGCTTGCGGCCCTGGCGACGATGCGCGAGGCGGGATTGCGGCTTGGCGTGATCTCCAACACGTTCGTGCCGGGGTTCGTCCACGACCGTCACCTCGCGGACGTGGGGCTGCTCGAATTCTTCCCGGTGCGGGTCTATTCGAGCGAGACGGGATATCGCAAGCCGGATCGGCGGATCTTCGAGGCGGCGCTGGGGCGGCTTGGTGTCACGGCGCGCGAGACGCTGTTTGTGGGGGACCTGATCAAGACCGACATCGTCGGGGCGCGGCGGATGGGGATGCGGACGGCGCTCAAGCAGCCGTTCGCGAACCTGCGGCCGCACCGGATCGCCGATCACGTGATCCGGCGGATCTCGGACCTGATGCCGCTGCTGGCGATCAATTCGACGGCGGTGGCCGAGGTGGGGGCGTGACGCGCGGGCGGTCGGCACGGGGGTTGCTCAGTTTCCTTTGTCGAAAGGAGACAGCATGAGCGAGCCCAACAAGATGAAAGACGATCCCTGCAGCGCGCCCGAATCGGGCGACCCGCTGGAGAGCGGGCGGGACCGCGGGCAGGTGGTGGCCAAAGGCGCCAATCGGAAAGTGAAGGACGAGAGCGGCGGGACGGGTGAGGAATTCGAGTGCGGCCGCCAGGATGCGGCGCCGCGAACAGGGGATTGAGCGCCGGGATTAGACGAGCTCACTTAGGCCCGAAAATCCAAGAACCTCGTGGGTAAAGAACGGTTCGGCGTAGGGCGTGCCGATGCGCGTACCGAAGTAGCCATTGGCGGTCCTGACCTGGGCGGGCACGTCGCCGGCGGCGTTGTGGGTGAACTGGGACTTGTACGCCGCGATGGCGGCCATCTTCTGGTCGATCTGGTCGCTGACGTCGAGGCAGAAGGTGGGCACGAAGTTCATGCGGAGGTGCGTGCAATAGTAGTAGATGATGCGTTTGGGGTGCCAGGGCTCGCCGGGAATGTCGGTCCTGGTGAGCTTGGCGTCGAAGCGGGCGTCCTCGGCGATCCGGGTGACGGCGACGTGGTCGGGGTGGGCGTCGATCGGGAATGGCACGAAGATCACGTTGGGACGGTGGACGCGGTAGAGCGCGGCGAGCTTGTGGCGGGATTCGATATCGTGCGTAACCTGGCGATTCTTCAGGCCGAGGAGGCTGCGCGTGACGCCGAGGATCTTGGCCGCTTCGGCGGCCTCTTTGGCGCGGGTTTCGACCGAGCCGAAGGGGGTGGGCTCGCCGTTGGTCATGTCGATCAGGTGGACGGTGTGTCCCTGGCGGGCGAGGCGGGCGATGCTGCCGCCCATGCCCAGTTCCTGGTCATCCGGGTGCGGGCCGACGACGACGATGGAAGACATAAGTCGATCCTGAGTGCTGAGTGACGGCAGGGGATGATAGGCGGGCGCGGGCCGACAGGCTTTACGGCTTGGACTTCTTGGCACCGATGGGCGATTCGTCGATCTTCAGGTCGAGCCTCAGGTCCCTGGCCAGGCGCTTGGCGAGGGTGAGGCTGATGTGGTCGGCCTGTTCGTAGTCGCCGATCCGCTCGAAGAGGGCCCAGACGTTGATCGCGTAACTGGCGAAGCGTTCGGTCGCGAAGGGGGCGTTTTCAAAAGGTGTGGCGAGGCGGCTGACCTCGGCCGCCAGGCCGATGGGGAAGTTCTGGCAGGCGTCGGCGTAGTTGGCGGTGTCGCGGAGGATCAGGGCGATCAGCGGCTGATAGCGGCCGGTCAGGCGCTGCCACTTCTCGACGGCGTCGAGGTTGTCGGCAGCGTAGCCGAAGAGGGCGGCGGCGGTGGCGTCGCGATAGGGCGAGAGGACGGCCTGGAGCGTCGCCGGCTCGATCGACCAGTCGGCCCAGCGGGCGAGCGCGGGGGTCCTGGGCAGCGCGGCTTCGAGCTGGGCGGCCGTGCGGAGCCCATCCCCCAGCGCCTGCGCCGTATGGAGGCGCACGACCTTGCCGGCGTCGAGGTCGATCGAACCGGCGATCAGGCTTCCGGCCAATTCCACGATGACCGCTTTCCAGCGGTTCTCAAAGGGCTCGACGCGGCCACCGGCCCAGCCCTGGACGACGTTCGACGGCAGCTCCGATAGCGGCCTGGCCGCCAGCGCGTGGGCGAGGTTGGCGAGCGTGTGGACGGAGTTGAGGTACTTCTGGCCGTCATTTCGGTTGGGGGACAGTGCCGGCGCGACGGCGACGTAGGCGGCGGTGGTCACGCGCTTCTCCAGCGCGCCGACGGGACGGATCTTCAAGCCGTTGAGCGTGTCGAGACTCGGGCCCATGGCCATCAAATCGTCGGCGACGTTGTAAAGGCGCTTGACCTCGTCCAGCGTCTGGTCGATCTCGAACGTGGTGGTCGTGGCGGGCGAGAGGTGGGCGGCGGCGGTCATGAACGCCGACCGCGCCTTGCCAAACTGGGCGCGGGCGTCCTCGGCGGCGCGCTTGAGCGTGGCGGGGACGGCCCCCGGGCTCGTGGGCAGCGCATCGAACCGCGCCGTCGTGTCGAAGAACTGCTCGATGTCGGCGAGGAGCCGCTGGCCCGAATCCGGGTTGGCCTGTGCCCACGCGAACGCCGGGGCGAGCTGGTCCATCTGCTGGCCGGACAGCTTGAGCTTGTCGATGCGCGTGACGGTCTGGCGGTACTGGCTGAGGTTGTCGATGCGGGATTTGCCGGCCTCGCGCGTGCGCGGGTCGGTGTAGAGGACGATGCCCTCGGCGAGCTGCGACTCGATCATCGTGCGCGACTCGGGATTGACGGCCGTGTTGCTCTGCAAACCCCTGGCGAGCTCGACGGATTGCTGCAGCAGCGCATGGAGGCTTTTGTCGTCCTTTTCCTTTGCGGCGGCGGCGGCGAGCGCGAGGAGCTGCTGGCGCAACGGGATCGAGAGGGCCGCCAGGCGCTGCACCTGCTCCGTCAGTTCGGCGATGGTCGGCGGTTTATCCGCGGCGGAGGCTTCGCCCGCGACCGGATGCGGGCGCAGCGGCACGAGCGCGGCGGCCGTCACGGGCGAGGCGTTGACGGCGTTGATGAACGCCAGCGCGGCGGAGCGGCAGAACTCATCGGATGCGACGACCGGCGTGAAACTGAGCTTGTGCAGGTCGCCGATCGCCTGCTGCTGCGACGTCGAGGGGTGGCTGGTGTCCTGGGCGAGCGCGTCCTCGAACGACTTGACGGCGTCGCGCATCTGCTTGGCGCGAAGCCAGGCGTTGGCCTGCTCGGCGCTCTCGAACTTCGCATTGGCGGCGTTGGCGATCATGCCGCGCTCGAGGATGCGCAGGTCGATTTCCAGCTCGAGCCGCGGCCGGCGGTCGATCGCCAGATCCGCCCGCCGCAGCATACGGGTGGCGACCTCGCGCTCGAGCTGGCTTTGCTCATCTGCGAGGAGCGATTTGACGGGGTTGGTCGTCGGGGCGGCGGTCGTCGCGGCGGACCGGGGGCGCCGGGCGTCCGGGACGGTTTGGCCTTGCCCGGCGCGGCTGAACGGGATCGTCGGCAGCGCGAACGCCACGATCGCGATCACTGGAATAAGTCTCATCCTACGACCCATGCTGTGTGCTCCCGGATGATGATGCGATCGTCTGAGCCGCCCGCTTGCCCTCGAGCGCGGATTGGTAAACGGATTCCAGGGCGTCGACCATGACGCCGGCGTCAAAGCGCGCGAGGGCGAACGCGCGGCCGGCCGAACCCATCCTCTTACGTTTGTCGGCATCGTCGAGCAGGTCCGATAGCGCCGTGGCGAGCCTTTGTTTATCGAACGGCGGCAGGACGTAACCGCTGCGCCCGTCGATCAGGCCTTCGCGATTCCCGTCGATGTCATACGCGATCACGGGAACCCCGGCCAGCCCGCCCTGCGCCAGGGCGCGGGCGAGTCCTTCGCGGCGGGAGGGGTGGACGAGGATGTCCATGGCATTGCACAACTCGGCAATCCGCGCGGGCGGCACGAGCCCCGTGAGGATGAAACGGCCGGTCAATCCCATCTTCGCGATCCGCTCCTCAAACTGCCCGCGCAACAGGCCATCGCCAACCCACAGGAACTTGAGCCGTGGATAGCGGCGGCACAGCTCGGGCGCCAGGTCCAGCAGGTCGTCATGTCCCTTCAAATAGAACAGCCGGGCAATCGTGCCGACGACCACATCGTCATCGCCGCCGATGCCCAGGCTGCGCCGAACCTGCTCCCGCGGTACGGGCGGGCGCAGGAACGGCGCCGTCTCCATGCCGCTATAGACTGTTACGTATTGGCCGGGCGATCCGATGCGGGCCGCAAGGGATTGATCCCGCATCGCATCGGCGACGCACACGATCCGGGTGGTAATTGGGGCGGCCTTGCGCTCGAGCCAGCGGTACTGCGCGTTGACCAGGCGCGAGGTCGAGGCGGTGAACGCCAGGCCATGAATCGTATGGATGACGGCCGGTACGCCCGCGCGGTGGGCGGCCCAGCGGCCGATGATGCCGGCCTTGGAGGAGTGGGTATGGACCACGTCGGGCCTCAGATCGCGAAATCGCCCAAGCAAGGTGCGATACGTCTTGAGGTCTTTCAGCGGCAGGACGGCCCGGCGCATCGCGTCGATCAACTCGACCTTGTAGCCGTACGACGTCGCGCGATCGAGCAGCGAGCCCTCGGGCCCCAGCGGCGGGCCGGTGATCAGCGTGACGTCGTGCCCCAGGTCGTGCTGCCCCTGGCAGGAGAGCAGCGTGTTCTCCTGCGCGCCGCCGACGATCAGGCGGGTGATGACGTGGATGATCTTCATGAGGGGGTTGGCAGCGGGGACGGCGCGCAGGATTCCTTATGTGCGGACGGGTTCGGCGGACGCGAGCCTGGCGGCCGGCAGCGGCTCGAAGGCTCTGCCGGAGACCGCCTGACCGCGCACCGCCGGATGACGCATCACGACGAAGGCGATCAGGGGAAAGGTCAGGTCGCGGACCGCGACGATCAAGAAATTGGCGACGTTTGATGCGAGCGTAATATGAGCCTGTTGGAACGCGCTCCGATTCTCGACGTATGAGTCGACGAACCACGCGATCAACAACGCGGTCGCGCCGACGGCGGCGAAACTGTACCCGAGCAGGACGCTCGGGCCCCATCGACGGTGGAGCAAGGTCGCCATCGAGCCCATGAGAAGCACGATCATCAACATGAACCCAAGCCACTCTTGAATCGCCAGAAGGATATTCGAGATTCTGGCACCCGAGGCGTTGGACACCACATCCCAAACGGCTCTGATGGCAGTGGCCGGACCGAAAGAGTCGGCAATGAACCAGATCAGACTACACCCGCTGTTCACCACGCCAACCCACGCCACGAGCCTGGCCATGGCGCGCCAGGCATCCGCGGCGGGATCGTGGACGGGCAGGGCCGGCAGCGGGTCGTTAATCGGGCGATTGGCGTTCATCTCGCTGCGCTGATGATAACCCTGTGCGGGATGTTCGCACGCGGGCGGGATGCCAAAGCTCCTCTGGATCGGAAACTTGTTTCAGGGTAGACAAGAATGTCCGCCCCACCAAGGAGGGGAGTTTAGGCGCGTCGCTGGCGTCTTCGGCGAGTCAGCCCGGCGAAGCCGCAAGCGGTCAGCAGCGCACCCGCGCCGGGCTCCGGCACCTGCGCGAAGGCGCGGGCGAGGTCCTGCTCAAATGCCGCCGACGCGCCCGGAATCGCGGCGCCCGTCGGCGGCGGCAGCAGCGTCGTGTTGTAATTCTGCGCCAGTTTCACCAGGTCGTTGAAATCGACGATCCCGTCGTACGTGAAGTCACCCTGGCTCCAGAGTTTCTCCCCCGTCCCGCTGTTGTAATTCTGCGCCAGCTTCACCAGGTCGTTGAAGTCCACGCCCCCGTCGAGCGTGGCGTCGCCATAGAGCGTGTAGCGCACCAGCACGGCGTTGCCGGTCACGTCCTCGCCGGCGAACGTCCCGCCCGTCGCCCCCAGCACGTCCGACGCCTCGCCGTAACCCACCCCCGTGTTGCCACTGGCGTTGTCGTGAGCGGTCGAGCTGACGATGCCGTTGCCGGTCCAATGCTCCGCGCCGGCCGGGTTGAAACCGTTCCTGACTTGATTGGCGACCGCATCGATCGGTGACGCGCCGTCCTGATAATCCAGGATGAGGCTGCCGTTGGTAACGTCGAGCTTTCCCTTCCAGTTGTCGGTCGTGCCCTTGTTCGCGTAACCGCCGGTGCGGAGCAGGAGGCCTGCGCCCGCCGTGCCGCCGCTGCTCAGCTTGACCGTGCCGCCGTCCACGTTGAGCACGTTGAGGTGCTGATCGCTCTTGAGCAGCGTCGTGCCGCCCTTGGCGTCCAGCGTGAGCGTGGCGCCGCCGTCCGTGCCGAGCGTGACGTTGCCGCCGTTGACCAGCAGGCGCCCCCCGGGCGCCCAGGTCTGCGGACCCAGAAAGTCGGCGGTCGCGATCCCGCTGTTGGTGAACTGCACGGCGATGTTCAGCGAGCCCGCCGCAGTGAAGCGGCCGGTGTTCAGGACGATCGTGGCCGTCGTGCTGCCCGCTGCGTTGTAACTGCCGGTGTTGGTGAGCACGGTCGCGAAGCTGCCGCCGGCGCCGGCGTCGATGACCGTGGTCTTGAAGTTCCCCAGGTTCGAGATCGCCAACGTCCCCGCCGAGACGTGAACCGTCCCCGTGTTGTTCACCGGCACGCCGGAGATCAGCGCCGTGTTCGTGCCGGTCTTGAGCAGCGTCCCGGTGTTGTTGAAGGCCGCATCGGTCGCGTCAAAGCGGCTGAAGAGACCGGCGTCCTGGGTGACCTCGAATGTCCCCGCGTTGTTGATCGTGCCCCCCCGCAGGACGTGGACGTCACCCGCGCTCCACGTGGCCGTTGCGCTGCCGCCGATCGACAGCGTGCGCCCGACCAGGTCCATCTCCGTGCTCGTCGACATCAGCAGCGTCGTATTGACCGACGTCGTCGCCGAGCCCGACATCGCGCCCCCGCTCCACGTGAACTTGTCCAGCGTGACGCTGCCGGTCCCGCTGAAGATCCCGGCGGTCTGTTCGAGGCTGGCGGCGGCGAGCGGCACGTCCACCGTCAGCGTGCCCGCCGACAGCCCGATGCTGACCTTCGGGCCCGTGACGGTCGCGCCGTCCGCAAGCCGGTAGTCGTTGGCGAACTGCAGCCGCGTCCCGTCCGCCAGGTCGAAGTTGCCCGAAGCCGACCCGCCCCCGCTGAGCAGGAGCGTCCCGCTCGCCACGCGCGTCGTGCCCGAGTTGATGTACGGCACGTCGATCCGCGTCGTCCCGGTCCCCGCCGATTTCTGGAACAGTCCCGAGTTGAGGAACACCGCCGTCCGAGCCGATGCGTAGAGCAGCGTGCCGTCGAACGTCGTCTCCAGCTTCCCGGCGTTGTCGATCACCGAATCGGGAAACGCCGCGATGTCACCGGCCGACCACGTGGCCACGGCGCTGGCGGCGATGCGCAGCGTCCGCCCGCCGTCGATTACCTTGCCGTCGCCGTCCAGCGTCAGGCTCGTGTTGACCAGCGTCGTCCCGCCGCCTGCCATGCGCCCGCCAAGCCAGGTCAGCTTATCGACCGTGAACAGCCCGCTGCCCGTTAACTGCCCGTTACCGGAAATCTCGACGACGTTCGCCGTCGCCGTCCCGCCGCTGATGTCGAGCGCGCCGGTGATCACGGCCTTGTTGGTCCCGGCCAGCACCGCCCCGTCGGTCAGGGCGTACGCGCCGGCGAACTGCACGCCGCCGCCCGCCAGGTCGAACCGTCCGCCGCTCGACCCGCTCGCCAGCGCCAGCGTCCCGGCATCGACGCGCACCGTGCCGGTGTTGAAGAAATCCGCCCCGATCGACGTGACGCCCGTCCCCCCGCTGTTCACCCATAGACCGTTGTTGACGATCCGCGGCGAGCCGTTGGCGACGATGTAGTTGGCGTCGAACGTGCTGGTGAACGTGCCGTCGTTCTGAAGCGTCGCGCTGCCGAACGCCCGGATGTCGCCTCCCGACCAGGTCGCCGACGCGCTGCCGGGCACGAGCAGGGTCCGGTCTTCAAGGCTCTTGCCGCCCGGACCTTCGATCGACAGCCCCGCCGACGCGATCGTCGTCCCCGACCCGGTCTGCTGACCCGCCTGCCACACGATCGGCCCGGTGAACGTCACGCTGCCGTTGCCGTCGAGATTTCCACCGATCTGGTCGAGCCGCGGCACCTCGACCTGGTTGTTGATCGACAGCACGCCCCCGCTGAGCGACACCGGCCCGAAGTGGACGACGCTGGCGGCGGCCGTGCCCGCCGGCGCCGTGAAGGTCGTGGTCCCGCCGATCACCCCGGTAAGCCCGCTGACGTCGTACGTCCCCGCGATCGTATTGACGCCCCCCGCGAACACGACCGAGCCGCTGCCGCTGATCCGCGAGGCGGCGTCCAGCGTGTAGTCGTTGGCGATGATCAGCCGCGCGTTCGCGGAGATGTCGAATTGGCCGCCGGTCGCGCTCCCCCCGCTCACCAGCGCCAATTGACCGACCTGCACCTGCACGGTCCCGCTGTTGTTGAAGACCGCGCCGATCGTCGTCGCGCCGCCGTTCGTGCCCGCGCCGCCCGTCTTGCGAAACGTTCCGGCATTGAGGAACAGCGACGCCGTCCCCGTGCTCCGCAGATCCCCGTCGAACCCGCTGGCGAACGTGCCGTTATTGACGATGGTCGCGCCGTCGGCGGCGACGATCGCGCCCGCCACCCACGTCGCCGTGCCGTCGTTGATCAGCATCCGCCCGCCGCCCAGCACCTTGTCCGACGCGCCCGAGAACACGATCGCCGCGGCCGCGCGCGTCGTGCCCGCGTCCACCAGCGACCCGCTGCTCCACGACAAGAGCCCGTTCACCACCAGGTCGTTCGTACCCCCGACCGTACCCCCGCCCAGCGCCAGCCCCCCGATCGAGTACGACGCGTCGAGCGTCGCAAATCCGGTGGCCACGCTGGCGTTGTTCGTGGCCGTCTGCGGGACAATGCCGTTGTCCCACGCCGTCGGGTCGCCCCACAGCCCCGTGCCGTCCGTGCCGCCGACCCACTGCGAATTGGTCGCCCCCCACGCCGGCCGCGCCGCCGCCGCCGCGAGGATCGCCGCCACGCCGATTCCGCCCAGCCCTGCGCGCACGGCGAGCGCAATCCCCTCCTGCCCACGCCGCCGCCTCACAGGTCCGCGGCGCACCCTGCTCCGCTTGGAGTTCACCGACATCGCATTCTCTCCCCGTACGACGCCTCCTGCAGCCTCTCCGAAACTCACAACCCACGCGAAAGGGAGATCCAAGGATACCGTTCCCTGCCGCGCAGGGTCAAAGGCTATCTGGACGGCACCGCCGCGATCCGACGCCGACGTAATGAGGGGATGGGCTGTTTAGTGACGTGGCTAACGTTTGCGACGGCGGACCCGGCGCGTCCGGAGGAGTCCCACCCCCACGCAGATCCATGCCCCGCTCAACGGTTCGGGCACGCTCCCGGCAAATGCTTCCACCGCCGCCCGTGCCTCCGCCGACTCGTTCGGATCGAAGTTTCGATAGAGCGCCTGGAAGTCCGGCAGCCCCACCGCCCCGTCGTAATCGAAGTCCCCATCCGCCCACGACCGGCCTGACGTCCCATACGCCAGTTCAAGCCGCTGGAAATCCGCGAGCGAAACCCGCCCATCCAGGTTGGCATCGCCTAACAACGTCACGCGTGCCAATACGCTGGTCGCGTCCACGGTCTGTCCCCCGAATACCCCTGTCTGACCCCCGGATAGCGATAGCACGTCCGCCGCCTCGGCGTAGCCGACGCCCAGCCGGTCCGGCTCCGCCGCCGCGGCGCTGCTCACGATCCCAGGCCCCTGCCATCGTGTACCGCTGGCGTTATAGCCGTTCTTGATCCACTGGGCGATATTTGCGAGCGGCGATCCCGCGTCGCTCGCATAATCGACGACCAGCCTGCCGTCCGCCAGATCGAGCTGCCCGCCCCCGTCGATCATCAGCGCCTCGGTCGCAAGTGTCCGATCCCCCGGTACGAGGCGCACGAGGCCGCCGGCGCTGATCGCCAGGGATGCCACCCGGCTGACCGGCGCCGCGAACTCGGCGGTCCCCCCGGACGTTCCGCCCACCGCGACCGCAAGCGTCCCCTTGGGAGCCGGAGGAACCGTGATGCTGCCATCCGCTCCCCGCGTGTAGTTCCCCGCGTACCACCCGGCGCCGGGGTCCGTGCCGAACCGCACCCCGCCGCCCTGCACCCACAACGCGCTCCCCGGCGCGTACCCCTGGCTCCCCATCAGGTTCAACCACCCCGGACCCATCTTGGTCACGATCACGCCGGCGATCGGGATCTCGAACTGGCCGTCGAACCGAGACTCGACCGTGCCCACGTGGGTGAGGTCCTTGTCCAACTGGAGCGTAGTCGAGGTGTTGAAGGTCACCCGCCCGGCGTATTGCTGGTCGGAATCGGCGACCCGCCATGCCGCCCCGCTCGTGCCGCCGAAGGTAAGACCCCCGGAGCGGCTTTCGGTCGCCGTCACCAGCGGCAGGCTCGCGCCGCTGCGGCTGACAAGCGTCGCGTTGCGGATCTCCAGGGAAGCCAGACCTTCGGCGTTGGCCGATCCGGGCGCCGTATGGTCCGCCACGAACCCGCCGTCCATCTCAAACGAGTTGTTCGTGCCGTTGCCCTCCACGATGAACGGCCTGCTGGCGCTCAGGTCCGAAAGGACCGTGTTGACCCGGGCTGCGGCCGCCAGCAGGAAGCTGGCGCCGTCGCGAAGCAGCACCCAGTTCTGCACGGTGTCGGCCGACGCGTTGCCGGTCCACGTGCCGCCGTAGACCAGTGAACTCCCCTCGATCGCGCCGACGATCGGCGAGCCGCCGGTCGTCGCGTCGGCCACGAGATCCGCAGCCAGCGTTCGCGGAGCCCCGCCGCCGGTGATGATGAGACCCCGCGTCAGCCCGTCCGGCGGCTGCGTGATGGCGCCGAACGTAACCGACCCGGTCCCCGCCAGCGCCCCGCGCACCAGCACGCCCAGGTCGTTGACGTGCAACGCGCCGTCCACCTGCAGGTCCTGCACGCCCAGGACCCAGCGGCTGCCGCCGTTGACCGCAAGCGTCGCGCCCATCGCCACGGCAAGGCTGCCCGCGCCGAACACACTGTCGCTCCGCCCAAACCCCGACGCGCGATCCACGTCCAGCGTGGCGTTCGCGCCTGCCGACGCGCTGATGTCACTGCGGAAATCCGCCGACTGGTCCGCTCGCAGCGACAACCGCCCGCCCGCGAGCGACACGGGCCGGCCGTTGATCGCGTTCGCGTTGTTCAGTTGCAGCGTGCCGTTGCTGACCTGCACCGCGCCGCTGAATGCGGTGTTCGCGCCGGAGATGATCAGCGTCTGCGCGCCGAGCTTGTTCAGGGTGCCCGCGCCGGTCAACTGGCCGGTGGACGCCAATTGGAGCATCCCACCGGTCGTCTCGATTCCCCCGCCCCCGCCCCCCGCGTCAACGATGACCGTCCGCCCCGACGCCAGCGACAACGGCGTCGCCCCCGCGTATCGCAGCACCCCGCCCGACAGCGCCACGTCGTTCGCCGTCGAGCCAAGGTTCGCCTCGTTCGTGAACGAGAGCGTCCCGCCGGAGATCGTGACCGGGCCGCGAATCGTGTTCGAGCCCGAGAGCGTCAACATCCCGGCCCCGGACTTGAAGAACCCCGCCGGTGTGGAGATCGCCGCCGCGATGATCCCATCCGCATTGGCGACGACCGAACCCGAGCTGAGCGTCAGCGCGAACGACTGGCTCTGCGTGATCGTGTAACCCGCCGCGTCGAACTCGAGCAGCCCCGCCGTGATCGCCGACGAGAGCTGCACCGTCCCGCCCGGCGTCCCGCTGAACACCGCGGTGTCCCCGGCGCTGTTGATCCACGCCCCGCGCACGCCGCCACCCTTGTCCCAGTTCGGCAGGCTGGTATTCCACACCCCCGATCCGCCCTGGATGCCCGGGGCGGAGTTGGTGTCCCATTGCGCCGTGGTGGCCGCATAACCCGCGATCGGGGGAATGAGCGCAACGGTGGCTACGACGAGCCATAACGCCCCACTTCCCTTTCGTCCCTTCACCCACGCCTCCTTCGCAAAGATCAGAGGTGGGATTCTGATCGGATGCCTTACATCCCGTCAAGAACATTCTTGAGTCTGCTGTGAGGTTTTTTCCGCAATCTTTAGTGGTTTCTTGTGAATCAGAATCCGCTGCGCTTCACCCGGATCCACTGCAAGTACAACCCATGCGGCGGCGCCGTGCCGCCGGCGGCCTGGCGATCCCGCGCCGCCAGGATCTCCACCATCTCTGCCGCGTTGCGCCGCCCGAGCCCCACTTCCACCAGGGTCCCAGCAATAATCCGCACCATGTTCCATAGGAAGCCGGTCCCCTCGACCCCAATCAAGATCCTGGGCCCGCGTTGCGAAACCTTGCACGCCAGCACCCGCCGCACCGTGTTTTCTCGGCCGTGCCCGGGCCGGGCGAAACTGGCAAAATCATGCTCGCCCACCAAGTGCTCCGCCGCCGCCGCCATTGCCGCGACATCCAGGTTCTGCCAGCGGTGCCATGCAAGATCCGGGAAAAAGACCGAACGATCCGGGGAATTCCAAATGAAATACTGATATCGCTTGCTCAGGGTAGACGAGATCGCGTCAAAACTTGGCTCAACCGGCTCGATCGCGCGAACGAGGATGTCATCCGGAAGCCGCGCGTTTACCGCGCGGCGCAATCCCTCGGGCGGGATTTGAACCTGATCGGTATCAAAATGGGCGATCTGCCCCTTCGCGTGAACGCCCGCATCGGTGCGGCTCGAACCCGACAGCACGATCGGATGAGCCACGACGCTTTGAATGGCCCGGGCGAGCGTCGCCTGCACCGTCGGGATGCCCTCGCCCTCCGCTGGCTGCGGGCCCTTCCACGTCAGCGGGTTGGCGGCCTGCCATTGCCAGCCATGGTATCGCGTGCCACGGTAGGCGATGGTGAGCATGTAACGCTGAAGCGGCGGCATGTCGGGCGCGGGCCAAGGTATACCCGAGCCGGCGGCCTTCAGCGACGCCGCGCTTTACGCTTCTTCGCTACCTTCCTCGCACGCGTCTTGACCGGCCGGGCGGACGCCGAGGTTGCCGGGCCCAGGCCGGTGATACCTTCGGCTGGCGGCGCCGGCATCGGCTCGCCCACGGTATAGGTCGTCACGCCCGCTTCGCGCTGGGCGACGACCCGTCCCGCCCCGTTGTCCACGAACGTCTGCACCACCGCCCCCACCTGATTCGCCGGCACATTCCTGACTGACATGGATTACCTCCTGCGCGCGGTAGTTTCCCGCGATGCGCGCAAGTCATTTGATATCGAAGGCGCTGATGATCTCCGCCCGCAGCGCCGCGTGCGGCTTGCCGAAGAGCACGTCCGGGATGTCGTGGGGCGAGAGCCCCTGCGACGTGAGCATCTGGCCCAGGGCCACGCGGTTCTTCGGGTTCTGGTTGAGCCACTGGTTGATCTTGCCGGTGTTGGCGTCCGGGCCGAATTCGACGGTCTTTCCGAAGTCGGTCTGCGTCGCCGGGAGCAGCGGCCGCTGGTCCAACTGCGCCCGCGTGGAGACCGGCGGCTGGAGGTTTCCGCCCGAGTCGATGGGCAGGTCGAAGGCGAGATACCCGATGACCAGGGGTCGGTCGAAGGTCTCGGTCAGGCTGACCGAGCGGTTGGCGGCCATGACGACCTTGAGCCGCCCGCCGATCGCCGGTGGCGGCGCTGCCGTCCCCGCCGTCGCCGCCGTCGCCGCCGCGCCTGCCACCCCCGTCGATGGCGCCGTGGTCGTCGGCGGCGCCTGGCCCAGGATCTTGTTCACGTTCTCGAAGATCGCCGGCGCGTTGGCCTTGGAGATATCCA
>DATBFY010000569.1:0-5849 GCA_036558265.1 Tepidisphaeraceae bacterium | reverse complement strand
TCGATGACGTCGCCGACGGGATGATCGGTCCAGCCGCTCGCGGGGTTGATCAGGCGCGAGGGATCGTACTGCTTGACCCAGTTGACCGTGCGCGGGGTTTCGTGCTGGCCCCAACCTTCGTTGAAGACGACCCACATGATGATGCTGGGGTGGTTGTAGTGGGTGTCGATCAGGGACTTGAGCTCGGCATCGAACTCTTCGACGGCTTTGGGATCATTGCTCTTGTCGGTCGGGGTTTGGCCGCGGCGGGCGCGGACCATGCCGTTGTCGCCGGCGGGCATGTCCTGCCAGACGAGCAGGCCCAGCTTGTCGCACCAGTAGTACCAGCGCGCGGGCTCGACCTTGACGTGCTT
Source organism: Tepidisphaeraceae bacterium (assembly GCA_036558265.1). GTDB lineage: Bacteria > Planctomycetota > Phycisphaerae > Tepidisphaerales > Tepidisphaeraceae > RYN-433. Next base: position 5,496 of record DATBFY010000569.1, on the reverse strand, counting down.
GCGCGTGGCGTTGAAGCCGAGCTTTTTCGTGATCTCGATGTCGGACTTGAGGGCCTCGTCGGTCGGGGCGGTGTAGATGCCGTCGGGCCAGAAGCCCTGGTCGAGCGGGCCGACCATGAAGATGGGGTGGTTGTTGAGGTAAATGCGGTTGACGCCCTTGTCGTCTTTTTTGACCTCGATCTTGCGGAGGCCGAAGTAGCTTTCGACGGCGTCGTCGCCGGCCTTGACGCGAAGACCGTAGAGGAAGGGCGACTCGCCGGACCAGAGCCTGGGGTTATCGATCTTGATGGTGATCGCGCCGGTGCCGTTCGCACTGGCGATCTCACGGTCACCATCGAGGACGGTTGCGGAGATCTGGCCAGGGTCACCCTGGGTGTCGGCCTGGATCTTGACCTGCTGGCCGTCCACGTCGGGCGTGATCTTCAGCGAGCGGATGTAAGACTTGGGGACGGGCTCTAGCCAGGCGGTCTGCCAGATTCCCGTGACGGAGGTGTAGAAGATGCCGCCGGGGTTTTTGACCTGCTTGCCGCGGGGTTGCTGGCCGTCGTTGGTGGGGTCCCAGACGCTGACGATCAGTTCCTGCGGGCCGGTCGCTTTGAGGGCGTCGGTGACGTCGAAGGTGAAGGGGTCGTACCCGCCGCGGTGCGAGCCGATCTGCTTGCCGTTGAGCCAGACGGTGGTTTCCCAATCGACGGCGCCGAAGTGGAGAAGCAGGCGGCCGCCCTCAGCGAGCCTGGGCGCGTCGAAGGTTCGGCGATACCAGAGCTTGTTGTCGGCCCCGACCCGCTTCATCACGCCCGAGAGCGCTGATTCCACCGGATAGGGGACGAGGATCTTCCCTTGGTACTGATTGGGGGTCGCGTCGGCCTTGGGGGCGATCGCATAATCCCACAATCCGTTCAGGTTGACCCACTCCTTGCGCACCAGTTGCGGGCGCGGGTATTCGGGAAGCGCTTTGTCCGGGGCGACATCTTTTGCCCAGCGGGTCATCAGTGGTCCGGCGGCCGGTTTCCACTCCTGGGCGGCGGTGAATATTGGCAGGCTGAGCAGCGTTACAACCGATACGGTGGTCAAGGCTCGAATAAAGGTCATAGGGCGGTCGATGATACTTCAAAGGCGTCGGTCCTACGATCCAGATTACGCTCGTCGCGCGGTCTTTTCGGGTATCACGTGCCTGGCGCTTGAGGCGGCAACATGAGGCCGTACAACGCTTAGCACGCGTTGCCACTATCATCGCCCTCTCATCGTTCACCACTAAGTTATGCGCGTGACGTACCTGCGGCCAACGTTGAAATCCCGCAATGACGCATTGCGGCGCCGCCAGCGCGCCGTGATGGAAGCCGTCGAAGCGCGGCTGCTGCTGGCCGGCGGCGGGAGCATCCGGGGCGTCGTCTGGAACGACGTCAACAACGACGGCAGCCTTCAGGCCAACGAGCCGCTCCTGGCCGGCTGGACGCTCTACCTCGACGCCAACCACAACGGGCGCCTCGACTCGGGCGAGACGACCGCCACCAGCGCCTCCGACGGCTCATACTCGTTCAGCAACCTGCCGGCGGGTAATTACCTGATCGGCGAGGTGGTCAAGCCGGGATGGCGTCAGACCTTGCCCGCCGTGGCCGTCACCGCGCAACCGGCGCCGCCGATGACCGGCAACGGTCCGGTGGCCGGCGATGCCGCCACGGACGCGGCGCTTCGCGCGGCAGACCTGTCGCAGTACACGCCGTCACAGCTCGATTCCGCGCAAGGCTGGGTGGTCGGCCTTTCCGCCGGCGCGCGCATCAGTTCCGTCACCGCTCAAAGCGGCGCGAGCACCTCGTCGGCGAGCGCCACAATCGCCGGCACGTACGTCCTGACATTCCCGACGGGTGTGAGCGGAACGCAAGCCGCGTCGAAGCTGGCCAACACCGCCGGCCTGTCGTGGTTCTACCCGTTGATCGGCCGTCAGCAGCAAAGCCGCCGCTTCATCCCGAACGATCCGCTCTTTCCCGACCAGTGGCACCTGCGCAACACGTCCACGGGCGGTGCTGACCTCGATGTCACGCCGGCGTGGGACCGGTACCAGGGCACGGGCGTGACCGTCGCCGTGGTGGACGAGGGCGTGCAGTACACGCATCCGGATCTTCAACCCAACTACGACGCGGCGGACAGTTGGGACTTCAACGGCAACGACCCCAACCCGATCGAGACGGGCCGCTTCGAGACGCACGGGACCGAGGTCGCGGGCGTGCTGGCGGCGCGGGGGAACAACGGGATCGGTGTCAGCGGCGTCGCGCCCCAGGCGCGTTTCGCGGCGCTGCGCCTGACCGCCGGTGACTCGACCGATTCAATGGAGGCCGCGGCCCTCTCGTGGCACCGTGACACGATCGCGGTCTACAGCAACAGTTGGGGCCCGGACGACGACGGCATCCATCTCGAAGGCCCCGGGCAACAGACGATCGCGGCCCTGGCGGATTCGGTCGCAAAGGGCCGCGGCGGCAAGGGCAACGTCTACGTCTGGGCCGCCGGCAACGGCCTGCAGGAGAACGACAACGTCAACTACGACGGGTACGCCAACTCGCGATACGTGATCGCCGCCACCGCCCTGGACGACCAAGGGAATCAGGCATATTACGCCGAGCCCGGCACGCCGATCCTGATCTCAGCCTTCGGTGGCGGGGACGAGCCGGGGATCACCACCACCGACCTCCGCGGGTTCGCCGGTGACGACTCGTCCGATTACTTCGACGACTTCGGCGGCACCTCCGCCGCCGCGCCACAGGTCAGTGGCGTGGTCGCGCTGATGCTCCAGGCCAATCCCAACCTGACCTGGCGCGACGTCAAACACATCCTGGTGGATACGGCCATCAAGAATGATCCGACCGACGACGGCTGGCAGCTCAACGGCGCCGGACGCTGGGTCAACGACAAGTACGGGTTCGGCCAGGTTGATGCCGACGCCGCCGTCCAGGCCGCGCGGACCTGGAGCAACGTCGCCCCCGAGACGCAGGTGACCTCCGGCACGCTCGACGTGAACCGGTTCATCCCGGACGACGATCCGACCACCGGCGTGACCTCGTCGGTCCAGATTGACCGGCTGATGCGGGTCGAGACCGTCGAGGTCGAGTTCGACGCCGACATTTCGAATCGCGGCGACCTGCGGGTCGTGCTCATATCGCCCGACGGTACGCAATCGGTCCTGGCCGAGCCGCACGGCGACACGCACGCGGATTACTACCACTGGGTCTTCACCTCGACCCACCACTGGGACGAGATCGCCAAGGGGACCTGGACGTTGCGCGTGACGGATGAGCAAGGGGGGAGCGTGGGCCGGGTCAATTCCTGGAAGCTCAACATCTACGGCACCCCCGTCGTCGGCGAACAGTACGTGAGCGTCACCGACGGCCAGTCGCTCGTCGGCGTGAACTTCGGCAATCATCTGCTCGCGGGTCCGCGGGTGTTTGCGGCGAACTTCGTCTACCAAAGCCTTCCCAACCGGCTGGTCTTCTCGTTCGACCGCGACTTGGCCGGCGGAATTTCGGCCGACGATTTCGACATCCACAACGACACGACCGATCAGGACATCGTCCAGTCCACGATAAAGGTTGACTACTTCGCTACCACGCGCACGGCGATCGTGACGTTCCCCGGATTCGCGCGCGGCCTCCTGCCCGACGGGAACTACACCGCGCGCATCGAGGCCAACGACGTCACCGCCGCCAACGGCGGGATGCTCGACGGCAACGGCGACGGGACCGGCGGCGATGACTTTGTCTTCCGCTTCTTCCAACTCCGCGGCGACGCCAACCGCGACCGCGTCGTGAATGCCACCGACGTGAAGGCCGTCCTGGCGAACCTGAACCAGTCCGCGGGCGCCACCTGGGCGCAGGGGGATTTTGACGGCGACGGAACCGTCGGATTTATCGATTATCAGATTCTTGAAGTGTCCTACGGCCATTGCCTGCCGACGCCGGCGGCCTCCGACGGTTCCGACGATCCGACCGTCACGGTCTTCAGCGCCCGGCCGGTGGAGGCTGCGACCGCGGCGAGCCGTCCCGCGCCGGTCGCCGCCCCTCCCAAGCCGGTCTCGCGCCCATCAACCCGTCGAGACCCGGCACTGCTGTTGCAGGACACCCCGGCGCCCGTCCCGCAACGCCGCCGATAGCCCACCCCAACGTTCGCAAAAATCGATGTGTCAAATGGCATAATTGAGCGTTTTGCGAATCGCTGGCGGGCGGTACATTGGCGCAGAATGATGACAGGACACGCGACCCCCGACGATCCCGTGCGACGGCTCCGCCACGACATCAAGGGCTGCCTGAACAGCCTGGTCCTGTCGGTCGAGGTGCTGTCGGACGACCTCGAGCCCGAAGAGGCGGTGGACTTCCTCGACGGCCTGTCCCGGGCCGCCGACAAGATGGCCGCGCTGGTCGACCAGCTCCCCTACGACCAGATGGAACAGGCCGCCGCCGCCCGGGCCGGCAGCACCCCAGGTCATCAGGCCTGAACAATGTTGGCTTCACCACCGGGCGCAAGCGGGTCCGGCTCGCGCCAACTCACCTTGCCCTTTGACCCCTGCGATGATACTGTTTGAAGCCCCTCGGAGAGATGGCCGAGCGGCTGAAGGCGACGGTTTGCTAAACCGTTATACGGGGTCAAACCCGTATCTAGGGTTCGAATCCCTATCTCTCCGCTGACCAAGCCGCCCTCGATTCCTAACGACTGGAATCGAGGGCGTTTGCCTTTCCGGGGCGGCTCCCGCGCTCGCGCCCATTCGTGGCAGTTCCACGGTCGCGGTGTGCCGCCGCTCACGCGGCGCGTCACGCAAGGAGATCCACATGTCAGCAGTCCACCGTCGACGATTCCTGCAGGCGACGGCAACTGTCGCCGCCACCGCGGCCGTCTCCTCGATGGCCGCCCGGCGGGCGCTCGGTGCCAACGAGCGCGTCCGGGTTGGTCTGATCGGCTTCGGGCTGATCGGGCGCATTCACCTGGCCGCCCTGAAGGAGCAGCCGGATGTGCAGATCACGGCCGTGTGCGACGTTCATCGGGGACGCGTCGCGCAGGCCGCCGAGATGGCGGGGGGCCAGGTCGCCCGATATGGCGACTTCCGCAAGCTCCTGGACGATAAGAACGTTGATGCGGTCTACGTCGCGACCCCCGACCACTGGCACGCGCTGATGACGATGATGGCCTGCGCGGCCGGCAAGGACGTCTACGTCGAGAAGCCGCTGACCCTCTTCGTCCGCGAGGGCAGGTGGATGCTCGACGTGGCGCGGCGGACCAACCGGGTCGTGCAGGTCGGGACTCAGAACCGCTCGGGCCCGCCGTTCCAGCGGGCGCGCGAGCTGATCCGGGCGGGGCGACTGGGGACGATCGTCTCGGCGTCGAACGCGAGCTGGCGCAACGTCTCGCCGGGCTTCGGCAACCCGCCCGATGGATCACCGCCGCCGGAACTGGACTATGACATGTTCCTCGGCCCCGCGCCCGCGCGGCCGTACAACCCCAACCGCTCGATCT
>DATBFY010000568.1:0-24556 GCA_036558265.1 Tepidisphaeraceae bacterium | reverse complement strand
CGAGCAACTGAAAGCCCGCGGCCACCACCTCACGATGGAAACCGCCGCAACCGTCTACAGAGACGTGAAGATCGACCTCGCTTCGCTCTCCCCCAAGCTCGCCAATTCGACACCCCTCGATCGCGAATCCGGCCGCTTCGCCGCCGCCCATGAACGCCAGCGCCTCAATTTCGACACGATCCAGCGCTTTATCGACACCAGCCCCGACTTCCAGCTCAAGTTCGTCGTGAGCAGCGAAGCGGACCTGGTTGAGATCCGCTTGATCCTCGATCGCATCCGCGGTTGGACGCCCGCCGACGTGCTCCTCATGCCTGAGGGAACCGACGCGACGACGCTCGACTCGCGCGCCGGCTGGGTGTCGGAGGTGTGCAAACGCGAGGGATTCCGCTTCTGTCCGCGCCTGCACGTCCACCTCTACGGCAACCGCCGCGGCACTTAAAGACAATTGCGGCCCGCCGCGTAGAATGCGCCCACCGATGATCGTCCGCCTGTCCAAATCCTTCCGCTTCGAGGCCGCCCACGACCTGCCCACCTTCCCCGACGGCCACAAGTGCCGCCGCCTCCACGGCCACTCCTTCCGCTTCGACGTGGTGGTAGAGGGAGAGGTAGAGGAGGCAAAGGGCTACCTGATCGACTACGGCGACATCAAGTCAGTCACCGACCCGATCGTCAAGCGCCTGGATCACTATTACCTCAATGAAATCAAAGGCTTAGAGAATCCAACCAGCGAGAATCTCGCCCGCTGGCTCTGGAAGCAGCTCCAGCCTCAACTCCCCCTTCTCTCCGCCATCATCGTCCACGAAACCTGTACGTCGACCTGCGAGTATCGCGGGCGATAACAAAGACTTACGGCTATCGTGCAAAAACTCAGGTATCCTCTTGACACCTTCTGATAAATTCTGCACAATAATGAAATCTTCTGGAGTAATTTGAGGAAAGCTGATGGTCGCTCAGGGAACGCGGGCGCTGGATCGAAGAGAGGTCGAATCACTGGTTCGCGAGGTGCTTCTGCAAAAGCTTCGCGGCGGCACGCGTCCCCCTGCGCGCGAGCGGCACGCGATCGCACCCTCTCGCGCCGGTGGCCCACCCCATCCGCTGGTCGTCAACGTCTCCGCCCGGCACATGCACGTGACCCAGCAAGACCTGGAGACACTTTTCGGAGCGGGATCGAAGCTCACCAAGCTCAAAGATCTTTACCAGGACGGCGAATTTGCCAGCGAGCAACTGGTGACGCTGGTCGGGCCCCGCCAGCGGATCATCCCCAACGTCCGCATCCTCGGCCCGATGCGGAACTACACCCAGGTCGAATTGTCATACACGGACGGCATCTACCTTGGACTGGACCTGCCGCTGCGAATCAGCGGCAACCACGAGGGGACGCCCGGGATCACGATCCTCGGCCCCAAGGGCGCGGTAAACCTGACCAAGGGCGTCATCCGCGCCGAGCGACACGTCCACATGTCCACCGAGGACATGAGCTACTACGGCGTCAAAGACGGCGACTACCTGAAGCTCAAGATCGACGGTCCGTGCGGCGTCATCTTCGACCGCGTCAAGGTGCGCTATCACCCCAAGGTGATCCTCGAAGTGCACATCGACACCGACGAGGGGAACGCGTGCGACCTGGATTCGGCCACTCACATGGAATTGTTGAAATAAAAGTCAGACGAGAGAAAGGACACGGTTATGCCGAGCGAAGCGCTGGGGTTGTTGGAGACCAAGGGTTTGGTCGCCCTGATGGAGGGGGCCGACGCGATGTTGAAGGCCGCCAACGTCGAGATGATCGGCTGGGACAAGGCCGGCAGCGGGATGGTGACGGCGTTCGTCAAGGGCGACGTCGCGGCGGTGAAGGCCGCCGTCGATGCCGGCGCCGAGGCCGCGGGCCGCGTGGGCAGCGTCATCAGCGTCCACGTGATCCCGCGCCCGCACGATGAGCTGGGCGGGATGATGCCCAAGGCGAAGAAGCCCGCGGCAGCGGCGGCGCAACCGGCCGGGGCGCGGAAGTAACAGCAGGCACGAAGGCATCGAGGCACGAAGGCACGAAGTACGGAGAATCCAATGTCGGAAGCGAATGGGAACGGCGCGTTTGGCAATGCACTGGGGCTGATCGAGACCAAGGGCTGGGTCGGATCGGTCGAGGCGACCGATGCGATGCTCAAGGCCGCAAACGTCGAAGTCGTCAAGACGATCCAGATCGGCGGGGCGTTCGTCACCACCATGGTGCGCGGTGACGTGGGCAGCGTGAAGGCGGCCGTCGATGCGGGCGCGGAGGCCGCCGGACGCGTGGGCGAGTTGATCGCCTCGCACGTCATCGCCCGCCCGCACCCGGACCTGCTGGCCGGATTTGGCGCCGGTGGCGGCGGCTCCTCGCTCTAAGGCTCAAGGATCAAGGCAGAAGGATGAATCGGATCACGACATTCGAGTAAATTCGTTCCTCCTGAACCCTGAACCCTAACTCCTGAACCCTTCATGCTCGTCCTGGTCGCCAATCTCGGCAGCACCTCGTTCAAGTTCAAACTCCTGGACATGGACGCAGGCGGTGACGTGCTCGCCAAGGGCGGCTACGAGCGCATCGGCCAATCCGGCTCGCCCTACGCGACCCACGGCGACGTGATCGAGGTCATCCTGAAGGAACTGCCCCGCCGCCCCGACGCGATCGGCTTTAAGGCCGTCCACGGCGGGCCGATCAGCGGCGCGGTGCGGGTGACCGACGAGGTGATCGCGATCCAGGAGCAGTTCGCGGACGTGGCCCCGGCGCACAATCCGCCCTACATCGCGGCCATGCGCGCGTTCCGCCAGAAGATGCCCAGCACGCCCCAGGTCGCCGCGTTCGAAACGGCCTTCCATCAGACGATCCCGCTGGCGCGCCAGGTCTACGCGATCCCGCACGAGTGGACCGAGAAACTCGGCATCCGCCGCTACGGCTTTCACGGCGCATCGCACCGGTACATCGCCACGCGCGTGAAGGAGATCGTCCCCGAAGCCCGGCGCGTGATCTCGTGCCACCTGGGCGGCTCGTGCTCGATCTGCGCCATCGACGGCGGCAAATCGGTCGCCAACTCGTTCGGGATGACGGCGCAGTCCGGCGTGCCGCACAACAACCGCGTCGGCGACTTCGACACCTTCGCGCTTCAGAAGCTCCTCAAGAGCGGCCTCGCGCTCGATGAGATTTTCAAGAAGCTCTGCAAGGAAGGCGGCGTGCTCGGGATGAGCGGCGTGTCGCCCGACATGCGGGATGTCGAGAAGGCCGCCGCCGAAGGCAACGCCCGCGCCAGGCTCGCCGTGGACGCGTTCGTCGAATCCGTCCGGTCGTTCATCGGCTCGTACCTGGTGGCGCTGGGCGGGTGTGACGTGCTCGCGTTCACCGGCGGCATCGGCGAGAACGGCATCGCCATCCGCGAGGCCATCTGCCGCAACATGGAATGGGCCGGCATCTCGCTCGATCCCGCCAAGAACCAGATCCGCGGCCGGGAAGAAAAGATCAGCCGCGTCGAATCCGGCGTGCAAATCTGGATCGTCCCGACCAACGAGGAATTGATCGTGGCAAGGCAAACGGTGGCAGTCCTGACGGCACATTGACAACGAACAACTAACAACTAGCAACTGGAGTGCGTTATGGCCAACGGCGAAGCAATCGGCTTGATCGAAACCAAGGGAATCGTGGCGGCGGTGGAGGCGTGCGACGCGGCGCTTAAGGCCGCCAACGTCTCGTTCGTCGAGCAGCACAAGGTCGGCAGCGGCCTGGTGGCGATCACGCTCAAGGGCGACGTCGCCGCCGTGCGCGCAGCCGTGGACGCCGGCGCCGAAGCGGCCGGCCGCGTCGGCGAGGTCGTCAGCGTCCACGTCATCCCGCGGCCGCACGGGGACGTGTCGAAGATGGGCTAACGGCGATGAGTGAAACATGAAGACATGAAACATGAAGATCACCGTTAGCCGTGCTCTTCATGTTTCATGTTTCACGTCTTCACGTTTCCGATCAGCGGAGCTCATATGTTCCTGGCTAGAGTTACCGGTCACGTCGTCGCCACGCAGAAGGACAAGGTCCTCAACGGGCAGAAACTGCTCGTCGTCGAGCCCCTGAACGTCAAGTACGACGAGGGGACGACGCCGACCAGACCCGCGTCGCTGGGCAACACCGGGCGGGCGATCGTGGCGCTCGACGCGGTCGGCTGCGGCGAGGGACAGCTCGTGCTGGTCGTCCAGGGAAGCAGCGCGCGGATGACCGAGCAGACCAAGAACCTGCCCGCCGACGCCGTCGTGGTCGGGATTGTCGATTCGGCCGTGTTCGCGGGCAAGACGTTTTATCAGGCCCAGGGATAGATCCCCGCAGAGACGCAGAGGGCGCAGAGGTAAGACGAGATGAATCAGGCGCTGGTACAAGACGTTGTTGCGGAAGTGATGCGGCGTCTGGGGAGCCGGGTTGACCGATCCGGTGGCGTGCGCGCCGGAGAGGACGCGCCGGCGAACGACGCCCGCCGCGCCGAGTCGCCCCGGCGGGTGGATTTTCCCATCGGCCAGTACGGCATCTTCGACAACGTTGATCAGGCCGTCGCCGCCGCCACCGAGGCCCAGAAAAAGCTGCTCACGCTCTCGCTCGACGACCGCGACGCGATCGTCAAGCTCGTCAAGCAGATGGCCAGGGACAACGCCGCCGCCTGGGGCCAGATGGAGTTCGAGGAGACGAAGATCGGCCGCCTCGATCACAAGATCGAGAAGCTCCAGATCCTGGAACTGGTGCCTGGCGTCGAGTTCCTGCGCACCGAGGCCCTGTCGGGCTCCAACGGCGTCTGTCTCGAAGAGTTCGCACCCTACGGCGTGATCGGCGTGATCACCCCGGTCACGCACAGCGTGCCGACGCTCTCGGCCAACGTGATCAACATGGTCGCGTCGGGAAACTCGATCGTCGCCAACCCGCACCCGTCCGGCGCTAACTGCGCCGCCCACGCGGTGCGCGAGTACAACAAGGCCATCGCGGCGCGCTTCGGCATCGAGCACCTGGTGACGATCCTGATCCCGCCCACGCTCGAGACCGCCGAGGCGATCTTCAATCACCGCGGCATCCCCCTGCTGGTCGTGACCGGTGGACCGGCCGTCGCGCGGGCGGCGCTGGCCGCCAAGAAACGCTCGATCGTCGCCGGCCCGGGTAACCCCCCTGTCGTCGTGGACGAGACCGCTTGCCTCGAAAACGCCGCCACCTCGATCGTCAAAGGCGCCGCCTACGACAACAACCTGCTCTGCATCGGCGAAAAGCAGGTCTTCGCCGTCGAAAGCATCTTCGACAAGCTCCTCTCGAAGATGGAGAACGCCGGCGGCTACGTCCTCAACGCCGAGCAGATCGAGCGGCTGACCAGGAAGGCGTTCACGCTCGACCCGAAGGACGGCAAGCACCACGTGAACAAGGACTACGTCGGCAAGGACGCGGCCGCCCTCGCCGAGGCCGCGGGCGTGCGCGTGCCGCCGGCGACGCAGTTGCTCGTCGGCGAGACGAACTTCGAGCACCTGTTCGTCCAGCACGAGCAGATGATGCCGTTCGTGCCGTTCGTCCGCGTCAAGGACGTCGATCAGGCCATCGACCTGGCGATCCAGAGCGAGCACGGTTACCGGCACACCGCCCTGATCCACTCGCGGAACATGCAGACGGTGACGCGCTTCGGCCGGCGAGCGAACACCACCCTGTTCGTCGTCAACGGCCCGAGCATGAGCGGCCTGGGCCTGGGCGGCCAGGGCTACCTCAGCTACTCGATCGCCACGCCGACCGGCGAAGGGATCACGACGCCCCTGACGTTCACGCGGTATCGACGAGTCATGATCACGGGATCTCTGAGGATGATCTAATTGCCCGTAGCACGGGCGCCCCGCCCGTGTTTGTTCAAGAAAAGTCACGGGCGAGGCGCCCGTGCTACGAGAGTTGAATGCAGCTCGGACGTGTCATTGGCCACGCGACATCGACCATTAAGCACCCCTCGCTCAACGGGTGGCGGATGGTCCTGGTGCAACTGCTCAACGTGAACCGCCAGCCCGAGGCCGACCCGGTCCTGGCGGTGGATAAGCTCGGCAGCAGCATCGGCCACGTCGTCGTGCTCAACAGCGACGGCAAAGGCGCGCGGGAGTTGATCGGGAATGAGAAGAGCCCGGCCCGGTGGTTTGTCATTGGAATTGCGGACGAATGATCTTTACGGCGCGTCAACTCGAAGACCTGCACAAAACCAACGGCCACGTCGTGCTGCCGTACGGCGCGCGACTGACACCGCTGGCGGTGGACTGGGCGCGCGCCAGGCGAATCCAGGTGGGGTACGGACCGGATGAACTCGTGAAGACGCAGGGGAATGGGTCCGCCAAGCCGATCGGCGAGGGGAGCGCGACCAAACCGCAAACGGCGAGCGGGGCGTTCCTTTGGTGGTGCGACGGCCCCTGCGGGGCGGCCAAGGCGGCGGCGGGCGCGGTGGCGAAGGAATCCAACCTGCTGGCCATCGACCTGCCGGCCGACGGCAAGCAGCTCGTGCCGGTGATCAAGCGGATTGCCGCCGAGGTGAAACAGAACAAGGCGACCGGCGGCGTGCTGATGCTCGCCAGCGGCGGGGCGGCGCTGGTGCTGGCCAACCGCTCGCCCGTCTTGCGGGCGGTGCTCGGGACCACGTTCGAATCGCTCGAATCCGCCATCGCAAGCGTCGCGGCGAACGTGCTGGTGATCGAGTATCCGCGCAAGTCGTTCTCCGAGATCCGAAACCTCCTGTCCCGCTTCGTGCGGGCGCGGCGGGAGCCTTCGGAGGAACTCGCGCGGCAGATGAAGGAACTGGCGGCCGAGGCGACGCCGGCGTGCGGCTGCGGCGGCGGGGGAGGGCGGCACTGATGCGCGTGGGCAGGGTCATCGGCCGGGTGACGCTCAGCCAGAGCTACGAAACGCTCGTCGGCGGACGCTTCCTGCTGGTCGCGATCCAGGATCGCTTTGCGCTTTCGGGCCACGCGAGGAAGACCACCGAAACGCTGGTCTGCTACGACCACCTCGGCGCCGCCGAAGGCGATCTGATCGCCGTCAGCGAAAGCCGCGAGGCGTGCATGCCGTTCTACCCGGAGAAGCGCGTGCCGCTGGACGCATATAACGCGGCGATTTTGGACACGGTCGTCGTCGGCTTGGAGATTTAGGAGACACGGGCGGGGCGCCCGTGTTACGAGACACATGGCTTACAACGGTAATGGTCGTTCGAACGGCACGCCGCGCATCAGCGAATTCAAGCTCAAGGAGCAGATGTGCGACGTCGGTCGACGCATCTGGCTCAAGGGCTTTTGCGCGGGCAACGAGGGCAATCACTCGTATCGCCTCGGGCCCGACCGCTTCCTCTGCACGCCGACGGGCATCAGCAAGGGGAACCTCAAGCCCGATGACCTGTGCGTCGTCGATGGCGAAGGAAAGCAGATCTCCGGCAAGCGCAAGCGCACCAGCGAGATCCTGATGCACCTGGCCATCTACAAGGCCAGGCCCGACGTCACCTGCGTGATCCACAGCCACCCGCCCCACGCGACGGCGTTCGCGATCGCCGGCGTCGAGCTGCCCACGTGCATTCACCCCGAGGCCGAGGTGTTCCTCGGCGCGGTGAGGACCGCCAGGTACGTCTGCCCGGGGGACACGCGGCTGGGCGAATCCATCCTGCCGTACGTCAAGGACGCGAACACGATCCTCCTGCAGAACCACGGCGTGGTCTGCTTCGATACGGACCTGGAACAGTGCTACTACAAGCTGGAGATCGTGGACGCGTACGCGCGGATCCTGATCCTGGCCAAGCAGGTCGGGGCGATCAAGCCGCTGGACTCGGCGGAGATGAAGGAACTGCTCGATCTCAAGGCCCGCTTCGGCATGCCCGACCCGCGGCAGAAGGACCCGAGCACGTTTACGTGCAACACCGACTTCCTGACCCGCATCGGCGGGGACGTGGCGACCAAAGGCCGCATCCAGCGCGACATCGGCGGCACGGCGCCGGCGCCGCAGACGGCGGCCCAAGGTGGCCTCGAGCAGGCGATCGCCGCCCTCGCGCCACAGCAGTACGGCGAAACAGACATCGAACAGCTCGTGCAGGTGATCACGGACCAGATCATGGCGGCCGCGGGATAAGAAATTGCACCACGAAGGCACGAAGACACGAAGGAGAGGATTTGTTTTCTTCTTCCTGTCTTCTTCGTGCCTTCGTGACTTCGTGGTTAATCTCTGATGCTTAAATCGCTCGACATCAAGCTCGCGAACATTCACGCCGATCTCGCGCGCGCGAAGGATTTCATCCTTGCCGACGCCAAGGACGCCGACATGGCCACCGGTCTGGCGGCGACGGGAAAAGATGCCGTCACCGGCAAACAGCGGTCGCTGGCGGAGTATCGCGACCAGATGCGAGAGGTCGTGCGGCAGGGTCTGGTGGACATCATGCTCATGTCCGCCAGCACGATGGATTTGCTTGCGATCAAGCAGCGCCTGTTCATCGATTCGCACGTCACGCCCGCCGTGCGGGCGAACGACACGACCGACATCCACCTGCCGGCGGGCGGGACGTACGCCGCTGAGCCGTCGCGGCCGTTCCGCACCGCGACGATCGAACAGCTCATGTCGGGCAAGGTCAACCCGGGCCGCGAGGAGATGCGGCTGGGGGCGGACCTGGGCCTCTACTCGATCACGCCCAACAACAAGCTGGAGTTCGATTACCCGACCCTCCTGGCGTACAAGGAGTTCCGCATCGAGGCCGAAGCGAAGGGGTTCCGGCACTTCCTCGAAGTGTTCGACCCGAACGCCTGCGGCGATCACTGCCCGGCGGACCTGGGGCGGTTCGTCAACGACCTGATCGTAAGGACGCTGGCCGGCGTGCCGTCGGCGAACCGGCCGGTGTTCCTCAAGATCGCGTATCACGGCCCAAAGGCCATGGAGGAGCTGGCGTCGTACGACCCGCACCTGGTGCCGGGGGTCCTGGGCGGATCGAGCGGGACGACGCACGATGCGTTCAAGCTGCTCGAAGAGGCGAAGCGCCACGGGGCGCGGGCGGCGCTGTTCGGACGCAAGATCAATAACTGCGAGCATCAGCTCGCGTTCGTGCGGTACCTGCGGGCGATCGCGGACGGCGAGGTTCAGGCGGAGGCGGCGGTACGCGCGTATCACGGGGAATTGCAGAAGCTCGGAATCAGGCCGTATCGGGAGCTGAAGTCGGATCTGGAGCTGACCTCGACGGCGACGAGTTACGCCGGGACCGGGAGCGTCGTGTCGATGGCGGGGGCAGCGGAGAAGAAGAACACGGGCGGAACGCCCCTGCCACCTGTTCCCACCAAGGCCGACGGGTCGCCGGATTTCAAGAAGATGACGGCGGCGCAGAAGGTGGCGTATGCCCGGGAGCGGATCAAGGGCGACCTGGCGCGGGGCAACGGGGATGGGAACGGTGGCGGCGGCTCTTCGAGGGTAAGGCGGGCCTGATCTGTGATCATCGCCGAGCGACAATCCCGGTTGCAGCAACTGCTCGCCCAGCGGGGCATGGCGGACATGGAAACGCTGGCGGCCGAGCTGCGCGTGTCGTCGTCCACGGTGCGGCGGGACCTGGAAGCTCTCGAGCAGCAAGGCCTCGTGAAGCGGACGCACGGCGGCGTGGTGTGGGTGGGCGGGGATCAGAAGAACTCGGGCTCTCGCCCGTACGCGTTCGACCAGCGCATGGGTTATCAACAGGAAGCGAAGCGTGCGATCGCCCGGGCTGCCAGGGCGCTGGTATCGCCGGGGCAGACGGTCCTGATCGACGGCGGGACCACGACCTTTTACCTGGCGCAGGAGCTCCTGGGCCAGCCGCTGCAACTGGTGACCAATTCCCTGCCGATCGCCAACCTGTTCCTCAACGACGACAACGTCGAGCTGATCCTGACCGGGGGACTGATGTACCCCCGCTACGGGGTGCTGCTGGGGCCGACGGCCGAAAACGTCCTCTCGACAATCCACACCAAGACCCTCTTCCTCTCCGTCGCCGGGATTCACAACCGGGCGCTCTACAACCAGAACCTGCTGCTGGTGCAGTCGGAGCGGCGGATGATGGAACAGGCGCAGGAAGTCGTCCTGCTGGCCGACTCGGGCAAGTTCGGGCAACAGGCCCTGTCGCGGCTGGGAGAGTTGAGCGAGGTGGACGTGGTGGTCACCGACAAGGGGATCTCGCCGGAGCAGCGCCAGGAGGTGGAAGGGGCAGGCTGCCGGGTGATACTGGCAAGCCTTAGCTAAAGCTTGCCGCCACCCGCGGCGCTCTGCGTGAACGAAAAGTCGTAGTCGAACTGGTCGAAGTAAAGGTTCTTGCCGTCCAGTTCGACCTCGCCGCGCTGGAAGTCGGCGGGTTCGGAGCGGAGGGATAGCTTGGGGGGGGCCAGGGGGTGGCCGTAGTCCAGGTTGACGATCATCCGCCAGGCATCCTGATGCCCGAAATAGAACTCGCGGACCGCCGGGTCGTCGGAGCGTTTGAGGCCGTAGGAGGGATCGCACGGCAGCCAGCCCCAGGGCGCGACGTAGATCTCCGTCCAGTCGTGCATGTTGGAATTGCCGGGAATCGTCTGCCAGCCGGACTGCCACCGCGCGGGGACGCCGGAGGCGCGGCAGAGGGTGATGAAGAGCGTGCTCTGGATCCCGCAATCCCCCCGCCGCCGCGTCAAACCGTGCTCGGAAAACGAGGGGATGATGCAGTACTCCTCCTCGGCGTTGTAGCGGATGTTGGCGTCGATCCAGTGGAAGATCTTGCGCGCCTTGGCGAGGGGGTTGGTCTCGTCACCGACGATCTGGGCGGCCGTCTCCTTGAGCGTGGGGGAAAAGCGAATGTGGGGCAGGCGCTCGGCGAGGTACTCGGTAGAAACGTCCGCGGGCAGGGGCTGGACCCGGGCGTCGTCGAGGATGGGGTAATAGGCGCGGGAGGTGTAGGCGTAGACGGCTTCGAAGGCGACCGGCTGGGCGGGATCGATGATGCGGTGCTCGAAATAAAGCGTGCGGTGGGCGAAGCCGTTGCCGGCGATCATCGGCTTACCGGGCCCGGCGGAGATCAGGGTGACATCCGATTGCTGGCGGTACTCCTGTGGGAACGGCAGCCAGGCGCGCAGGGTCGAGCCGGCCTTGGCGCCCGGGGTATTCGCGGGGACGGTCAGCGTGAAGCGAATCTGGTGCTTGATGGGAACCACCTGCGCTTGGTGCGTGCGATTCGCTTCGGCGATGACCTGTTCGAGATGTTCGATCAGGATGGCTTGGTTGGCGGCCTTGGGCTTTTCAATTCGCCGGGCGATCGCGGCGGGGCAGAAACGGAACAGGTTCGACGGTTCGCGGCGGAAATAGACGGTCTGGCCATCGATCGTGCGGAATTGCAGTTGGCCGGAATCTCTCCAGGCGTCGAGGTCGGCTGGCTGGACGTCGGCGATCTGGGGCTTGAGCTTCTCCAGGAGTTGGCCGGGCGTGAGGGAGTAGTCCAGGCGGATGCGGCGGATGATCTCGATCGTCTGCGCGGCGGCGGCGGGGTCGGCGGAGGAGGTGGAGCGGAGGAGCGATTCGGCCTCGGCAAGCTGGCCCCGGCCGATCAGGTCGCGCGCGCGGCTGATCACGGGGTCGTGCGAGGTCCAGGTGAGGCTGGCGCCGGTGTTGGCATCAGACGGCAAGGCGATCGAGGGCATAAGGGCCAGGAGGGTGAATGCCAGGAGGGCGGACTTCATGGGGTCGGGGCGGATTGTACGGATCGGCCGGCGCGACCGCGAGCCAATTCCGACCGTGAGAAGGATTGCAAAAGCCGCTGGCGGGGTGTCGCGGGCGGGGGGAGGGTACGATATACTGGCGTCTCTAGTCCCGCGCGCGGCCAGCGCGCGAAGTGGAGATTCATCTATATGGGCAAGGCAATAGCAGACCCGGCAGAACTAAGGCGATTTGCGGCGGACCTGAACCGGTTCAACACCGAGCTGGGGGCGCTGTTCGGCAGCATCAACAGCAAGCTGCGGGCGCTGGAACAGACCTGGCGCGACGCCGAGCAGCGCAAGTTCACCGAGGCGTTTGACCAGACGGCCAAGGGGATCGGCATCTTCCTGGATAACTCACACCAGCACGTGCAGATGTTGAGCAAGAAGGCGGCGTTGCTGGAGGAGTACCTCAAGCAGAGGTAGTGTTGCATGAGCGGATATGCGCGGATTGACAACGTCGATGCGTTGCGCGAGTTCCGAACGCGGATGATCAAGTTCGCCGAAATGGTGACCGTCGCGCTGGCGGACGCCGAGGGAGAGATGCAGCGGGTGCTCGTGTGGCTGGAGACCGAGGCCAGCACCTACTGGTCGGGTCAGATCCGCAAGCGTCACGAGGCGGTCGAGAAGGCCAAGGACGCGGTTCGGCAGAAAAAGCTCTTCAAGTCGCCGACCGGTTCTCAGCAGTCGGCCGTCGAGGAGGAGAAGGCGCTGCGGACGGCGCAGAAGCGGTTGGAGGAGGCCGAGGAGAAGCTCAAGAACGTCAAGCGTTACGTCCCGCGGCTTCAAAAGGAAATCTCGATGTACAAGGGGGGTGTGCAGCGATTGAGCACGGCGGTGTCGGCGGATGTGCCGATGGGTGTGGCGCGACTGGATCGGATGATCGCGGCGGTGGAGGCGTACATGGCGCTGGCGGTCTCCGGGGGCGGGGCGGACGACGCGGCGGGACAGCTCTTCGCCAGCATGGCGCGGGCCCTGGGAGAGGTGGGGCCGGCGGCGACCACGCCGGATT
Source organism: Tepidisphaeraceae bacterium (assembly GCA_036558265.1). Taxonomy (GTDB): domain Bacteria; phylum Planctomycetota; class Phycisphaerae; order Tepidisphaerales; family Tepidisphaeraceae; genus RYN-433. The sequence goes on along the minus strand of DATBFY010000568.1, from coordinate 11,844 downwards.
ACAAGCCGTTCCGCAAGAAGACGGCCGCCCTGGACCGCAAGACGGCGGCGCCGGGCGACCTGCGCCTGGAAGAGTGGACGGGGGGCCTCTTGGCGGAAGAGACGCGTCAATTGTTCGGCAAGATCGCGGCGCAGCGCGTGCCGTCGCCGCCGGATGCGACGATCTTCGTCGAGGACGGCGCCTGGCAGATCGAAAAGATCTTCCTCGAGCGGGTGGCGTCGGCGGACGGCGACAGCGGCTGGTACGTCGGCCGCGCCGACGGCACCGAAGGCGCCAGGACGCTCGCGATGCCCGTTCGGGACCTGCTTCAGTCGCGGCAGGATCTGGCCGAGGCGCTGACCCTGCCGGCGGGCTACCTCGTATTGCTGGAGAAGGGAAACGTGTCGGCAGTATTGGACGAGAAGGGCGCCGACGTCTGGGCGCCGATCAAGTAGCGGTCGTGATGCACAGGAGGCCACACCATGGGCGTGTACGAAGGACGCGGGCAGATCGGCAAGGCGATGAAGGAATTGATGGCGGCGTGGATGGAGACCCGCTCGTCCTGGAAGGACCAGAACGCCGAGCGGTTCGAGAAAAAGCACATCCAGCCGCTGGAGATGGACCTGCGCGCGGCGGTGAGCGCGATGGACGTGATGTCGCAACTGCTGGCGGCGATCAAGCGGGATTGCGAGTGACGCACGGCGGACTCTTTTGACTGGACACCCGAGCTGATGACGCAACAAACCGAATTGGCACAAACGATGAACGGCGGCGGTGACGGCGATAACCTCGAGAAGGCCAACGGGCAGCCCGAAGGCGGCGGCAGCATTCCGGCGCCGGCCACTCCCAACGAGCGGGACGTGCAGCGGCGCGCCCTCCGTGAACTGGTCGAGCTCGCCAGCCAGTGCGCCACCGATGAGACCGAGATCGAGCGTCGCCACGACAAGGACGTCGCCGCCGAAGCCGACGACTTCGAGCGCAAGAACTACGCCGCCGAGCACCGCACCAAGCAGTTCGAGGAGAACGTCGGCACGAAGTACGGCGAGCGTCAGGGGAAGATCCAGGGGCAGTTCGACACCGAAACCGCGTCGATCCGCGAGGGCAACGAGAAGGAGAAGCGCAAGGTCCAGGCGCAGTATGGCCCGGTCGAGCAGGACATCAAGAAGAAGTACGACGAGGCCGTCTGGCTCGCCGACGCCGAGCTGGAGGCGCGGCAGAACCAGATCCGCGTCGAGCAAAAGCAGGCCAATGACGACCTCAAGTCCCACGGCGAGGAGGTGGACACGCTGGAAGGGCGGGCGATCAACCTGCTCAAGACTTACCGCCACAAGCCGTCGGACCAGGATCCGTCGCAGTTGGCCACCGCCGAGGGCGAGACCCGCGAGCCGGGGAACTACCTGGCCAAGCGTGACGCCGCGTACAAGGAATTACAGCACCTGGAAGGGCTCGTCGCGCCAAAGCTGTTCGTCGGCATCCGCCCGATCCTGATCCTGATCGTCCTCGTCGGGATCGCCGCGGGGGCGATGTATTTCAAGACGATGGATCAGCGGAACTTCGATATTCAGCCCTATGTCGTCGTCTGCGGCGGTACGCTGGTGGCGGCGTTCGCGATCGGCTTCGCCATTCGCGTGATCGCCAAGGGCTCGATCCGCAAAGGATGGACGCGCTGCAAGAAGCACCTGAACGAGGCGCGCGAGGCCGCCAAGGTCGATCACGAGAGCACCCTCGAACAACTCGACCAGCGCGCCGAAGCCGCCAGGCAGAAACGCGCCAACGAGGTCGCCCAGCTCAAGGAAACCTACAGCCCCAAGCTGTCAAACGTGCAGCAGAAGAAAAAGGCCGCGCTGGGCGTCGTCGAGCAGCAGGCCACCGCCAGGATGAAGAATTTCGAGGAGAAACGCCAGAACCTCCGCAAGGACACCGACGCCTGGCGCGACAAGCACCTGGCGGACGTCAAGCAGAAGCTCGCCAGGGAACTGGAGACCAACAAGGCCAATCACGAGGCGAAGGTCAAGCAGATCGAGGATCAATACCACGCCGACAAGGCCGCCCTGGCCACCCGCTGGAAGGACGGCCTCGTGCGCATCGCCAAGCCGATGCAGGAAGGCGCCGATGGCAACGGGCGGACGATCTACGACTGGGAGGGGACCGACTGGCACAAGTGGACGGCGCCGCGGACCTTCAGCCCGACCGTGCGGTTCGGCGAGTTCCAGGTGGACCTGAAGACGATCACCGATAATTACCCCCGTCGCCTCCCCCTGCCCGAGGCGTTCGCGGTGCCGGCGAACCTGGCGTTCCCCAAGGGCTCGTCGCTGATCATCCACGCCGATCGCGAGGGCCGCCCCGACGCGATCGCCACGCTCCAGATGGTCATGGCGCGCCTGCTCACCACCCTGCCCGCCGGACGCGTCAAGTTCACCATCATCGATCCCGTTGGGCTCGGCCAGAACTTCGCCGGCTTCATGCACCTGGCGGATCACGACGAGTCGCTGGTCGGCGGGCGCATCTGGACCGAGCGCGAGCAGATCGACCAGCGGTTGCTGAACCTGACCGAGCACATGGAGACGGTCATCCAGAAGTACCTGCGCAACGAGTACGAGACGATCGACGAGTACAACGCGCAGGCCGGCGAGCTGGCGGAGCCCTACCGCTACCTGGTGATCGCCGACTTCCCCGTGGCATTCGAGGGCGACGCCTTCCGGCGCCTGGCGAGCATCGCGACCAGCGGCGCGCGGTGCGGCGTTTACATCCTGATGATCCGCGACACGCGCATCCCCGTCCCGCAGGGCTCGCACTTCGACGACATCGAGGGGCACAGCGTCAACCTGGTGCGCGTGGACGGCAAGTACGTCTGGAAGGACGAGGTTTTCAAGCGCTTCCCGCTCAAGCTCGACGTCGCCCCGTCGGAAGCGACGCTGACCGACATGATGGACGTCGTCGGCCGCGAGGCCAAGCAGGCGGCGCGGGTCGAGGTCCCCTTCTGGCAGATCGCGCCCAAGGACGTCAAGGAGTTCTGGACCAAGAGCGCCAAGAAGGTGCTGGACGTCCCGGTCGGCCGCCTGGGCGCGACCAAGGTGCAGAGCCTGCGGATAGGCATCGGCGTGGCCCAGCACGCGCTGGTCGCCGGTAAGACCGGTTCGGGTAAATCGACCCTCCTGCACGCAATCGTGACCAACATCGCGATGTGGTACCGCCCCGACGAGGTCGAGCTCTACCTGATCGACTTCAAGAAGGGCGTCGAGTTCAAGACCTACGCCGCCAACGAGCTGCCCCACGCGCGGGCGATCGCCGTCGAATCGGACCGCGAGTTCGGCCTGTCGGTGCTCCAGCGCCTCGACGCCGAGCTCACCCGCCGTGGCGAGATCTACCGCAAGCTGGGCGTGCAGAACCTCTCCGATTACCGGGAGCTCGCCGATCAGCCCCCGATGCCGCGCACGCTCCTGATCATCGACGAATTCCAGGAATTCTTCAGCGAGGACGACAAGCTCGCGCAGGACGCGGCGCTCCTGATCGACCGCCTGGTCCGCCAGGGCCGTGCCTTCGGCGTACACGTCTTTCTCGGCTCGCAGACGATCGGCGGCAGCGGCGGCCTCGGCCGCGCGACCCTCGGCCAGATGGCCATCCGCATCGCCCTCATGACCAGCGAGGCCGACTCGCAGTTGATCCTCGGCGATGGCAACTCCGCCGCCCGGCTGCTCTCGCGTCCGGGCGAGGCGATCTACAACGACGCGGGCGGACTGGTCGAGGCCAACAGCCCCTTCCAGGTCGCCTGGCTCCCCGACGAGCAGCGCGACGACTTCCTCTCCAAGGTCCTGCAGAAGACCAAGGACCTCAACGCCTTCTACGGCGAGCCCGCCGTCGTCTTCGAGGGCAACGCCCCCGCCGACATCACCAAGAACCGCCAACTCCTCAAGCTCCTCGACACCGGCGCCGCCCAGCAGCCCGCCGCGCCCATCGCCTGGATGGGCGAGCCCGTCGCGATCAAGGACCCCTCCGGCATCCTCATGCGGCGCCAGAGCGGCGTGAACGTCCTGATCGTCGGGCAGGCCGACGAACAGGCCCTGGCCATCATGGTCTCGCAGATGATCTCGCTCTCCGCCCAGCACCCCAAGGGCACGGCCATCTTTTACGTGATGGACGGCAGCCCCGCCGATTCGCCGCTCGCCGGCACCTTCGACAAGCTCAAGGAGGTCATCCCCCACGAGGTCAAGATGATCGACTACAAGGGCGTCGAGGCGGCCATGACCGAGCTGGCCGAGGAGATGACCCGCCGCGGCACCGTCGAGCACCCCGACTACCCCGAGATCTACGTGATGATCTACGGCCTGCAGCGGTACCGGCAGCTTCGCAAGCAGGAGGAGAGCTTCAGCTTCGGCTCGGAGGAGGAGAAAAAGCCCCAGCCGGACAAGCAGTTCGCCGACCTGCTTCGCGAGGGCCCGCACGTCGGCATGCACGTGGTCGGCTGGTGCGACACGCCCGCGAGCGTCGAGCGGACGATCGACCGCGGCTCGATGCGCGAGTTCGACAACCGCGTCCTCTTCCAGATGAGCGCCAACGACTCCAGCAACCTGATCGACTCCCCCGCCGCCAACAAGCTGGGCATGTTCCGTGCGCTGGTCTTCAGCGAAGAACAAGGCGTGATGGAAAAGTTCCGCCCCTACGGGCTGGGAAACCGGGAGTGGCTGGATTTCCTCAAATCGAAGTTCGCCGCCAAGTGGTAGCCACGTGGCACGGGGCGGCCCGCGCGGCCCGCCCGTGTTTCCGCTGGAATGCAGCGGCAAGTGGGGTTTGAAGATTCTGATTGACCTCGCCTGCCCAGCTATCTATAAAAGGCTTTTGGCAAACGATTGTCCATTCCCGCTTGGAAGGCAACACTGTTCGCGTCGGACGGTAGCATCAACTGACGTATCACAAAGGCTAACGTTGTTCGCGAGGGCATCTCCACACTCCATTGCAACGGGGTCTCACATCCATGATTGAGGAGGTTGAACGTGCGCACACGGAACGTCGGTAATCGGTTGGCGGCCGCGGTGGCGGGGGTTGGTTTTGGCCTGCTTGTGCAATCGTTCGCACGCGCGGACGTCGTCACCTGGACCGGTGGCGCGGGCGCCGACGACAACTGGAGCAACAAGGACAACTGGGGGGGTGTCAGCGTCGCCGGCAACGACGCCGTCTTCAACGACACCGACGTGACCGGCCAGGGCGCCGTCAACAACCTCGTCGACCAGACCCTCTCGCTCAACACCCTCCGCTACCAGAACCTCTCCAGCAACGGCGGCTTCCACACCACGATGATCCCGCAGGGCGTGACGCTCACGATCAGCGGCACCGTCGCCGGCGCCACCCCGCAACTGGGTCCGATCGCCCTGGGCGTCGGCACCGAGACCGAGCAGGGCGCGACCGCGCAGGTCTACGCCCAGATCACCGGCGCCGGCTCGCTCGTGGTCAACAGCCCCACCGCCGACATCCAGATCCGCCAGGGCGACACCGCCAGCGGCAACCACCAGGCCGTCCTCGACTTGTCGGGCCTGGCGAACTTCACCGCCACCGTGGACCAGCTCAACGTCGGCTTCAACTCCAACCAGCCCCCGCTCAACCGAACCTCCGGCAAGCTGATCCTGGGCGACGTGACCAACATCACCGCCGGCAACGCCCGCTCGATCATCATCGGCGGCACCAACAGCAACGCGGGCAGCGAATCGCAGATCGAGTTGGGCCGCGACACGACGTTCAACGGCACGCTGATGCAGGTCGGCAACGTCAAGGCGAGCGGCCGCATCTACTTCCGCCTCGGCCAGACCGACGCCATCTTCCACATCCGGGGCAGCAACGGCGCCTCCACCCGCATGGACACGCTGGCGATCGGCGACAATTTCAACTCCGGCAGCACCAGCGGCAGCATCACGGGCACCATGGACCTGACCGGCGGCGCCGCCGACTTCATGGTCAACACCCTCTACGTCGGCCGCAGCCCCAACAACACCGGCTCGAGCGGCACACCGGTCGCCAGGGGTGTCCTCACGTTCGAAAAGGGCACGATCGACACCAACACCCTGGAGGTGGGCTTCCAGACCACCTCCTCGGGTTACAACGCCGCCGGCACCGTGACCGTCAACGCCGATGCGATCCTCGCCGTCAACAACGACCTGCGCATGGGACGCACCCTGGGCGGCACGGGCAACACCAACGGCGACCTGGTGATCAACGGCGGCACCGTGCGCGTCGGCGGCAACATCGTCGACGGCGGCGGCGTCACCTCGATCACCCTCAACACCGGCACCATCGACATGCAGGCCGCCGGCGACGCCTCCCCCGGCGAGATCCACGCCGATACCATCCAGCTCAATGCCGGCACCGTGCACAACGCCTCGCTCATCTCCGGCAACATGATCGCGCTCGGCGGCACCACGCTCACCGGCAACACCAGCTACGAGATCACCGGCGCCGGCGAGGGCTTCCTCGACGCGTCCGGACAGGGCACCCTGACCCTGCAACCCGGCGCAGCCCTGCGCGGCACCGGCTCGGTCTTCGGCGGCGTCGCGGTGTCCGGCGGCGGCGCCGCGATCTCACCCGGCAGCGGCACGGTCGCCGGCACCCTCAACCTCAGCAGCGACCTCACGCTCAACGCCGGCTCAACTCTGAACTTCAAGCTGTCCAACTCGACGGCCGAGGGCGGCGGCGTCAACGACCTGATCAACGTCGCCGGCGCACTCTCCCTCTCCGGGACCAGCAGCGTCTCCCTCCAGGGCATCAACGGCGGGCCCGTCAGCGGCACCTACCGCCTCATCAACTACGGCATGCTCGCCAGCGGCAGCGGCACCAACCTGGTCGTCGCGGGACTGGCGACGCAGACCCGCCGCACCTTCACCATCGACGACACGACCCCGGGACAGATCAACCTCGTCGTCGCCGGCTCTGACCCCGCCCTCCTCACCTGGCGCGGCGGCGCGAACGCCAAGTGGAACGTCGTCGCCGATCCCAACTGGGACAACCAGGGCACGGCGGACAAGTTCTACCAGCAGGACACCGTCACCTTCGATGACACCTCGACCAACCCCGCCCCCGTCGAGATCGTCGGGCAGGTCCGCCCCTCCGCCGTCACCGTGGACGCCACCCGGAATTACACCTTCACCGGCGACGGCTACATCGGCGGCGGCGCGATCCTCACGAAGCGCGGCACCGGAACCCTCGTCCTCGCGAATACCGGCGCAAATGACTACGCCGGTGGCACGTTCGTCCAGGGCGGCACGCTCCAGGTCGGCGACGGCGGCACGACCGGCAGCCTGGGCGTCGCCGGTGGGGTCGGCGACGACGCCACCCTCGCCTTCGACCGAAGCGACGCCGTCACCTACGCCGGGGTCATCAGCGGCGCGGGCGCCGTCCAGCAGCTCGGCTCGGGCACCCTTACCCTCGGCGCCGCCAACACTTACGCCGGCCAGACCACCATCGCCCCCGGCGGCACGATCGTCGTCACCAACGCCAGCGCCGCCAACGGCGTCTCCTCCCTGGGCAGCGTCCCCGGCGACTCCGTCACCGTCCAGGCCGGCGGCACGCTCGACCTCAGCGGCAACACCGCCGCCAATGCCCTCAACTTCGGGCAGAAGCAGTTCAACATCGCCGGCGCGGGCGTCGGAGGCAACGGCGCGATCGTCAACAACGGCGTCGCCCAGCAGAACACCTTCCAGCGCGTCGCCCTCACCGCCGACGCCACCATCGCCGGCTCCCAACGCATCGACATCCGCGCCGGCCAGTCCGGCGGCGTCAACGTCGCGCAGCTCGACCTCGCGGGGCACACCCTCACCAAGAACGGCACGAATCAGTTCAGCCTCGTCGCCACCGACGTCACCGACGGCGACATCATCGTCAACGGCGGCACCTTCTCCATCGAGACCACCACCAGCATCGGCGGCACCAACACGATCACCTACAACGCCAACACCACCGCCCAGTTCTTCTCCAACACCGCCGACACCTCCACCGTCACCCGGGCGATGCTCTTCAACGGCCCGGGCATCCAGATCGGCAGCGCCAGCAACAACAACAATTCGATCATCGCCAGCCCCGTCACCCTCAACGCCGACGTCACCTTCACCAACCTCAACAACACCACCGCCACCAGCCAGCTCACCATGGCCGGCAACATCGGCCAGACCAACGGCCCCCGCTCGATCACCAAGAACGGCCCAACCGTACTCAACCTGAACGGCGCCAACACCTACTCCGGCACGACCACCGTGAACGGCGGCACGCTCCGCGTCAACGGCTCGATCGCCCCCAGCGCTGTCGCGGTCAACAACTCCGCCACCTTCGACGCCCCCGTCACCCAGTCCGTCCGCGGCCTGGCCGTCAACGCCGGCGGAAGCGTCTTGCTCTCATCCACCGCCTCGCCCGCGACGGTGCTGAAAGTGGGTGACAACGTCAACGCGACCCCGCTGAGCGTCGCCGGGGGTACGGCAGGGGGTCGGATCGAGTTGAACGCGAATGGTCTGGTCGTGGACGTGCCCGCCGGCAGCGAGGCCGCGACCATCCAGACCGTGCGCGAAGCGATAGCCAGCGGGTACAACGGGGGAGCCTGGGGTGGCCCCGGTATCACCTCCGCCAACGCCTCCCTCGACCCTTCCGGCCACGGCGTCGGTTACGCGATCTCATCCGGCGGGAGCTTCCTGGGCATGCCCGTCGATGACTCGTCCATCGTCATCCGCTACACCCTTCTGGGCGATGCCACGGTTGACGGAACCGTGGATTTCAACGACCTGGTGAAACTGGCGCAGAATTACAACGTCACGGATGGAACGCGGACCTGGGACACCGGCGACTTCACTTACGACGGCAACGTCGATTTCAATGACCTGGTGAAACTGGCGCAGAACTACAACATCTCGATGCCCGCCGCCGGCAGCATCCCGGGCGCTACCGCCGCGTTCGAAACGGACCTGGGCCGCGCCTTCGCCGCCGTTCCCGAGCCCGGCACGCTGGGCCTCTTCGCCGCCTGCGGCCTCGCGTCACTGACCCGCCGTCGGCGCAGGCGCCAGGTTGAAGGATTTTCTTATTGACTGCGCCCTCTCAACGGGTGTAACGTTTGCCAATCTGAGCGATATCGTTTGTGCATTGACGGTTCAGGGCACCCCGATCGGCTCATTCGGGCTCATTTCACATCCTGCAGCCTCGATAGAACCGGATATCGCTCGCAAGTTCGTGCAATCGTTCGCACGGCATGGCCGGGGCAACCCGCCAAGCTGAGGAGGCACATCATGAAGACGAAAAACCGGTCAGCGCTCGGGCGCGCGCTGTTGGGCTTCTTCCTCACATTGATGGTGACCTGCGGCGGCGCCGCGGTCGCCGCCACCGTCACGTGGAGCGGCGCCGGAACCGACGCGAACCTCAGCACCGCCACCAACTGGGCCGGCGGCATCGCGCCCCAGCCCGATGACTCGCTAATCTTCGACGGCTTCGCACGCCTGGCCCCCGTTAACGACTTCCCCGCCGCCACCGCCTTCGATGGCATCACCTTCGCCCCCACCGCCGGTCCCTTCGCGCTGGGCGGCAACTCGATCACGCTGCATGGCGACCTGGTGGACAACACCCCCGTCCTCGTGCAGACCGTCAACCTGGGTCTGGGCCTGGACGGCAACCGGCAGATTGTGGTGACCGACAACGGTTTGCTGATGATCGCTGGCGCGATCTCGGGCACGGGATTCGGGCCGACCAAGACCGGCAACGGCACGCTCCTGCTGACTGGCACCAACACCTTCACGGGCCCGTTGTCGATCAACGCCGGCGTCGTCAGCGTCGCCTCGGACGCCAACCTCGGCGGCACGCTCGCCTCGCCCACGCCCGGCGCGATCGTGATCAACGGCGGCACATTGCGCAACACCGCCAGCTTCACCCTGGGCGCCAACCGGGGCATCGCCCTGGGCCCCACCGCCGGCAGCGGCGCGGGGACCTTCGACGTCACCACCGGCACCACCCTCACCTACGGCGGCGTGATCGCCAACAACGGATCCGGCACAGGCGGCCTGACCAAGATCAGCTTCGGCAATCTCTCCCTCGCGGGCGCCAACACCTACACCGGCCCGACGCTCGTGAAGAACGGCACGCTGACGCTCAACTTCGGTGACGCCGCGGCGCCGGCGAGCAACATCATCTCCCCCAGTTCCACCCTGGTCCTGGGCGGCGCGACGGCGGGCCTGGGACAGAACAACAACGCCACGCTGACCCTGACCGGCAAGGCCGGCGCCAACAACATCCAGACCTTCGCCGGCACCAACATCGACATCTACGGCTCGGTCATCAACGTGACCAAAGGGACCGGCGGCAACGCGACGTTGAACCTGGGCGCGCTGACGCACACGGTCGGCGGCACCGTCGTCATCCCGACGAGTCCGTCCACGACCGCCGGCACCGTGACCACGACCACGTCGGTCGCGACGACCAACGGCATCCTAGGCGGCTGGGCCGTGGCCGGCACCCCCAACGTGCAGCGCGGCATCACGCTCGGCACCGATTGGGCCACCGTGGACGCCAGCGGCAACATCGTCGCGTACAACGGCTACGTCGCCGCGCCCACCTACGATGGCACCGACGCCACGCTGCTGAGCAAGAACGCCGCCGTCGTCGCCGACGCTGACAAGAACCTGAAGTTCACTGGCCCGTCCACCCCCAGCGAGATGCGCGTGGACAACGAGGGCGCCGGCACGACGACCGACATCAACACCGTCGCCTTTACCACCAACGGCGCCGACAACACGCTGACGATCGGCACCGGCAACACGCTGCGCCTGGGGGTCTACGGCGGCATCTTCAAGCAGAATATAGGCAATAATCAGCTCTATATCGGGGGCAGCGGGGGCGTGCAGAGCGGCAACGGGGCGCAGGGATCGTCCGGGGTCGGCAATCTCACGGCCGGTGGGCCCAACCCCAACACGCCCGGCGAGATCGTCCTGACCCTGGCCCACAACTCCGGCAGTCAGGGCAACCTCAACATCGAAGCCAATATTGTGGACAACGGCACCGGCGCGGTCACCCTGATCAAGACCGGCGTCGCCTCCGTCAAGATCGACGGCCACAACACGTTCTCCGGCGGCATCTTCATCAACCAGGGGCGATTTCAGCTCGCCGGCAGCGAGGTTGGCTCGGCCAATCCCGACGGCCTGGGCACCGGCCGTGTCACCATCGCACCCGGCGGCTATCTCTTCGTCTCCGGCGTGAACAGCGGGACCTTGTACACCGGGCGCGGCGCGATTCCCGGCGCCCTCGCCAACACCGCCCAGAACGCCCCGATCACCAACGACATGACCATCTCCGGCAACGGCACCAACCAGGAGGGCATCGGCGCTATCCGACTGGGCGGTAAGGCCGTCCTCTCCGGACAGATCACCCTAGGCGGCGACGCGCGGATTGGCGGCGCCAGCGCCAGCCAGGCCAACTTCGCCAACACCAATGACACCTACCCCGCCATCAACCCCGACGGCACGACGCTCTACGTCGACCCCAGCCACCTGATCTCCGGCCGCATCACCGGCAAATACAACCTCGACATCGGCTCGGCCGTCAGCATCCCCACCAACTTCGTCCTGAGCAACACCGGCAACGACTGGAGCGGCAACACCACCTTCATCTCCGGCGGGGGCACCACCAAGCTGCGGCTGGGCAACGACGAGGTCATCCCCAACGGCATCGGCAAGGGAAACCTCATCTGGGGACCCGGCAACAACCAAGGCATCCTGGACCTGGCGGGTCATAACGAGACCGTCAACGGCCTCTCCACCGCCCTGGCCACCAGCGCCGCCAACGCGATCATTCAGAACGACGGCTTTGTCGCCACGATCGTCAACGACCCGCAGAACCCGGGCCTCAAGACCTACA
>DATBFY010000567.1:0-1707 GCA_036558265.1 Tepidisphaeraceae bacterium | reverse complement strand
CGAGGTGGTCGACCTCACAGAGCACGAAGATCTGCCCGGAACGATCCGTGAGATGACCGACGGGCGCGGGCCAGACTCCGTGATCGACGCGGTTGGGATGGAGGCGCATGGTTCGCCGGTGGCCGGGTTCGCGCACAAGCTCGCCGGCCTGCTTCCCGACAAGCTGGCCCAACCGATGATGGAGAACCTAGGCGTGTCGAAGCTAGCCGCGCTGTACTCAGGGATCGAGATCGTCCGCCGCGGCGGGACGATCTCACTCAGCGGCGTCTATGGGGGCGCTGCCGACCCACTGCCGACGCTGCAGCTGTTCGACAAGCAGATCCAGGTCCGCCAGGGCCAGGCCAACGTCAAGGCGTGGGTGGACGACATCATGCCGCTGCTCGCCAACGGCGATCCACTGGGCGTCGACTCATTCGCCACCCACCACCTGCCGCTCTCAGAGGCCCCCGACGCCTACGAGCACTTTCAAAAGAAGGAGCAGGGCATGGTCAAGGTCGTCTTCAACCCATAGGCCCATGAAACTCGGTTACTTCCTATCCAGCGAAGAATGGGGCCCCAAGGATCTCGTGGCCCAGGCGGTCATGGCCCAGCAGGCGGGCTTTCAGGACCTCTGGATATCCGACCACTACCACCCGTGGAACGATGCGCAGGGCCACAGCCCGTTCGTTTGGTCCACGATCGGCGCCATCGCCGCGGCTGTCCCCGGAATGGGAGTAACGACGGCGGTGACCTGCCCGACGATGCGGATTCATCCCGCCGTGATCGCGCAGGCGGCGGCCACCTCTGCGGTCCTGCTCGATGACCGCTTTCGACTGGGCCTGGGGAGCGGGGAGGCCCTCAACGAACACATATTCGGCGACCGTTGGCCAGGCGCCGACGAGCGACTCGAGATGCTGGAAGAGGCAATCGAGGTCATCCGGACCCTGTGGCAAGGAGGCGTCCAAGACCATCGCGGGCGCCATTACCGGATCGAGCACTGCCGCGTCTACGACCTGCCGTCAAAGCCGCCTGAGATCGTGGTCTCGGGATTTGGCAGCAAGTCACTCGAGCTCGCGGCCCGGATCGGCGATGGATACTGCACCGTCGGCCCCGACGCTGAATCAGTCGAGCGCTTTCGCTCCGCCGCCGGCAACGAGAAGGTCGTCCAAGGCGGCCTGAAGGTGTGCTGGAGCGACGACGCCGACAGCGCGCGCGACACCGTCTACCGCCTATGGCCCAACGAAGGCCTACCAGGGGAGCTGGCCCAGGTGCTGCCCACGCCCGAGCACTTCGAGCAGGCCGCAGAGCTGGTCACCAAGGAGATGCTCGCCGAAGACATCCCCTGCGGCCCCGACGTCGACGAGCACGTTGAGGCGATCCAGGCATACGCGGACGCCGGATTCGACGAGCTCTATATCAACCAGATCGGGCCTGACCAGGAAGCGTTCTTCGCCGCTTACAGAGAGCACGTGCTGCCACGTTTTCGGTGACAACGCGACCCGCACCGCCGATGCGCCGATCGGTTTGTGCGGCTCGGCGAAGGGTAGCCAGCAGGGGATGAATCAAGACGCTGATACTCGCAACCAGGAAGCCGACAAGCCGGAAGACAAGCCCGAGGAGCCCGGGGCCGAAGGCGGCTCGCGGAGTCCGGCGAAGGACAAGCTTCCGGCCGCGCCGGCGGACGATGACTCAGCGCTCGGCGATACCGACCAGCATTCGTCGGGCTGA